>NZ_JBYUOW010000004.1:0-317629 GCF_058136395.1 Pseudoflavonifractor sp. HNCC25GI2
CGAACTCCAGTGCATCAGTTGCAGCTTGGAGAGAAGAGACGGCAAAATAGTTTTGTTCTAATTTGCTTATAAACGAAGTCGGAGCAAGCGATATAACACTTGCTCCGACGTGGTGCGCCTGAAGGGACTCGAACCCACACGCATCGCTGCACGAGAACCTAAAGGTGATGTCACCTTAGTGATATATTTTTGTTTGCAAAAATAGGCGGTTACTTAGATCCTAAAATCACTTAGACCATATTTTTCAATTAAGAATTGATTAATGGAACTCATATCGGGCTCATTTTTAAGATATGCCAGTTCATCGTCTGTAAACTGGGGAACGGAAAAGTGTTGGATATATTTTTTTTGATAGCACTTATAGTTGCCCTCAATGGCATAGCTGGTTTTTGAAACATAGTAATCCATGACTACTGAATTTAGAATTTTTTGCAAAATCTCTAAATCAAACTGCGGGGATTCCAGAATTGCATAACCATTACAAAATAATGTTTGCCTACTCTCTTCAAGCATAAATTTTGGATGTAGGCTAAAGGTTGGGAAAAGCAATTTTCTACTGTTGTTTCCTAACCCCTGACTTCTACCGTATGCATACCAAGCCACTGCGTTCCCCTTTCCTTTGTCTCTTCCATCCAAAATAGTGCGGCACCGGCATAGGTATTGGTAACATTGAGGATAACGCTGTGACATAATGTGCTCAGGAATAATTTGAAAGTTTTTATTTGGGGTATCGACGAGCGAGTATTGCTCTATTTCGGTATACGGAAAAATAATAGCCTGCTTCGCATCAGCCAAAGAGCTTTCGGCCTTAATATTTGAGACTTTATAAATGCTGCGGGTAATTCCCGGTTCAATTAGGTATCTGGTTCCTTCAAAAAGTTTATAGTACATCCCTTTCTCTTGATCAAAACCGTCTACAAGATATACATTATCCCTCAAAGTTGCAATACCAACACGAATATATGGCTTAATGGGGGAGCCCGCCTGTTCAATTTTCTTGATGTTTGCCCTTTCATTTTCGTCAAGCAACTTCCAGCCAGAAGAATCAAGATCATCAATCGCCATACGAAGAAATTTAGTATTATTCAGTGCGCTTTTTACATCGAAGCTTTTCTTTATGGTGGCATATGTTAGATTTTCGGAACCACAAGCTTTAAGAAACAGCAATGAGTTGTATGTTCTCACTGGAGCAAAAATCATATTTTCGCCAAAATCAATTATCTTTGAAAGATATTTGTTTTCTACCAAATACTTTCGAAGATCCTCAGCCGCTGTAATGGTTAGATAGTTATTAGGAATGATAAACCCTAATGTTCCATTACTGGACAAAAATCTCATGCTCTGCTCAATAAAAGCATAAAATATATTAAATGTACCCTTTTGTGTTGTTCTGTAATTCTTTTTTAGGAGGGAGATAGTATCTTTACTCATGTCGTGAGTATTAACATATGGCGGATTGCCGATTATAAAGTGGAAAGTTTTTTGGCCAAACAACTCGAACCAATTTTCTTTCAAACTATTGGCTGCTTTAATATTAAAACGCAACAAATCAGCTGATTCGCCACTGGAAAGGACAAGAAGGGTTAAAAGCTCTTTCGTGTGTCTTACATTATCTTCGCTAAGATCAATGCCAAAAATATTATGAGAAATAGTTTCAGAAAGAGATTTGTTTAATTTTTGGGACAATTTTTCTGCAGCAAGTACGAGAAATGCCCCGCTTCCACAAGCAGGATCGATGATTATACTATCCTCATCCAATTGCTCCTTCAGGGTGTTTTCCAGAATATATTCTACGATATAGCATGGCGTGAAAACCACTCCGTTTTCTCGTTTTTCACAATCTTCCACTAAAGCTTCAAATATATTTTCAAGAAGTTTGAGCGAAAGATTATCATTTGAGACACGAGTGATGATTTCGCAAACTTCAGGCTCTGCATAACATAAAATGTCAGTCAAAAGTTGCGAATGATTTATACCGTCAAGCTGTTTTTGGCGAAGAAACGCCAAAATTAAACTTGCCTCGATTTGTAGATTTGAGTATTTGGAAGGAATATGTTTCAATATAATTTCAGCTGTCATTTGATCACCATAACAAAGTATATCTGATTTTATGAAAATTTGCAAAGGTTGTAGAAACTGCTGCGGTATGCTAAACTATTGGTAATCCGATCGAAAAGAGGGATACTATGGCATACATTGATGAGCAGTTGTTCCGATTCAAAGCAGAGCTTGAAGCGGCAATTCTTGCCGGAGGGGTAAAAAGGAAAGAGTCTATTATCCGTTCTTCCGCATTGATCAATCTGATTCATGATGCAGTAAAATATGAATTGATTCAGAACGGAATTGACCCTTCACAGATATATCCTCATTTTGAGGAAACTAAACCGGAGATGAAAATTGCTGGTTTTCTGAAACAGAAAGATCAAGATGTTTGTGTTGCACCTAAAAATATAGCTCAAGTTAGGAGACGCATTTCCTGGGGACCATTGGCAAATGAAAATGTAACCGACATTTATGGCGAGGAGTATACAAGAAACACCCTAATTATAAATGTCCGAAGTCAAATGAGTAGCATCGCAAAAAATACGGATACCCTCTTTGAACGAACTTTTGCTGAAGCACTTAATCTCCACATGATGTATAAAGATGCTGTTTTGGGGGAGGTATATTTAATTCCGGTTTACGAATATGATGAGGCAACTATGAATGAAAGGAGAATTACATTTAAGTCTCATCAAACAAATGTGGCCAAATATATCAGCTTTTTCTCTGCTATCAATGGCCGCACAGACTCAAATGATGAACTCTACAAATATGAGCGTTGTACATTGTTAATTGTGGATTTTAAATATGAACGCCCCGTCCTGTATAGATCAACATCTCAGTTAATTGAAGCGGGGCTGCTGCCAAAAGATTTTTCGTTACCTCTGGAGGCGCTATCATTTGATACCTTTACCCAGGATATTCTATCTTCTTATGCACAGCGCTTTGATTTGAATAATTTGAAGCTTTGATGAAATTGAAACTCTAAATAATTCGGATGTCAAGTCTTTATAGCTATTTCCTTTCTGGTGTGGTAATGTGTGTTGCTACCAGGAGGTGCAACACATGAAAACACTACTCAAGAACCTGTACGACTGCTTTTATACCCCTCCAGAGTTTTCGGAGCAGAAGCAGGAAGTAGAAGAATGCCATCAGGCACTGATCAAAGTGCTGGAGAAGCCGGAACGGCGGTTGGTACTGCGAATCATGGATGCCCAGAGTCTGATGGCAGAGGAACGCTCTATCGACAGCTTTATCTCTGGATTTGAGCTGGCGTGGCAACTCTCCATGGAACTGAATCAATTTGAAAAAGAGCGCTCGGTCTCTCGCTGTACGGCGAAGAGATCGGGCGCTCTTTCCATGTCCGAAATGGAGGAAGCAACATGAAGAAACGAATCATCACTGTCGCGGTGTTCACTGCCTGTCTGGCCCTGTGTGCCGCTGTGTGGCCACAGAAGCAACCAGCCGAGGCAACACCCGCGCTGCCCACGCCAGCTGCTGTAATCGCCACACAGCCCGAAGTTCCGGAGATAGCAGAGATGGAAGAAGTCATACCGCCAGAGGAAGAAAAGGCGGAAGCAACACTGCCGGAACTGGTCGAGGAAACTGACATTGTCCCGGAGCCATCGCCCGTTCAAACACCCCCAGAGAGTGAAGTACAGGCTCACTCTGAACAGGATGCCACACCACAGCAAGAACCGGAGCCTACCCCGGCACCTGACAGCACACCGGACAACATGGTCTATGTGCCGGGCTTCGGCTGGATAGAAAGCCAGGGACCCAACCATGTGGAATACGCCGAGGATATGTACGAGAATGGCAACAAAATCGGAAGCATGGGATAAATGAAAAGCAGTGCGGTATCAGGACAAAGCCTGGTGCCACACTGCTTATTCTGTTTCCTGCTCCAATGCGTCGCTGAAGATCTTATGGACGTGGATCAGCGAAACGACTTCACAGAGAAACCGCTCCGCCAGTTCTTTTTCGTCCAGCCAGGTGGTCTGCGGCGGCACATAGTAACCGGAATCAGCTTCTGCCTCCGCTCTGGCCTTGAGAATGGCTTTCTGGATGGAGAGCCACTGACCGTAAGCGCCGCCGTTCAACTGCTTTTTCAGTTTCCGGATGGCGCTCTTATACACTTTCTCCGCGCCACTGGGGCCGTTGTAGTTGAGCCGGATAGCCAGTTCCTGAAAGGTCATGCCCTGCTCGTTGGGCTGACCGATCCCCAGATAACAGCGCACCAAATTCAGCTCTCTGGGGCTCAGCACTTCCTCCATACGCTGGAGGAGCAGCGTCCGGCGCATGAAGCGGTCATAGGCCTTGGCGGGGTCACCACCACAACCAAGATCAAATACACGCTCGCCCAAAGACTCGATCTGAAACACGGTACGGTATTCTTCCAGCAGACGCTTGGCCACTTTGACGGAGACTTCCAACTTCTCTTGAATGGCGGTCAGAAGATCCGTTTCGGCGTCCTGCTCATGCGTGGCATAGATAAATGCCACCTGGCGCAGCTGGCGGTAACGGTCCAGCGGGAGCGACAGAGAGAAGGAACCCTGGGCGGCGCAGTCCCGCATGGCTGTCTCAATGGCGGAGGTCGCATAGGTCAGCAGCTTTGTTCCATAGGAGGGATCAAACCGCGTCGCTGCGTCCAGCAGCGCCAGCGCCCCCTCCTGCTTGAGGTCGTCCACCAGAAAATCCTGAGAAAACTGCTCGCAGTAGCTTGTGGCCAGCATGGTCAGATATCCCTCGTTTTGGGAAAGCAGTAGCGGGGCGGCCTGTGGATCGCCGTCCTGTATCCGCAGGGCCAGCTCCTCGTTACTCGGGCAGAGATCGTCGCAGCGGTACATACTCATGGCCCGTCCTCCCGGGCAAGGCGCGCTCTCGCCTGGGCATAGATTGCTTCCTGCTCCATGTCCTTTGCATAGCCGCTGGCGGCATAGTCGTTGTCCATGAGCGCCTTATCTCGCAGGCTCTCCGCTACATACAGCGCTTCATTGCGCAGCTCGTCGGAGATCTTTCCTCTCTGGTGATGCTTGCGGATGGTGTTGGTACGGGTGGTGAACAGGCGGTAGACCGGGTGCTGTTTGTTTTGCTCCTTCTGCCGCATCATGGCGCCGTATTGCCGGCAGGTCATGCGGGAATCCTGAGGAGCAATGCCATCGCAGTATTTCGGCATATGGCCGTTGGTGGTGAGAAAGTATGTTCCACAGCCACAGCACCGGCTGGGCGCATGTCCGTGCTGCAATCCATTCATCAGGTCAAAGATGTAGAAGCTGATGGCATGGTCAAAGAAATACCGGTTCACAAATACGGTTTCCTTTTCCTGTTTCGGGTGTCGGGCAAAGACATAGGAGGATCTCAGATCCGGTGTGATGGTGAATGGCTCAACATCCGGTATTGGCAGATCACGCATCATATCCCAGAACCATTCGCTGTTGAAGCAGTCGTGGGCGGCCCTGGCGAAGAAGGTCTCTGTCCGCTTCTTCAGCCGCCGCAGATAGCCCTCCTCAAAATAGCGTGCCGCCACGGTAAAGTGCTGGATGCCCAGGGGGATGCTGAAGGCAGCCACCAGATAGCGGAAGAAAAATTCCCGAGCAGGCGAAGCCGGCTTCAGCAGGTCGTTGTGGGAGGCCGGGGAAAGCAGCACCTCCAATGTGCGCTGCTCCTGCGCTTTGTCCATCAGGCTGTACGGCGGACAGTGCCACAGGGCATCCAGCAGCTTCTCCAGAGAGGCACGGGTCCCGTCCAGCAGTTTGATAAATTCACCCCGCCCAGCCTTGGCCAGGGCCTCCACCTGATGGCTGATGGCGCCGCCGTGGGTGACCAGTTCCCGCATGGTCTCCTCGGGAACATTCAACAGTTCGGCGGCAAAGTGGCCGGCCGGGTAGACGGTCTCGTTAAAAAAGATCTGATCCTGCCAGACATCCATTGTCAGGTGCAGGAAATTGTTGTTCTGTTGGGTACCCAGCGGCATAGGGCCACCTCCTCTGTCCTATATCTGTTTTCTGACCGTCTTGCGATATTCTCATTTTATCAAAATCCCCCCAATAATCAAGTGAAAGGACAAGAGCCACGGTGGCCGTGTGGTTCTGTCCTTATCTTTTTTACAAGGGGATGATCCTGATGAGTAAAACAAAACGACTGCAAACCATTGACGGCGAGAGCCTGATGAGCCTGCCGTTGACGCCGCTCAACTTCGTGGTGGACACGCTGCTGTCTCAGGGGCTGCACATCCTTGCCGGCTCTCCCAAGGTGGGAAAATCCTGGCTGGCTCTGTGGCTGTCCGTCATGGTGGCCAAGGGCGAACCTGTCTGGGGGATGTCCGTGAAGCAAGGCACTACCCTCTATCTCTGCTTGGAGGATTCCGTTCTCCGTATCCAGAACCGGCTCTTTGAGATCACCGAGGACGCACCAAGCAGCGTCCACTTCTGCACGGAGTGCGCCCTCATTGGTCAGGGGCTGGAGGAGCAGGTGGACGCATTTATCGCCGCACACCCGGACACGGTACTGGTTATCATCGACACGCTGCAGATGGTTCGTCCAGCTCGCGACGCAACCTACGCCAACGACTACCGCGACCTCTCTGCGCTGAAACGGATCGCAGATGCCTGCGGCATCGCCATCCTTCTGATCCATCATCTGCGCAAGGAAACCGCTGACGATGTGTTCAATCGCATCTCTGGTACGACTGCTATCAGCGGTGCGGTGGATTCCAGCTTCACCCTGGTGGAAGAAAAGCGAGGCAGCGGCAGAGCGAAGCTCTCCTGCGTCGGCCGTGACATTGAATACCGGGAGCTGACGCTGGAGCGCAACGGTGAAAATGTGTGGGAGCTGGTGTCGGACAGCCGGACACAGCCGGAGCTGCTGGGCGACCGCATCATCTATCTTCTCTCTGAACTGATGCGCGACCGAACCGAATTTATCGGCACTCCCACAGAGCTGTCTGAACGAATCGACCCTGTGGGTGTGGAACGCATGTCACCCAAGAAAGTATCCCGGCAGATTCTGCAAAACCTTGACGCACTAAGGAAAATCGGTATTTCCGCTGTGGTGCGCCGCAGCAACGGAAGGCGGCTCATTGAGCTGCACCGTGCCGAAAGTGACGATGCCCAGGGTGTCCCGGCGGTCGACCCTGTTGACCCTGCCGGGGCGCTGTGCGGCGATTTGCGGGCGGTTTACAGGTGCGGCGAGTAAACTCCCGCAAGACAAAAGAAACGCCGTGTTGGGCCGTTTGTGGCCGAAGGAGGAGAGCAGGTGTCCGGCGCGGGGAAATCACCTCCCTGGAGGTGGCCAGCATCGCGTTTGTCTGGTCGTCGGCAAAGCCGCCGCCCGCCTTCCGCCTGTTTGCGGGGCGCTGCCCCACACCCCATTTTTACGAAAGACTGGAGGAAACGACATGAAAAAAGATATCAAGTTCAGTACCCGGATGGCATCCGCAGACCGGGAGACCATCAAAGAACTGGCGAAACGCTCCGGGATGTCCATGAGCGATTATGTGACCGCCTGCTGTCTGGGAAAGCAGGTAGTGGTCGTCGATGGACTGAAAGAAGTGCTCAAGGAGCTGAAGTCCATCGGCAGAAATCTGAATCAGCTTGTCACCCTGGCGCACATGGAGCGTGTCACAGTGATCAATCTGGACAGCGTGCGTCAGGCGTTCTCTGAACTCTGCACTGCTGTTCGGTCGATCCTGGAACGAAAGCGGTGGTGAAAGATGGCGATCATCAGCTTCACCAACTACAAGCGTGGTCAGAGCACCGGATGTATGGGAGCCGTAATGCGGTACACCATGCAGAACAAGAAAACTGAGTTCGAGGGGCAGCAGTTGATCACAGGCATCAACTGCCAGCCGGAATCTGTCTACGCGGACTTCATGACCACCAAGCGGCTGCATCACAAAACTGACGGCGTGCTGTTCTACCACATGGTGCAAAGCTTCCCAAAAGGCGAAGAAATCAACCCGTTCACCGCCCATGCAGCGGCATTGAAGCTGGCTGAGTACTATGAGGGGTATGAAGTTCTGGTCTGCACCCACACAGACCGGGAACACATCCATTCCCACTTCCTCATCAACTCCGTCAACTTCGATACGGGAAAGAAACTGCACATTGCAAAAGAGCAGCTCCAGGAACTGCGGCAGCGCAACGATCAGCTCTGTATGGAATTTTCTCTCCCTGTGTTCAAGCCCAAGGATAGGAAGCAGAAAACCAAGACCATGACGGTTGGTGAGTATCACACCGCAGCCCGTGGCCAAAGCAAGAAGCTGCAGCTCATGAATGTCATCAACGACTGTATGCGCCATGCCTCCAGCCGTGAGGAATTTATTGCGCTGATGGAGAACGAGGGCTACAAGGTACGCTGGGAAACCTCCCGGCGGAACATCACCTACACCACACCCAGCGGCTGGCAGTACCGTGACCGCCTGCTGTTCGGAGACAAATATCTGAAGGAGAATATGGAATATGAATTCAGAATCAGAGCAGAAATTATCCATGGACGAGCTGTTGGAGAAGAACCGACCTGCGCAGATGGTACAGACCACGCCGCAGCCTCCAGCACAGGAGCTGACACCGCCTCCCGAAGTGTGTCCCACGAAAGCGGAGTGGGAGGATCTGCTGAGCGACCTCTACACACTGGGGTACCACACCGAGAGACAGACTGGCTATCTGAAGAAGATCAACGAACTGCTGGCGCAGCTCCCGACCCGGACGCAGATGGAGGAGCTGCTGAAAGTGGTGAAGCATCTGGAGCAGATGAACGAACAGGCTGGGAAGCGGAACGAGAAGCATTTTTCTCTGCCCAGCATCAGACTGCCCAGACTGAGTCTGCCGCATCTGGATGGCCCCATATGGACAGTTCTGCTGATGGGGACGGCGGCGTTACTTCTGCTGTGGTGGGGCTTGGATACCGTCTGGAGCAGTCTCAGTCTGTTGCTCCAGTGATGGACAGTACCACAATGCACCCGCATACAGACAGGAAAACACTCCGCAAGCAGAGGCGAAAGAAAATCGCCCAGGGCCACGCCCAGGACGATCACGAAGAAGAACAGACTTGGCAGCAGACCATGTGACGGTCTGCTATTTTTATTGCCCGAATTGGTTTTGGGGGAAAGGAACGCTATGGGTAGAAAGAAAAAAGAATCCAACATCAAAAGTGTCATGTATTCCTATGTGGGGACAGATGACCAGTTCGATCACTTCCTGAAAATGATGATCCACGACTATCTATCTGTGGATGATCCGTACACAAATCAGCCTGCTGATTCTGTTGGTAAGGTAGAAAATGAAGTGGCCTGATTGGTTTTGATAGCTATTCAAAAACTTGTGTGCTATGGTGTGTCGTGAATAATCGGCACACCATAGCGGAAAGGAACAATTATGAAAGTCTGGCTCTATTACCGCTTGTCCAGAGATGAGGATGAGGAACTCAATTCGCTGAACAACCAGAGAAAAATCATATACAACTTTGCCGTCAGCAATGGCCACGAGGTGGTTGGCGAATCCTTCGATGACAATGTCAGCGGTATGCACTTCAACCGTGAGGGCATCGACAAAATCTATGAAGTGGTCGAGGCAGGGAAAATAGAAGCCATCGTCGTCAAAGATCTGTCCCGCCTTGGCCGGCACCGTACACAGACCGCACTCTTCATTGACTACCTCCGTGAGCGCAATGTACGGGTCCTGTCCGCAACGGAAAACATCGATACCTTTAACGAGAATGATGATCTCATCATTGGCTTCAAGGGACTGGTCAACGACTTCTACGCCCGTGATGGCAGTCGGCGTGTGCGAACCGGTTACCGGCAGAAGCAAAAGGAGGGCATCGTGACCATTCCGCCCTTCGGATATTTCAAGGACAAGAACACTAAGAAAGTCGTCGTTGTTGAGGAAGCCGCCGAAACTGTCCGCATGATCTTCTCCACCTATACCGGCGGCAGCGGGATGAAAGCCATTGCCCGTACATTGAACGAGCAGAGAAGAAAAACGCCCGCGCGCATGCAGATGGAGCTGCTAAACAAGCGCCTGCCCAATACGCAGGATGGGATACTCAAGAAATATCTGTGGGACGCGACGATGGTTGGCCGTATCCTTAAGGATGAGAGTTATATCGGTACGCTGATCTGCCACAAGAGCGAGCGCAACAAGATAAACAAGACCTTCCGCTTCACCGACCCAGAAGAACAGTTCCGCCATGAAAACTATCTGCCGATGATCGTGACCCGTGAGACATGGGATCTGGCGCAGACGCTTCTGACAGAGCGCAAGGCAAAAAACACCCGGGCCGGTACCAACAAGGGTATCCTTCGGTACGGAGGGCTCCTGCGCTGCCAGGACTGCGGCCGGACTTTTATCGGCAAGCGAATTAAGCTGAAGGACGGCGAACGGGTGGTCTATGTCTGTGATACCTACCATCGGTATGGCAAGGAACATTGCTCCTCTCACATAGTGGATGAGGAAGCGTTGGATCGCCTGATCAGCGCGGAGCTCCTGCGGACAAAAGAACTGTACGAAGAAAACTGGTCAAGACTGGAGTGGTTCATTGAAAAATGGACGCCCAAAGCTTCCATGGCCAGTGCCAAAATAAGCAAACTGCAAGAACACATTCTCCTGCTGGAGGAGGAAGTGGAGGTGATTTTGATGGAACGCATCCGGGATAAGGCCAACGCGGAACGCTATGACCGAATGATCGCAAAGCGTGAGGAGCAGATCGCGGAGGCCAAAAAGCAGATCGAGGAACTGCAGAACATCTCAGAAATGCTTCGCAGCCGCCAGGCCAAGCTAAAGCGAGACATCAGCCTAATTGACGATATTCTTCAAGACGGCGAAATGTCGGAGGCTCATCTGAAAATGCTGGTTGAAAAGATCCTTGTTCATGAGGAGGATGGTAAGCTGGATTTAGAGATCCGGCTGAAAGCGCCCTTCCGGGATCATCTGGATATCTTCGAAAATGGGGAGCAAACGGATTCCATCCTCTCCGCGGATTTCGATTATGACCGGCTGGGCGCAATCATTTATGGTGACTACTATGCGGGATAGGTGATAACAGATGCGGGTATGGATCTATGCGCGACTGTCAAACGATGATGACCAGGAGATGAACGCTCTCCTGAACCAGCAGGAGATCTGCCATGGCTTTGCCGAGCAGCATGGGTACACCATTGTGGGACAGTCTTCCGATGACAATGTGAGCGGCATGAAGTTCAACCGCCGTGGGCTGGATGAGCTCACGGCGGCTGTGGACGCTGATAAAATCGATGCCGTCATCGTAAAGGACTTGTCACGACTTGGCCGCCATAGAACCCAGACCGCATTATTTATGGACTATCTGCGGGAACATCAGGTGCGGGTGATTTCCGCAACAGAAGGGATCGATACCTTCCGCGACGAGGATGATTTGATCATCGGCATCCGTGGCCTGATGAACGATCACTACGCCAGGGACATCAGCAAAAAAATCCGAGCCGGGTATCGTCAGAAACAGCGGGAGGGCATTGTGATTACGCCCCCCTTTGGCTATCGGAAAGACCGCAATACCAATACAATTGAACTTCACCCGGAGGCGTCGGAAACTGTGCGGATGGTCTATTCTCTCTACTTACAGGGGCATGGGCAAAAAGAAATTGCCCGCAGGCTCAATGCGCTGGGGCGAAAGACGCCGGCACAGCTCCGGGCGGAGCAATGCGGCAGAGAAGTCTGTGTGGTAAACAAAACCAGTGATGGGCACTATGTGTGGACATATGCGAGTGTAAAAAACATCCTGGTGGAGGAGGCCTATACCGGGGTGCTGATCAACCACCGCTCGGAAACCAATGGCGGTAAGGCGAAGCGATTGGAACAGGCGGAGTGGTATCGGCACGAAAACTTCTTTCCTGTCATAATTGAGCGTGACATCTGGGAAAAGGTTCAGCAAAAACTGAAAGCGCAGGCCCGCCCGGCCAATGGAAACAAGGCAAAACACCGCTACGCCGGACTGATTCTCTGCAAAGAGTGCGGCAGCCCCTTTGTGCCGATGATCCGGTACTGGAACGACAAGCGGCGAGTGGAGTATGTCTGTAAGGGCTACCACCGGAATGGGAAAAGCTATTGCAGTTCTCACCGCATCCATGAGGAGGTACTGGATGCAGCGGTGCAGGAGTTTGTCCAGACCATGCGGATTAGCATGGCTGAGGAGCAGAAGGAACTGAAGCAGAAGCAAAAAATGTGGGCGTTGAGGAAACCGGTCCTCGACGCCCATATCTTTGCTTTAGAGAATCAAATTCAGCAGTTAGAGAACGAGATAGATAAAATTATACTCTCTTTTATAAAATAATTCCCCTAAATGTTAAGCTGAGTTGTGTTATTGCAAAATCTCAGAAAGAAAATAGTTATATGCGATTTTTGTAATATTTTCGCAAAAACCGCATATAACCATTGACAAAATGCTGGATATATTGTATTCTTACAATTGAAAGGTAGGAGTATTAATATGACTAATATTGTTTTAAAATCTCTACGGGTTAAGAACTTTGGCCCATTTGCCGATGAAGTTGTATTTACTACTGCTACTGATCGCGCTAAAAAAGAATTTATGGAAAATACTTTTTCTTATGGAGAAGAGGTATTTAATCGAGTTTCATATATTTTTGGTGCAAATGGAGCAGGAAAATCGAATTTCTGTAAGGCTATCATTCACATTCAGCAACTAATTAATTTATCACCATTATTAGCTTCTAACAACCCACAACTATTAGAGTTGCAACCGATTAAACTCAGTGCGAATGAGATGGATAAACATTTCATTTTTGATAAAAACGGAAGCGGCATTCCATCCGAATATGAAATCGAAATACTGATGGATGGGATAACATATAATTATTCTTTTGCAATTTATGATTCCTTAATTGTATCAGAAAAACTAACTAAGAAAAAGCAAAGAACAGAAGTCATTCTTTTGCGTACGTCTCCAGAATATAGCAGTATAGTATTAAAGTCAGAATTATCAAGCTTTATTCCGAATGTATCTGTTGTTAAAGAACGAGCCTTATGCTTGTCTATGGCTGCTTTTTTGAATAATCCGCTGGCATCTAAAATAGTCTCCGCAATTAGCAAAATTACAGTTGTAAATATGGCAAATCTGAATGGATTGCGTAATATTACCAAAGAAAACTTCACAGAAGAAGTCCGTGAAAGATGTTTGAAAATATTACGTGTTGCGGAACCTACAATGAATGGACTGTCTGTTGAGTTTACTGAAGAAAGAGTTGATCGCCAGAAAGTTCCAATGGGCATTGATGATCTGGAAGGCCGAGAACTTATCATTAAAAATATTCGAGTAGATGTACAATCAGAACACTCTGTTTATCAGGAGGATAATATTGTTGATACTGTACTGCTACCTTTCTTAAAGTATGAATCCACCGGTACAATTAAAATGCTGAGCATTCTTCCTCTATTATTTTCTGCTTTAGAATCTGGTAGCCCAATTGTTATTGACGAATTAGAAAACGGATTGCATCCCAATATTGTGCAGCGAATTCTTGAGTTATTTAAGTCACCGGAACTAAATCCTCTTAACTCTCAACTTATTTGTACAACTCACTGTATTTCGTTGGCTGAGAAAGGTGTCCGTAGAGACCAAGTGTGGGTAATTAGTAAGGATTCTCACGGACGGAGTTCAATGACCCGAATTAGCGAATACCCAGGCACAAGGACTACTGATAATATTGCAGAAAAATACTTGCGGTGTGCATTTGGTGATATTCCGCAATTTCCCTGACATATTAACGCCATTTAACTACTCGCGGTAGTTAAATGGCGTTTTTGCTTTTTCTTTTCTTTTTATATGTTAAGAACTCGAATTAAGGGCTTGTTATTAATTGTTTTTTCAAAAAACGAGCAAAATCAAAAAACAGCTATTGACAAAGAGGGCGAGAGGTGTTATCATGTAGGCTGTAGAGACAACGAAAAGAGAGACACCGAGAATGTCCCGGTGTCTCCCTGTGTTGACGAAAGCATCTGATGATACTTTTATCGTGTAGCAACTTTATGGTATCACAATATGGGGCCAGATGCAATAGGAAATTCGTCAGCGGAAAGGAAATGAACAGGCGTTGTGCTCTTTTATCCTATCTTTTATACGAAAGGAGCCTATTGCAATGGCCGTAAAAGTTAAAACTGGTGGAGTTGTTCCTGTATCTGGTCAATACCGACCTGAAGGATCAAAGACTGAAGTCACCTTTGTTGAAGGAAACCGCGTACCTCCCGTCCCTACTGGGGCCACAACCTTTACTCTGGTAGACAAGACCAAACACAGCGGAGGTAACCGATGACGTTTCAAGGAGCACTTATCAAGGAACAAAATGTGACATTTGGCATCGTCATTGTCAAGCCCCGTGTTCTGGACAATTCATCTGAGGCTGCCTCAATGCGAACTTTCGGAGTACGCGCATTTGGGCCGGTGCCCATCATCTTAATGGCCCAGAATGCGAGGGGAATTCCCACTTACTCCGGGCGTCGTGATATCGTCAACTTTCTCGCAAAGGTACCGCTGCAGGCAATTCCTTGGCGTGAGTACACGCTGACTTAAGGAGGACGACACATATGTCTTCTAAAATCATCGAGTATGACCTGCGGCAACCTGGTAGGGACTATGACGCGTTGTACAAAACCATTAAGAGCTACGGTACTTGGGCTCATGTGACAGAGTCCACATGGTTCATCAAAACTGACGAAACCTGTGCTCAGGTACGGGACAAGCTTTGGGAATTGATGGATGGAAATGACCGCCTTTTTGTCGGAGAGTTGACAGGAAATGCAGCTTGGCATAACACCATCTGTAAGAGCCAGTTCCTTAAGGATAATATTTAAAAAAACTCGGGGCATGTCTTCTGTGATATGCTCCGAGTTTTCTCTTGGGAGTAAATCTTATAATGCAAAGGACGGTCAAAATCGATATCCGCCCCGTCCATGGCCCATGGGGACCCGCGGAAGTTTGCGCCAGCAAAGTTTCGTGGGGAAAAGGAGGAATGACGGAGCGGTATGAGAAAAGCCCGGCTTTGGCCGGGCTTTTTGAATGGAGCGCAGTCCATTCCGACGTGGTACGGGTAGTGGGGGTCGAACCCACACGCCTTGCGGCACAGGAACCTAAATCCTGCACGTCTGCCAATTCCGTCATACCCGCATATTCACTTTCCCTCTATTTTTACTCGGGGAGGGGACACCCGAGGCGGAGCGTTGCGCTTGTTCCGCATCTATAAAAACAGGCCATGCCTGCTTTTACCTAATTGGTGAGAAATTCTTCACTGAGGTGACAGCACCTAAATCCTGCACGTCTGCCAATTCCGTCATACCCGCATATTCACTTTCCCTCTATTTTTACTCGGGGAGGGGACACCCGAGGCGGAGCGTTGCGCTTGTTCCGCATCTATAAAAACAGGCCATGCCTGCTTTTACCTAATTGGTGAGAAATTCTTCACTGAGGTGACAGCACCTAAATCTCGCATGTCTACCAATTCCATCACAGGCGCGTATATTCGGTTTTCATTCGCGGAGGTCAGGCAAAAACAGCTTGGCCGAGAGCAGTACCTTTGTGCTGCATAGATACAAAATCAAAAGGTTTACTCTGCACAATAATAGAATAATGATACACAAAGCATTTCAAAAAGTCAATGGGAAGAGAAAAGATGTCTTAAGGGGCAGAAAAAAGAAAAAAAGAAAGTGATGGGCGTCTTTCACAAAAAAGATAAACGGAAATTGTGCATGTTGGAAAGAAAAACGGGCAAAAACGGCAAAATCTAAGCGATATTTCCATTGACTTAAAAGACGTTACAAGCTATGCTGTAACAACGAAAACGGGGGGAAGCGGGACGGGCTGACCACACAGGTGAGTATCCGTCAGCGGCCACCCGGATTGATTTTTTCTGGAGGGGTATGTATGGAATCTTATGGGATTTTCCGTGATATAGCGATTATCCTGGTAGCGGCAAAATTTTGCGGATTAGCTGCCCGGAGACTGAAGATGCCCAGTGTGGTGGGCAATATTATTGCAGGTCTGCTGATAGGTCCGTGTATGTTCCATCTGGTGCAGCCCTCTGACTTTTTGACTCAGATGGCGGAAATCGGCGTGGTGCTGCTGATGTTCTCTGCCGGACTGGAGTCCGATACCAAGGAAATCGTGCGCAGCGGCCCCAAGGCACTGGCGATTGCGGCATCCGGTGTGATTATTCCTCTGGTGGCAGGAACGGGGCTGTTTCTGCTGTTCTACGGCGGAGCCAGCAGTGAGCGCAACCTGTTTTATGAGGCACTGTTCATTGGCTGTATTCTGACGGCGACTTCGGTCTCCATTACCGTAGAGGCTCTGCGTGAGCTGGGGCACCTGAAAGAGCGGGTTGGAACCACCATTATGTCGGCGGCTATCATTGACGATGTGCTGGGCATTATCGTGCTCACCCTGATCAGCGGCCTGAAGGATCCCAGCACTTCCCTGGTCATGGTTGCCTGGAACACCCTGCTGTTTTTCCTCTTTGCCAGTGTGGTGGGATATGTCATTTATCGTGCCTTTGCCTGGATTGATCAGAATCATCCCCACACCCGCCGTGTTCCCATCCTGGCTCTGGCGTTCTGTCTGGCCATGGCCTACATCGCCGAGGAGTACTTCGGCATTGCGGATATCACCGGCGCTTACCTGGCCGGCCTGGTGCTCTCCAATCTGGAGGATGCCTCTTACATCGAGCGGAAGATGGACATCAACTCCTATATCATCTTTGGCCCGCTGTTCTTTGCCTCCATCGGTCTGAGCACCGATGTGGGTGAGATGGATACCACCCTGCTGCTCTTTACCGTGGCCTTCCTGGTGGTGGCTCTGCTGTCCAAGGTGGTAGGCTGCGGCGGCATGGCCCGCCTGTGCGGCTTCTCCGGCAGCGATGCACTGAAAATCGGCGTGGGCATGATGAACCGGGGCGAGGTTGCCCTGATTGTGGCCCAGAAGGGTCTGCTGCTGGGCCTGCTGAACTCCATGTTCTTCACCAGCGTTATCATTCTGATTCTGGTCTCTGCAATCGTGACCCCGATTCTGCTCAAGGTGCTCTATCACCGGGACGGTGTAGCCACTCAGGCAGCGGTGGAACAACCCACAGTGCAGTCATAAAGAAGATAGATAAAAAAGCGGGAGCTTCTGGGAAGCTCCCGCTTTTGTTTTGCCTGTTTATCCAATGCCGCCCTGGACGCAGGCGCCCAGAATCAGCACCAGCAGTGTGACACCGCAGAACACATATTTGGCCATGGGATAGAACCAGGCGCCCAAAGGCTTAGACCGGGCCAGGTTGACCTGCTCCAGTACGTAATCCTTGCCGCACACCCAGAAGAACATGACGGCGGCCAGCAAAGCGCCCAGAGGACAAATATAGATGGAGCACACATCCATCCAGTCGGAGACAATGGGGGCGATGAGCAGGCCGACGACGATGCCCAGCCCGCCGATGATGGCGACTGCCGCAGGCCGCTTCAGGTGGAAGAGCTCCTGGAGGGTAGCCGTGGGGGCCTCAAAGAGGTTAATAAGAGAGGTGAGGGCAGCAAAGATAACCGCCAGGAAAAAGACGATGGAGATGAGCCAGCCGCCGGGGATGGAGTTCAGCACGTTGGGCAGGAAGATGAACATCAGGCCCGGGCCGCTGTTGTTCAGCTGCTGGCCGGCCACAGCCATAGCCGGGATGATGACCAGAGCGGCCAGCATGGCGGCGCAGGTATCGAAGATGGCGACCATGCGGGCGTCAGCGGGGACGTTGGAGTCCCGGCTGAGGTAGGAACCGTAAATCAGGGTGCCGTTCCCCGCCACAGACAGGGAGAAGAAGGCCTGTCCCAGAGCATAGACCCAAACCATGGGGTCCAGCAGTCCCTCCGGCTGGAGGACGAAGATGTACTGGTAGCCGGGGGCCGAGGCGGGAAGGGTGACCAGATAGAGGGCCAGCCCGATAAAGAGAAGGAAAAACAGGGGAGTCATAATTTTGTTGGCCCGTTCAATACCCCGTCCGATGCCGAATACCATGATGGCAATGGTAACAGCCATTCCGATTACCTGCCACAGGGCGTTGCCGGAGGACACGGCTCCGAAATGGTTGTTGAAGGCGTCCACCCCCTGCAGAGAGGACAGGGTGCCGGTGAGCGCATCGGCGGTGTACTTGAAGATCCAGCCGGTGACTACGGAGTAGCCGATGGCCAGGGCCAGGGAGCCCAGCACCGGAATAAGACCCAGCAGACGGCCGGGCTTGGCAGAGCCGAAGCGCATCTTGGTGGCTGTGCCGAAGGCGTCCACAGGGCCGGAGCGCGTGGCCCGGCCGAAGGACATCTCACCAATGACGCCGGTGGAACCAATGATGACCACAAAAATCAGATAGGGGATGAGGAAGGTAGCGCCTCCGTACTTGGAGACGCGGGCAGGGAAGAGCCAGATATTGCCCATTCCCACGGCAGAACCGATGCAGGCCAGGATAAAACCCCATTTGGAGCTCCAGGAGTCCCGCTTTGTGCTGTGTGTCACAGTAAATCCACTCCTTTACCCCGGCAAACAGGACAGCCGGGTCCTTTTATCATACCATAGGTGCGGCAAAAAGCAAGAAATTGTTTTGCACCCTTGGAATATGAATAGAAAAGGAGAGAGGCAGGGGACAAGGCATCAAAATTCTTCGGGAAAAGAAAGAGAAGAAGGGGGCTTTGTCTTGCAATGGGGCGTATTCTATTGTAAAATAAAAAGAACGCCTTTGAAGGTGTATTTTGTGTGCAGGCGGTGAATCATTCATGAGCATGACGGCCATCCGGGCGGTAGAGCCCAGGAGCCCGGCCCATCGCGCAGGTGTGCGGGTGGGAGAGACGCTGACCCAGATCAACGGCCACATGATTGTGGATGTGCTGGACTACAAATTTTACAGCTACGACCCCCGGCTGGAGCTGGTGCTGCGGGACCCGGAGGGGAAGACCCGCACGGTGCGCCTGCGGAAAAGCGAGGGGGAGGACCTGGGGCTGGAATTTGAGACCTATCTCATGGACCGGGCCCGCTCCTGTGCCAACAACTGCATTTTCTGCTTTGTGGACCAGATGCCTCCGGGCATGCGTCCCACCTTATATTTTAAGGATGACGACGCCCGGCTGTCCTTCCTCATGGGCAACTACCTCACTCTGACCAACCTCTCGCCCCGGGAGGTACAGCGGATCATTGACCTGCGCATTTCGCCCATCAATGTCTCCGTCCACACCACCGACCCGCAGCTGCGGGCAGAAATGCTGAAAAATCCCCGGGCGGGGGAGGGCATTGCCATTATGAAGCGCTTTGCCCAGAACCACATCACCATGAACTGCCAGATTGTCTCCTGCCCGGGCATCAACGACGGTCCGGCGCTGGACAAGACTCTGGCGGATCTGGCTGAGATGTATCCGTCGGTGAACAGTATCTCAGTGGTGCCGGTGGGAGTGACCAAGCACCGGGAGGGGCTCTACCATCTCAAGCCCTACACCCGGGAGCAGGCGGCAGCCCTGGTGGACCAGGTGGAGGCCTTTGCCCAGAAGCATCTGGAGGAGAAGGGAACCCGGCTGGTGTGGTGCTCGGACGAATTTTACCTGCTGGCTGGGCGGGAACTGCCTGAGGAGAGTTACTTCGAGGAGTTTACCCAGCTGGACAACGGCGTAGGCATGCTCCGCCTGCTGATGAGCGAGTTTGGACGGGGCCTTGACCTCATGGAAGAGGAGGAGATGGCGGGGGCCACGCCTTTCTCCATCGCCACCGGTGTGTCTGCCGCCCCGTTTTTGGAAAAATTAGTAGACATGGCCCGGGCCCGCTGTGGTAAAATAGAAGGGAAGGTATACCCCATCCTGAACCGCTTTTTCGGGGAGACCATCACGGTGGCCGGACTGGTCACCGGAAGGGATCTCATCGACCAGCTGCGGGGACAGCCGCTGGGTGAGCGGCTGCTGATTCCGGCCAATATGCTCCGAGCGGGGGAGCGGGTCTTTTTGGACGACGTGACCCTGGACGATGTGGAGCGGGAGCTGGGGGTGCCGGTGATTCCCGTGGCTCAGGACGGCTATGAGCTGCTGGACGCCATGTGCGGCATCCAGACGGCGCCGCCTCCCTCCATGCCCAACCTGCCTGAGGATGAATATTACCGCTATAACCCCGGCGTACGGGGATAAACTGCCAGAAATGAGTGTGATAGGATGAAGCCATTAGTGGCCATCGTGGGACGGCCCAATGTGGGCAAGTCCATGTTGTTTAATAAGCTGTGCGGCCAGCGTCTCTCTATCGTGGAGGACACCCCCGGTGTGACCCGGGACCGGCTGTACGCCCAGTGTGAGTGGAGAAACCGGGTCTTTGATATTGTGGATACCGGCGGCATTGAGCCGGGCACCGACGATCAGATCCTCTCCTTCATGCGGGAGCAGGCGGAGATCGCCATCCAGACCGCCACCGTCATCGTCTTTGTCTGCGATGTGAAGACGGGTATGACCGCCGCCGACCAGGACGTGGCCAACATGCTCCTGCGCTCCCGGAAGCCCGTGGTGCTGGCGGTGAATAAGGCCGACCAGGTGGGTCGGGAGAACCCGGACGTCTATGAGTTTTATAACCTGGGTCTGGGGGATCCCATTGCCGTCTCCGCCGTCCACGGCCACGGCACCGGGGACCTGCTGGATGCCTGCTTTGCCTACTTCCCCCCCGAGGACGAGGAGGAGGAAGAGGACGATACTATCAAGGTGGCCATCATCGGCAAGCCCAACGTGGGCAAGTCCTCTCTGCTCAACAAGATCCTGGGAGAGGAGCGGGTGATTGTCTCCGACGTGGCGGGTACCACCCGGGATGCGGTGGACAGCTTCTTTGAAAATGAGAAGGGCAAATACCTCTTTATTGATACCGCCGGCATGCGGAAGAAGTCCAAGGTGGACGACCGGGTGGAGAAGTTCTCCGTCCTGCGCTCCACCATGGCCATCGAGCGCAGCGACGTGTGCCTCATCCTCATCGACGCCCGGGAGGGGGTCACGGAGCAGGATACCAAGGTGGCCGGTCTGGCCCATGAGGCGGGCAAGGCCTGTATCATCGTGGTCAACAAGTGGGATGCCATCGAGAAGGACGGCAAGACCATGGACAAGATGCGCCAGGACGTTATGCGGGACTTGAGTTACATGACCTACGCCCCCATTGTCTTTATTTCCGCCCTCACCGGTCAGCGTGTGGACCGGCTCTTTGACCTCATTAACTACGTCAACAACCAGGCGGCGACCCGTATCTCCACCGGCATGCTCAACAATGTGCTGGCCGACGCCACCGCCCGGGTCCAGCCTCCCACCGACAAGGGCCGGCGGCTGAAGATCTACTATATGACCCAGACGGGCATCCGTCCGCCCCACTTTGTCTGCTTCTGCAACGACGCGCGGCTGTTCCATTTCTCCTACCAGCGGTACCTGGAAAATCAAATTCGGAGCACCTTTGGCCTGGAGGGCACCCCCGTGCGCATGACCATCCGGCAGAAGGGTGACAAGGAGGGGTAAGCCATGATGAATCTGGCAGCGCTCGAGGTGATAGCACCTTCATTGGTGCTACCAGCTCTGCTGACCGCGGTGATCGCCTATTTCTGCGGCTGCTTCAATGGCGCGGTCATTGTCTCCAAGTATATTCTGCGGGATGACGTGCGCAACCACGGCAGCGGCAACGCGGGCCTGACCAACTTCTTCCGCACCTTCGGCGGCCCCCTGACCTTTGTGGTCATTCTCACCGACGTGCTGAAGGCCGTTGTGGCCATTCTGATTGGCACTATGCTGTTCCGCAATATGATTGTGGATGACGCGATCGTGATCACGCTGGCCAAGTACTGGGCGGGCCTCTTCTGCCTGCTGGGCCACATGTTTCCCTGTATGTTCCACTTTAAGGGCGGCAAGGGCATCCTCTCCGGCGGAGCCATTGCCATTATGATTGACTGGCGCATCGCCCTGGTGGTATGGGGCGGATTCCTGGTCCTGGCCGTTCTCACCCGGTATGTGTCCCTGGGTTCCTGCTGGGCGGGGGCTTCCTTCCCCTTTATCACCTGGTTTGTCTACCGGAGCTCGGTTATCACCTTCCTGGGTGCCTTTATCGGCCTGTTGATTCTGTATATGCACCGGGGCAATATCCACCGGCTGCTTACCGGAACCGAGAACAAGTTCAGCCTGCATAAGAAGAAATAGCGCAGGATTCCAGAAACATGCGGCCCGGGGCCGCCCATTATAAACAACAAGGAGGTCCAGACCATGAAAATCACGGTCGTGGGAAGCGGCGGCTGGGGGACGGCCCTGGCGCTGCTGCTGCTGGAAAACGGCAACGACGTTACCCTGTGGTCCTATCATGAGGCGGAGTCCAAAATTTTGCGGGAAACCCATGAAAATCCCATGCTGAAAGGGGTCGCTCTGCCTGAGGAGCTGAAGTTTACCACCGATTTGGCAGCGGTGAAGGGGTGCGGCCTGGTAGTGCTGGCCACCCCGTCCTTCGCGGTGCGCAGCACGGCGGCCCAGCTGAAGGATCTGATGGACCCGGGGACCATCGTGGTCTCCGTGTCCAAGGGCATTGAGAAGGACAGCTCCCTGCGCCTGAGCCAGGTGATTGAGCAGGAGCTGGACGGCAAGTGCCCCGTGGTGGTCCTCTCCGGTCCCTCCCACGCTGAGGAGGTGGGACGGCATATTCCCACCGGCGTGGTGGCGGCGGCCGACGATCTGGCGGTGGCCCAGAAGGTGCAGGACGTTTTCATGAACAAGCGCTTCCGTGTCTATACCAGCGACGACAAGGTGGGCACCGAGATCTGCGCCGCTCTGAAGAACATTATCGCCCTGTGCGCCGGCTGCTGCGACGGCATGGGGTATGGTGACAACACCAAGGCCCTGCTCATGACCCGCGGCCTGGCGGAGATGGCCCGGCTGGGTGTGGCTCTGGGCGGCAAGAAGGAGACCTTTACCGGACTTGCCGGCGTAGGCGATCTGATCGTCACCTGCTGCTCCATGCACTCCCGTAACCGCCGCTGCGGCATCCTTATCGGAGAAGGCAAGCCGGTGGAGGAGGCTGTGAAGGAGATTGGCGCAGTGGTGGAGGGCTACTATGCTGCAGCCAACGCCCGTACCCTGGCCCAGAAAGTGGGCGTGGAGATGCCCATTGCCCAGGCAGCCTACGAAGTGCTCTACGAGGGCCGGGACGTACATGGAGTGGTGGCCGACCTGATGACCCGTGCCAAGCGCTCCGAGCACGACGAGAGCTGGGAGCCTCTGGCCGAATAAAACAGAAGAAATGCGTAAAGCACCGCCTGCTGTTTGGCAGGCGGTGCTTTTTTGCCTGGGGAGCAAGGCGTACCGTCGGGACATAGGATGGGGCGGAAACTAAGGCGGGAACTGCCCGCTTCTCAGGAGGAACGGACTATGACAAGCACAGGAAAGCTGAGGGTACGGGTGTATACCTCACAGGCGGAGCTCCCGTTGGAGGGAGCCACCGTGGTGGTGACGCAGCAGAACCGGGACGGCAAGTACCGGCTGCTCAGCGTACAGGCCACGGACAGCAGCGGACTGATTGAGCCGGTGGAGATTCCCACACCGGCCCTGGGGGAGAGCACGCATCCCGTCCCGGAGGGGGAACCGGCATTCGCGGTGTGCAGCGTGTGGGCGGAGCAGCCGGGCTATGTGATGCTCCAGGTCAACGGGGTTCAGGTGTTCCCGGGCGTGGAGACGCTGCAGGAGATGGAGCTCATCCCGCTGGCGGAGGGCGAGAGCAGCCTTCAGCAGCGGGATGTGCGGGACATCACCTCTCAGAGTCTGTGAGGTGAGCCATGCCTGCCATTCTTCCTTATGTGCCCCGGACCATTACCGTACACATGGGTGCGCCGGACCAGTGGGCGGAAAACGTAACGGTCAACTTCCCGGACTATGTGAAAAACGTGGCCTCCAGTGAAATCTACCCTACCTGGGAGCCGGCGGCCATCCGGGCCAACGTCCTGGCCATCATCTCCTTTGCCCTCAACCGGGTCTATACGGAGTTCTACCCCAGCCGGGGCTATGACTTCCAGATCACGGCCTCCACGGCCTACGACCAGAAATTTATCCGGGGCCGCAACATTTTTGAGAACATCAGCCAGATTGTGGATGAGATTTTCAACGACTACATCCGGCGCCAGGGGTTTGTGGAGCCGCTGTCCGCCAAGTT
The DNA here is from genome assembly GCF_058136395.1 of Pseudoflavonifractor sp. HNCC25GI2. NCBI lineage: Bacteria > Bacillati > Bacillota > Clostridia > Eubacteriales > Oscillospiraceae > Pseudoflavonifractor > Pseudoflavonifractor sp. HNCC25GI2. The sequence continues at coordinate 24,217 of NZ_JBYUOW010000004.1, forward strand.
CTGCAACGGAACTACCACCACCTGTGACGGCCTGTCCCAGTGGGGCAGCCAGAGCCTCGCCCAGGAGGGCTACAACGACATGGAGATCCTGCGCTACTACTACGGGGACAACATTGAGCTGGTTGTGGATGCCCCCATTCAGGACCTCCAGAGCTCCTACCCCGGCACGCCTCTCCGGCTGGGGTCGGTGGGACAGGAGGTGGTCATTGTTCAGACCATGCTCAACCGGATTTCTCAGAACTACCCCGCTATTCCCAAGATCCGCCCGGTCATTGGGGCCTATGATGAGAATACAGAGGCGGCGGTGAAGGAATTCCAGCGGATTTTCAACCTCACCCCCGACGGAATTGTGGGCAAGGCCACCTGGTACAAGATGGTCTATTTGTATGTGGGTGTCACCAAGCTCTCAGAGCTGGTCAGTCAGGGGCAGACCTTCTTTGCGGTTCAATTTCAATTCCCAGGGGTGTTGCGGGAGGGCAGCTCCGGGACCGAGGTGGAGGTGCTGCAGTATATGCTGGCCCTCCTGGCGGAATTTGACAACGCCCTGTCGCCCCTTCAAATTGATGGAGTATTTGGTCCCAACACCGCCCGGGCGGTACGCAGCTATCAGCAGGTGACCGGGCTGACGGTGGACGGCGTGGTGGGCCCTGTCACCTGGGACTCCATCTACCGCCACTTTATCCAGGCTGACCAGTATCTGCGCCGGGATATGGGGCAGTTTCCCAGAGATGCCACCCAGGCAGTTCCGGCCTCGGTGTCGGAGGTGGGATCTGCGGCCCAGGGGTATGAAAATACCACCCGGCTGGGGCAGTACCCGGGCTATGAAATGAAATTGGGACAGACGGATGGACGAGAGGCGGTGATGGTATGATACGGGAGGACATGGAACGGGAACTGTTGGCTCAGCCGGTGCGAAGCCTTCAGTACATGCTGCGCCGGCTGGCACAGCGGTATCCGAAGCTGCCGGAGCTGGCGGTGGACGGCGTGTTTGGGGAGAAGACGCTGGAGGCGGTGATGCGCCTGCAGCGGGAGCTGCAGCTGCCGGTTACCGGGGTGGTAGACCGGACCACCTGGAACGCCATCCGGGATGGCTGGCTGGCGCTGGAGACGGAGCGAGCCATGCCCAGGTCACTCCGGGCATTCCCGGGCGAGGGGGTTCGGGTGCGGCCGGGGGAGGAACGGGATTTCCTGGGAGTTCCTCAGGCTATGTTCCAGATGCTCGGGCGGTACTTTACCGGCATTGCGCCCCATACGGTGGATGCAGTGCATGGTCCCGCCTCTGTGGGCAACGTGCGCTGGCTGCAGCGGGCCTCGGGCCAGCCGGAAACCGGGGTGCTGGATCGGCGGACCTGGGAGATGCTCAGCCGCCTGTATGAGGCCTTTGTGGTCAAAAATCTGGAGGAGGAAGGCCTCCGGTTTATGGGCGGCTGGGGCTGAGTTTGGACCTGGAAAAACCATTCCTTTTGCACAAGGCTCGACAAGCTGCAAAAATTTTGATATAATCAAGTCATTCATTGTGACAAGGAGGCCTGGTTATGTCACGGATTAAAATCAAGCGGAGCCCGGATATGGATGCGTTGTTTCAGGCGATTTTGACCCTGAAGGACATGGACGAATGTTACTCATTCTTCAGTGATCTGCTTACCGTGCAGGAGGTGGGCGCCATTGCCCAGCGGATGCAGGTAGCCCGGATGCTGGCAGAAGGAAATACCTATGAGAGCATCCGTCGTCAGGTTCCGGTAAGCAGTTCCACCATTACCCGGATTAACACCGAGCTGCGCTATGGCTCCGGCGGGTACCAGATGGTACTGGAGCGGCTGTACCCGAACCAGGCGAATCCAGAAGATGCGGAATAAAGCGTGAGGAATAACAGAAGGCGGCCCATATAGACGGGCCGCCTTTTTATGCCTGTTGGGAGTGTGGAGAAAGAGCGTTGGGTGGGGCGGAACGCTCCTCCTGAAACTCGGTCATGGTGTTCCAATATCGCTTGGGCATGTGGGTCATGCGGCAGCGGGGGTTATACCGCGCCTCAATGGCGATGGTATCGTAGAAGGAGCGCCACAGCCGCCGGTAGAGAGCCTCCTCCTCGCCGGGACGGCCCATTTGGAACTCCTCCAGAGGGACAATGGCCCAGCGCCCGCCCTGGTGGAGCAGTCCCTCCCGGTGGGTGCGGTCATAGAGGAGAAAGGCCTCCTGGGGGTAGCGGGAGCAGAAGTGGGGCCGGAGCAGGGGCAGGACCCGGTTCTTGGGCTCAATTTCCCCCACCAGCACCCCATCCAGCAGGGAGAAGCGCACAAAGCCCTTGAAGAGGTGGGCCTCCTGCTCCAAATGGCGGACGGCCTTCTGTACCTGGTGGACCACTGGGTGGGTGAGATCCCGGGTGACGACGGGGCCCCGGCGATAGCCCAACAGAATGAGCTGCCACAGCCACACCTCCCGGTTCTCCAGGCAGGTGAGAAAGCCACGGGCCACCAGCCGCTGACCCGCCGGGCCAAACTTGGCCGCCAGAGAGCGGTACACCCGTTCCGCCCGGTCCTGCCGGGTGGCAATCACCCGCTCAGGGTAGAGGGACAGACGCTCGTCCTCCAGGGTGTAGAACTCCACCGGCTCCTCTTTGTTGACATAACACTCGAATACGCAGGAGAGAAAGCCGGCGAAGGTGCCGTCATAGCGGCAGCAGACTTGGGTTTGAACCATGAATGGCACCTCCTAGGAACCGGGGTCGAACAGGGATAGCTGTTCGGGCTGCCCTTGAACCAGGGCGGGGGCCTCCAGAGCCAGCAGGTGGCGCAGCAGACCGTCCTCATTGACCCGCAGGCCGGCCATCACCCGCCCAGAGCAGGTGAGAAAGTACTGGGCCCGCTTCAGTACCACCCCCAGCCGCTTGAGTCCCTCAAAGGTGAGGGGGCCCACCCGACGGGCGGTGAGGATCCGCCGGGCGCTTTTCACCCCGATGCCGGGTACCCGCAGCAGGGCCTCGTAGTCCGCCCGGTTCACCTCCACCGGGAAGAAGTCAAGATGGCGCAGGGCCCAGGTACACTTGGGGTCCAGCCGGGGGTCCAGATTGGGCTGATTCTCGTCCAGAATTTCCTCCGCCCGGAAGTGGTAGTACCGCAGCAGCCAGTCGGCCTGATAGAGCCGATGTTCCCGCAGCAGGGGCGGCTGAAAGCCCTGGGGGGCGGGGAGGAGAGGGCTGGAGGAGACGGGGATGTAGGCGGAATAAAAGACCCGCTTGAGCTGAAATTTCTGATAGAGGCTTTGGGTCAGAGTGAGAATCTGCCGGTCGCTCTCCTGAGTGGCCCCCACAATCATCTGGGTGGACTGCCCCGCCGGGGCAAAGCGGGGGGCGTGGCGGTAGAGCTTCAGCTCCTGCCGGGAGACAGAGATGCCGTCCCGAATTTGGGTCATGGGGGCCAGAATGGCCTCCTTTTTCTTATCCGGGGCCAGCAGAGCCAGGCTCTGGGCGCTGGGCAGCTCAATGTTGACGCTCATCCGGTCGGCCAAGAGGCCCAACCGCCGGGTGAGCAGAGGATCGGCGCCGGGGATGGCCTTGGCGTGGATGTAGCCGCCGAAGCGGTACTCCTCCCGGAGAATGCGCAGGGTCTCAATCATCTGTTCGGTGGTGTGGTCGGGATTGCCTGCCACGGCGGAGGAGAGAAACAGCCCTTCGATGTAGTTGCGGCGGTAGAAGCCCATGGTGAGCTCGCACAGCTCCCTTGGGGTGAAGGCGGCCCGGGGCACATCGTTGGACCGGCGGTTCACGCAGTACTGACAGTCGTAGACGCACACGTTGGTGAGCAGCACCTTTAAAAGGGAGATGCACCGGCCGTCGGCGGAGAAGGAGTGGCAGCAGCCGCACTGCATGGTGCTTCCGATGGTGCCCGGCCGCCCCGCCCGGTCCAGGCCGCTGGAGGTGCAGGCGGCATCGTACTTGGCGGCATCGGCCAGAATATTCAGCTTGTCCAGCAGCTCCAAGGGGCTCCCTCCTCAAATAGAACGTTTGTATCATTATTATAGAACAAATGTTTCTTCTGTCAAGAGGGAATTGCTGGGCCGCAGTCCCAAAACAGGGTCGGAGCGCCGAAAAAGGGCGGGAATGGGCCAAATTCCTCTGTGAGAACAGACAAACATGGACAGGCCGACAAAATTTGCCTTGACTTTTTTTCAAAAGCCCATATAATAACATCAAGCATTTTAGCTAAAATATTTTAACTAAAATGATTGAATTATTTTGAGAGGAAGTTTTATTTTATGGATATCAATTTTGAGAATGTACGGGACATCATTGTCAACACCCTGAGCTGCGACGCCGACCAGGTCACCCTGGAGACCAACCTCTTTGAGGATCTGGACGCCGACTCCCTGGAGGCCGTGGAGCTGTCCCTGGCTCTGGAGGAGGCCTTTGGCGTGGGCATTGCCGACGAGGACATGGGCTCCATCAAGACCGTTCAGGACATCCTGACCTACATCGAGAACAAGAAGCAGTAAGCAATCCGCAGGGGAGAAGGAGGCATTCCAATGGAACTGCAGGAATTATACAGCCTGATGGAGCGCTTTGCCGCCTCCGGGCTGACGGAGCTGGAGTGGCAGAAGAAGGATGAGCGGGTGGCCCTGCGCCGGGAGAATCCGGCTGTGGTCATGCAGGCGGCCCCGGCGGTCCAGACAGCCGCCGCGGCTCCCGTACAGGCGGAGCCCGCTGCCTCCGCTCCTCAGGTTCGGGATGAGGACCTGGTGAAGGCCCCCCTGGTGGGTGTGTTCTACGCCGCCCCCGCTCCCGGAGAGGCCCCCTTTGCCGCGCCGGGCAAGCGGGTGAAGAAGGGGGAGACCCTGTGCCTCATCGAGGCCATGAAGATGATGAGTGAGGTCCCCGCCCCCGCCGACTGCGTGGTGGAGGAGGTCCTGGGCCGGGACGGCGAGGCCGTGGGCTTCGGCGAGCCCCTGTTCCGGATTCGGAGGGTGTAACCATGCTCAAGCGCGTACTCATCGCCAACCGGGGGGAGATTGCCCTGCGGATCATCCGGGCCTGCCGGGAGCTGGACATCGAGACGGTGGCGGTCTACTCCGCCGCCGACGAGAGTGCCCTCCACGCCCAGCTGGCCACCCGGTCCCTGTGCATCGGCCCGGCCCGGGCGGCGGACAGCTACTTAAACCAGGACGCCCTGCTGTCGGCGGCCAAGGCCACCGGATGCGACGCCCTCCATCCGGGCTACGGCTTTCTGTCGGAGAACCCGGACTTTGCCGACCGCTGCATTGAGGCGGGCCTCAAGTACATCGGTCCCTCCGGGGACGTCATCCGCCGCATGGGCAGCAAGGCGGCCGCCCGCACCCTGGCCCAGCAGGCGGGGGTGCCCGTGGTGCCTGGCTCTGACGGCCCCCTGAAGGGCGTCAAGCAGGCCAAGCAGCTGGCCGAGCAGGTGGGCTACCCCGTCCTCCTCAAGGCCTCCGCCGGCGGCGGAGGCCGGGGCATGCGCCAGGTGGACGCTCCCGAGGAACTGGAGGGGGCCTACAAGGCTGCCCAGGCCGAGGCCATCGCCTGCTTCGGCAACGGGGAGATGTACCTGGAAAAGCTGGTCCTCAATCCCCGGCACATTGAGTTTCAGATTATGGCGGATACCCAGGGCCATGTGGTCCACCTGGGGGAGCGGGACTGCTCCATCCAGCGCCGCCGTCAGAAACTGGTGGAGGAGTCCCCCTCCAAGGCCCTGAACCCCGAGCTGCGGGCAAAGATGGGAGCGGCTGCTGTGGCCGCCGCCCAGGCCGCAGGCTATGTGGGAGCGGGCACGGTGGAGTTTGTGCTCTCTCCGGATGGGGAGTTCTACTTCATTGAGATGAACACCCGCATCCAGGTGGAGCACCCGGTCACCGAGCTGGTCACCGGGGTGGACCTGGTGAAGGAGCAGCTGCGGGTGACCGCGGGCCTGCCCCTGTCCTTTACCCAGGAGGACATCCGGGTGTCCGGCCACGCCATTGAGTGCCGCATCAACGCCGAGGACCCGGAGCAGGACTTCCGGCCCTGCCCCGGCAAGACGGAGTTTCTCCACCTGCCGGGTGGCCCTGGCGTCCGGGTGGACACCGACCTCTACTGCGGCTACGAGGTGCCCCCCTACTATGACTCTCTGGTGGCCAAGGTGCTGGTCCACGCCCCCACCCGGCTGGAGGCCATCCGTCGGATGCGCCGCAGTCTGGAGGAGCTGGTCATTGAGGGATACCCCACCAACGCCGCTCTGGCCCACCTTATCATGCACGACAGCGAGTTTGTCAAGGGAAGCTATGACACCGGCTTCATGGATCGCAATCTGGAGAAGCTGCTGGAGCTGTCCAAGACCTGTGACAAGCTCTCCGGAGGAAAGGAGCAGCTGTGAATCAGTTTTTCACCCAGCGCCGGGAGCGGCTGCTGACCTACCAGGCCATGCGGGAGGGGCGGATCACCTCCACCCGCCGCAAGGCCTGCCCCAGCTGCGGGGCGGAGAGCTCCGCCCTGGACTGGAGCCGGAATAAGCAGGTGTGCCCCCGGTGCGGTTATCACAGCCCCATCGGGGCTTATTATCGCCTGTCCATGATTCTGGACCCCGGCTCCTTCCAGGAGCTGGAGGAGAAGCTGGAGCCCGCCGACCCCCTGGACTTCCCCGGCTACGCCGACAAGCTCCAGGGTCTGGAGCGGGACACCGGCCTGAAGGACGCGGCAGTGGCCGCTCTGGGCCAGGTGCAGCGCCACAAGGCGGTGTTCGTGGTACTGGACGGCCGCTTCCTCATGGGCAGCATGGGCACCGCGGTGGGGGAGAAGATGACCCGGGCCGCGGAGTACGCCCAGCGTCACAAGCTGCCCCTCATCATCTTTGCCGCCAGCGGCGGTGCCCGGATGCAGGAGGGCATCTTCTCCCTCATGCAGATGGCCAAGACCGCCGCTGCCATCACCCGCTTCCAGGAGAAGGGCGGGCTCTACATCTCCTGCCTCACCCACCCCACCACCGGCGGCGTGACGGCCAGCTTTGCCTCCCTGGGAGACATTATGCTCTCCGAGCCCGGGGCCCTCATCGGCTTTGCGGGACCCCGGGTCATTGAGCAGACCATCGGAGAGAAGCTGCCCGAGGGCTTCCAGCGGGCGGAGTACCTGCTGGACCACGGCTTCCTGGATCAGATTGTGCCCCGGGACCAGTGGCGGCACGTGCTGAGCCAGCTGCTGGCGCTCCATGAGAAGGGGGGACGGGCATGAGCAAGTACACACCGGAAGAAAAGGTAAAGATTGCCCGCAATCCCGGCCGCCCCGGGACGGCGGACTTCATCGAGGCCCTGTTCACCGACTTCTTTGAGCAGCGGGGAGACCGGCAGTGCCGGGAGGACGGCAGCATCCTGGGCGGCATCGCCCGGTTCCACGGCCGCCCCGTCACCGTTCTGGGCCACCGGAAGGGCAAGAGCCTGGAGGAAAACCTCCACTGCAACTTCGGCATGCCCGGGCCCGAGGGCTACCGGAAGGCCCAGCGCCTGATGAAGCAGGCGGAGAAGTTCGGCCGGCCCATCATCACCTTCGTGGACACCCCCGGGGCCTACCCCGGCAAGGAGGCGGAGGAGCGGGGCCAGGGCGAGGCCATCGCCCAGTGCCTGGCCCTTATGAGCACCCTTACCGTCCCTGTCATCGCCATCGTCACCGGCGAGGGGGGCAGCGGCGGCGCCCTGGCTCTGGCCGTGGGCAACCGGGTCCTGATGCTGGAGCATGCGGTCTACTCCGTCCTGTCCCCGGAGGGCTTTGCCTCCATTTTGTGGAAGGACTCCTCCCGCAGCGGGGAGGCCTGCGGGGTGATGAAGCTCACCGCCCAGGATCTGCGCCGGGGCGGGATTGTCCAGGGTGTCCTGAAGGAGCCGGAGGGCGGCGCCCACACCGACTGGGAGGCCACCTTCCGCACGGTGGACGCCGCGCTGAAGAAGGAGCTGGCCGCCCTTGACAAGCTCAGCGGGCCTGCGCTGGCCCGCCAGCGCTATCAAATGTTCCGCGCCATGGGGCAGGGTCTGCCTCCGGCGGGGAAGGAGGAAGCATGAGCGCACCGAAAATTTTATCCACCGGCCGGTGCCTGCCCCACCGGATCGTCACCAACGAGGAGCTGAGCCGGCAGGTGGACACCAACGACGAGTGGGTCTTCAGCCGCACCGGCATCCACCAGCGCCACTTCTGCGACGGAGAGAGCGGCCTGGACCTGGCCCTGGGCTCCGCCCGGCAGGCGCTGGATCGGGCAGGGCTGAAGGCGGAGGACATCGGGGTGTGCCTGGTGGCCACCTTCACCCCCGACTATGCCAGCCCCTCCATGGCCTGCCTGGTGCAGAAGGAGCTGGGGCTGCGGGAGGACACCCTCTGCTTTGACCTGAATGCCGCCTGCGCCGGATTCCTTTATGGCATGAAAACGGCCCACGCCCTGCTGGCCGATTCCCCCCGGCCCTACGCCCTGCTCATCGGCTGCGAGGTCATCAGCCGGGTGCTGGACATGACCGACCGCAACACCTGCGTCCTCTTCGGGGACGGCGCGGGAGCGGCGGTGCTCCGCCGGGACGAGGAGGCCAGCTGGCACACCGTCTTCGGCTCCCGGGGCGACCCGGAGAGCATCTGGGTCCAGGGCCCCGGCCCTGAGCCCTCTGCGGTACATATGGAGGGCAAGGCCGTCTTCCGTTTTGCGGTGGAGGTGGTGGAGCAGTCCATCCGCCAGCTGCTGGCGGAGGAGGGCTGCGACATCAACGACCTGGACCTGGTGGTCTGCCACCAGGCCAACGCCCGCATCATCGACCATGTGGCCAAGAAGCTGAAGGCCCGGGAGGGCCTCTTCTATAAGAACATGGAGCGCTATGGCAATACCTCGGCGGCCAGCATCCCCATGGCTCTGGACGAGCTGGTGGAGCAGGGCGTTTTGAAGAGCGGCATGCGGGTCCTCACCGTGGGCTTTGGCGGCGGCCTCACCTGGGCCGGAGCCCTGCTGCGTTGGTAAAGAGAGAACGTTCGTCGGCCGGTTGGCCGCTTGCTTGAAGGAGAGAAGTTGCATGAAACTCAATGAATTGCTGGGGACTGAGTTCCCCCTGATCCAGGGCGGCATGGCCAACATCGCCACCGGCGAGTTCGCCGCCGCTGTGTCCAACGCCGGAGCCCTGGGCCTCATCGGTGCGGGCGGCATGAATGCCGACACCCTGCGGGAGAACATCCGCCGCTGCAAGGCCCTTACCGATAAGCCCTTTGGCGTAAACATTATGCTTATGAACCCCGCCGCCCCCGAAATGGCCAAGGTAGTGGTGGAGGAGGGTGTGAAGGTGGTCACCACCGGCGCCGGCGTCCCCAGCCAGTATGTCCCCGCCTGGAAAGAGGCGGGCATCAAGGTGTTCCCCGTGGTGGCCGCCACCGCTCTGGTGCGCCGCTTGGCCCCTCTGGGGGTGGACGGCTTTATCGCTGAGGGCACCGAGTCCGGCGGCCACGTGGGCGAGCTGACCACCATGGCCCTGGTCCCCCAGGTAAAGGCCATGACCGACCTGCCCGTCATCGCCGCCGGCGGCATCGCCAGCGGCCGGCAGTTGGCCGCCGCCTTTGCCCTGGGTGCCTGCGGAGCCCAGATCGGCACCTGCCTGCTGGTGAGCCAGGAGTGCCCCATCCACGAGAACTACAAGCAGGCACTGCTGAAGGCCAAGGACAGCGACACCACCGTCACCGGCCGCTCCGTGGGCGCCCCGGTGCGCATCCTGAAAAACCAGATGGCCCGGGAGTACCTGGCCAAGGAGCGGGAGGGCGCAGACAAGATGGAGCTGGAGAAGTACACTCTGGGCTCCCTGCGCCGTGCCGTCTTTGACGGCGACACCAAGACCGGCTCCCTTATGGCCGGCCAGGTGGCGGGCATGCTCCATGAGATCCGCCCCCTGCGGGATATCCTGGAGGAGCTGTGGCACGACTGCCAGACCGAGGCTAAGAATCTGGCTGCGGAGGTGGGCGCATGAAGCTGGCCATTGTCTACGCCGGTCAGGGCAGCCAGAAGGTGGGCATGGGCCGGGACTTCTACGAGCAGTACCCCTCCTTCCGCGCCCTGCTGGACGGGGCGGATGCGGGCTTCGATGTGAAGGAGCTGTGCTTTGAGGGGCCGGAGGAGCGGCTCTCGCAGACCCGCTACACCCAGCCCTGCATGGTGGCCTTCGCCATGGGTGTCACCGACCTGCTCTTTGAGGCGGGCATCCGTCCCCAGGCGGCGGCTGGCCTGTCCCTGGGCGAGTACTCCGCCCTCTACTGCGCCGGAGTCTTTGACAAGGAAACTGCCCTCCAGACCGTGGCCCTCCGGGGCCGGGCCATGGAGGAGGCTGCCCGGGGCCTGGAGTGCGGCATGACCGCTGTGCTGGGCCTGGACCGGGAGAAGCTGCAGCAGGCCTGTCAGGAGGCCTCCCAGCTGGGCGTGGTCCAGATCTGCAATTACAACTGCCCCGGGCAGCTGGTCATCAGCGGCGAGAAGGCAGCAGTGGACAAGGCCGGGGAGCTGGCCAAGGAGCTGGGCGCCAAGCGCTGCATGCCCCTCAAGGTGAGCGGCCCCTTCCACACCGGGCTCATGAAGCCCGCCGGAGATGCGCTGGCCAAGCACTTCACCAAAATCTGCTTTGGAGAGATGGAAGTGCCCGTCTACTTCAACTGCAAGGGCGCACCCATGGGGGAGGGGGACACCATTCCCGCCCTGCTGGAGCGTCAGGTCCAGTCCTCCGTCTACTGGGAGGACACCATCCGCGCCATGGAGGCGGACGGCATTGACACCATCGTGGAGATTGGGCCGGGCAAGACCCTCTCTTCCTTTGTGAAGAAGACCGCCCCCTCCATCAAGACTTACAACATCGATACCGCCGAGGACTTTCTGAAGGTGACGGCGGCGCTGAAAGGAGAAGCCCTATGACCATGAAGGAATCTGTGGCCCTGGTGACCGGCGGAAGCCGGGGCATCGGCCGGGCCATCTGCCTGGAGCTGGCCCGGCAGGGTGCCAGCGTGGCCGTGAACTATGCCGGCAACGAGCAGGCCGCTCTGGAGACGGTGGAGGCCTGCCGGGCCCTGGGCGTGGAGGCCGAGGCCTTCCGGGCCGACGTGGCCGACCCCGCCGCCTGCGAGGAGCTGGTAAAGGCGGTGAAGGACCGCTTCGGACACCTGGACATCCTGGTCAACAACGCGGGCATTACCCGGGACGGCCTGCTGATGACCGCCAAGGCGGAGGACTTTGACAAGGTGCTGGACACCAACCTGAAGGGGGCCTATTTCTGCATGAAGGCCGCCTCCAAGGTGATGATGCGCCAGCGCTACGGCCGTATCATCAGCATGAGCAGCGTGGTGGGCCTGCGGGGCAACGCCGGCCAGACCAGCTACGCTGCCAGCAAGGCGGGCATCCTGGGCCTCACCAAGTCGGCGGCCAAGGAGCTGGCCACCCGGGGTGTCACCGTCAATGCGGTGGCTCCCGGCTTCATCGATACGGATATGACCTCCGTGCTGCCGGAGAACGCCAAGAACGCCATGCTGTCTACCATTCCCATGGGACACCCCGGTGCCCCCGAGGACGTGGCACAGGCGGTGGCTTTCTTTGCCCGGCCCGAGTCCGCCTACATCACCGGACAGGTGCTGTGCGTGGACGGCGGCATGGCGGTTTAATGAGGTGAACGATATGGAAAAACGCAGAGTGGTCATTACCGGCATGGGCACGGTAAACCCCATCGGCAATACCGTGGCGGAGAGCTGGCAGGCGGCCAAGGACGGCGTGTGCGGCATCGGCCCCATCACCCGCTACGACACCTCCAACATGAAGGTAAAGCTGGCCGGTGAGGTGAAGAACCTGGATGCCGAAGGTATCCTGGGCAAGCGGGATTGCAAGAAGATGGACCGCTTCACCCAGCTGGCCCTGGTGGCCGCCGAGGAGGCCATGAAGGACAGCGGCCTGGAGCCGGAAAAGCTGGATCTGGACCGCTGCGGCGTCCTCTGCTCCAGCGGCATCGGCGGCTTCGAAACGGTGGGCGACGCCTATGAGCGGGGCCTGGCCCGGGGCTTTGACTCCGTGTCTCCCTTTATGATCCCTATGATCATCTCCAATATGGCGGCGGGGCAGATGGCCATCCGCTACGGCTTCCGGGGCATGTGCACCTGTGTGGTCACCGCCTGCGCCGGCGGCACCAACGCGGTGGGCGACGCCTTCCGCCACATCCGGGACGGCTACGGCGAGGTCATGCTGTGCGGCGGTACTGAGGCCGCCATCACTCCTCTGGCCATGGGCGGCTTTACTTCCATGAAGGCTCTGTCCGAGAGCCAGGACCCCAAGCGTGCCTCCATTCCCTTTGACGCGGAGCGCTCCGGCTTTGTCATGGGCGAGGGCGCCGGCATCCTAGTGCTGGAGGAGTATGAGCACGCCAAGGCCCGGGGCGCCAAGATCTACGCCGAGGTCATCGGCTACGGCGCCAACTGTGACGCTCACCACATCACCGCTCCCGCCCCCGGCGGCGCGGGCGGCGCGGCCTGTATGGCCCAGGCCCTGGCGGATGCGGGTATCACCCCGGAGCAGGTGGACTACATCAACGCCCATGGCACCTCCACCTCCATGAACGACGCCTGCGAGACCGCCGCCATCCACACCACTTTCGGTGACCATGCGGGTAAGCTGATGGTCAGCTCCACCAAGTCCATGACCGGCCACCTGCTGGGGGCTGCCGGTGCGGTGGAGGCCATCTTCACCGCCATGACCCTGAAGGAGGGCTTTGTCCCCGCCACCATCGGCTATCAGGTGCCCGACCCGGCCTGCGATCTGGACATTGTGCCCAACGAGGGCCGCAAGGCGGACGTGCGGGTGGCCCTGTCCAATTCCCTGGGCTTCGGCGGCCACAACGCCGCCGTGGTGCTGAAAAAGTGGGAGGAGTAAGAGATGGAGCTGAATATTGACCAGATTGAGCAGCTACTGCCCCACCGCTATCCCTTCCTGCTGGTGGATAAGATCGTGGAATGCAACCCCGGCCAGAGTGCCAAGGGCATTAAGTGCGTCACTGCCAACGAGCCCTTCTTCCAGGGGCACTTCCCCGGCTTCAAGGTGATGCCCGGCGTCCTCATCATCGAGGCGCTGGCCCAGGTGGGCGCGGTGGCCATTCTCACTGAGGAGGAGAGCCGGGGCAAGCTGGCCCTCTTCGGGGGCATCAAGAACGCCCGCTTCAAGCAGCAGGTGCGCCCCGGGGACGTGCTGGAGCTGGAGTGTGAGCTGACCACCCGCCGGGGCCCGGTGGGCTTTGGCACCGCCACGGCCAAGGTAAACGGAAAGACGGCCTGTAAGGCGGAGCTGACCTTCGCTCTGACGGACCGGCCAAACGCCTCTTGCTGAGCAGGCCTGATTTTGTTATACTGGGAAGGCGAGAGGAGGAATCGCAATGCTGGAGGAGAGCTTTTCTCAGGTGTATACCAAATTTAAACTGCATTTTTACCAGGAGATCTTTTCCCGGTTTCAGAACCGGGAGGCCAGCCTGACGGCTGTGGAGACCTTCTGTATGGAGATTATTCTGGCCCTGAAGGAGCCGACCATCAACGAATTTGCGTCATTCGTCCACATCTCCTCGCCCAACGCGGCCTATAAGGTGAACAGCCTCATTCAGAAGGGCTATGTGGAAAAGGTACAGTCCTCCCATGACCGGCGGGAGTATCATCTGCGCCCCACCAAGAAGTATATGGACTACTACAACATCAGCAGCAACTACCTCAAGGAGGTTATGGACCGGGTCAAGGCTCGGTTTACCCATGAGGAGGCTGTGGAGCTGGACCGTATGCTCCAGGTAGTGGGCCAGGAGCTGATGCCGGAAGTGGAGCTGAAGTGAGAAAAACCGTGCGCCCCACCGGGGCGCACGGTTTTTCTCTTTTTATGGGCTTGGGGAAATGTGTAGCTTTTGGTTGACCGGGAAGGAAAAAACGAGTACAATAAAGCGTTGTGTACGGCGCGGTGGAAAAACGGCGCCGGTAAAGGAGTGTTTTGTGTTATGGAAAAACGGGAGAGTTTCTCCTCGCGGCTGGGCTTCCTGCTCATTTCCGCGGGCTGTGCCATCGGCTTAGGCAACGTATGGCGCTTCCCCTATATTACAGGCCAGTACGGCGGCGCGGCCTTCGTGCTGATCTATCTGCTGTTTCTGGTGATTATGGGCCTGCCGGTCATGGTTATGGAGTTCTCTGTGGGCCGGGCCAGCCAGAAGAGCATTGCCCTGTCCTTCCATGCTCTGGAGCCCAAGGGCACCAAGTGGCATATTTACAGCTGGTTCGGCATCGCGGGCAACTACCTGCTCATGATGTACTACACCACCATCGCCGGATGGCTGCTGCTGTACTTCTTCAAGATGGCCAAGGGCGACTTTGTGGGCCTGGACACCGCCGGTGTGGGCAATGAGTTCAGCGCCCTGATGGGCCAGCCCGGCCTGATGGCCGTCTTTATGGTCATTGTGGTGGTGCTGTGCATGCTCATCTGCTCTCAGGGCCTGCAGAACGGCGTGGAGAAGGTCACCAAGGTGATGATGCTCTGCCTGCTGGCTTTGATGGTGGTGCTGGCGGTCAACTCCATTTTGCTGGAGGGTGCCGGCGAGGGCCTGAAGTTCTACCTCATGCCCAACTTCCACAACCTGACCTACGATGCCGAGGGCAACTTCATCCTGGGCGAGGCGGTGTACGCCGCCATGGGCCAGGCCTTCTTCACCCTGTCCCTGGGCATCGGTGCCCTGGCCATCTTCGGCAGCTACATCGGCAAGGAGCACTCGCTGGCTGGTGAGGCCGTCCGGGTGGGCGTGCTGGACACTTTTGTAGCCTTCACCGCGGGCCTCATTATTTTCCCCGCCTGCTTTGCCTTTGACGTGTCCCCCGACTCCGGTCCCAACCTTATCTTTATCACCCTGCCCAACGTCTTCAACGCAATGCCTATGGGCCGGGTGTGGGGCGCTCTGTTCTTCGTGTTCATGTCCTTTGCCGCTCTGTCCACCGTCATTGCTGTGTTTGAGAACATCCTCTCCTTCTGCATTGACAAGTGGGGTTGGAGCCGCAAAAAGGCGGTGGCCATCAACACAGTGGCCATCGTTGTCCTGTCCCTGCCCTGCCTGCTGGGCTTCAATGTGCTCTCCGGCTTCCAGCCCTTCGGCGCGAACAGCGGCGTGATGGACCTGGAGGACTTCATCGTCAGCAACAACCTGCTGCCCCTGGGCTCTCTGGTCTACCTGCTTTTCTGTGTCAGCCGAAAAGGCTGGGGCTGGGACAACTTCCTGGCCGAGGCCAACACCGGATCTGGCCTGAAGTTCCCCCGGGCCGTGCGGTTCTATGTGACCTATATCCTGCCCATCATCATGCTCATTATCTTTGTCTTTGGCTACAACGACAAGTTCAAGATTTGGGCACAGCTGAGCGCTCTGTTCGGAGCATAAGAGAATCCTAAAAGAAGCCGCCGCCGAAATTCTCTTCGGCGGCGGTTTTTTTGGTTGACAAACAGGGGGAATGGACAGTAAAATGGAGCGCACTGGACAGAAACTGGAGGAATGGAAGAAAATATGGAAGAATTATTGGACAAGCTGTTGGAGGAGTGCCGGCCTTTTACTGCCCAGGGCAAGGTAGCGACTTATATTCCGGAGCTGGCCAAGGCCAATTCGGAGGATTTGGGCATCTGTGTGCTCAGCAGTGACGGGCGGTGCTACCAGTCGGGGGATGCCCAGAAGCGCTTTACCATTCAGAGTGTGGTCAAGCCCATCCTGCTGCTGCAGGCCCTCATGGACAATGGGGAGGAGTATGTCCACGCCCGGGTGGGGGTAGAGGCCACGGGAAAGCCCTTTGACGCCATCAATATGACGGACCAGACCCTGCACAGCGACCACCTGAACCCCATGGTAAATATGGGGGCCATTGCCATGTGTACGCTGATTCAGGGTAAAAGCTATGAGGAGCGGTTTCAGCGGGTGCTGGAGCTGACCCGGAAGCTGGCCGGGGATTCGGATATCCAGGTGGACGAGGCGGTGTACCGCTCGGAGCAGCGGACCGGAAATAAGAACCGGGCCCTGGCCTACCTGCTCAAGAGCAACGGAATGATTGAAGATGACGTGGAGGAAGTGCTGGACTGCTACTTCAAGGCCTGCTCCATGTCGGTGAACAGCAGGGACCTGGCCCGCATTGCCTTTGTACTGGCCAACCGGGGCAAGCTGCCTCAGACCGAGGAACGGGTGTTCCCCGCCCGGTATGCCCATTATGTGAATGCGGTCCTCATGACCTGCGGCATGTACGACGGGTCGGGCAACTTCGCTGTGGATGTGGGCGTCCCCGCCAAGAGCGGCGTGGGAGGGGGCATTATGGCCGTAGTCCCCACCAAGATGGGAATCGGCATTTACTCCCCGGCGCTGGATGAAAAGGGCAACAGCCTGGCAGGAATTCAGCTGCTGAAGGGTCTGTCAGAGCAGATGTATCTGAGTATTTTCTAATCCAGAAAAGAAAAAGGACTGTGCCTACGGCACAGTCCTTTTTGCTGCTTTATCGGAAATAGACCAGGGGGTCCTCGGGCCGCTGGGCCTTCTCCACGCTCTGGGCGTAGAGCACCACGCCCTCGCCGTCGTAGACAGAGGCCTCTTCCCAGCGAATTTCGGCGGTGACGGTGATCCACTCGCCCTTTTTCAGGGAGCGGGCCTTGTCATACTTGCACAGGAAGCCGAAGAAGCGGATGTCCTCGGCGCAGCAGGTCATGGCGTTGCGTCCGGGAACAAAGGTCCCCTTGGGCAGGCGCATGCCGGTCATGGCCTGGGCCTTGTAGGTGATGGTCTTGCCCACGTAGCGCTCCGGGTGCTCCTGAATGTCCAGATACCAGATGCCGTAGTCCGGGTCGTCCAGGGTGATGTGGGGCTCCTCCAGAGAGTAGGGGAGGATGTCCTCCACCTCCAGCTCCTCGCCCTTCTCGTCCTCAAAGACGATTTCACACATCCGGTTCACCGCCCGGATGGACCGCTTCCAGCCGGACATGGGCATGTCGGGGGTACAGCGGTTGAAAAGCACCATGTCCGCCTCAGACACCATGTCAATGATCATGGACTGCATGTTGTTGAGGTACATCTCAAAGGTGGTTCCGTCAATGACGTGGATGGACTGATAGAGGCCCCAGCCCTTGGGCAGCTTCAAATCCCGCAGGATATCCATGGGCCACATGCCGTTGTACTCCAGCAGCACCCGCTCGGGCTGGTAGCGCCGGTCAATCTCCTGGAGGAAGGCGGTGTTCAGCTGCTCCTGGTCCTCAATAGGGATGAGGCGGCAGTTGCGGTGGGACAGCTGCTGCTGGTCATACTCCTCCTCGCCGTCCTCGCACATGAGCAGGACGGTGCGCTGCCCGTCGTTGAAGTAGTCCATGTTCAGGGTGTCGGTGAGCAGGGTGGTCTTTCCGCTGTCCAGAAAGCCGGTGATGACATAAAGGGGGATACGGGAATCAGGCATTGAAACGTCCTCCCATCAGGCCAGCAGGAACAGCTTCTCCAGCTGGTCCTCCTTCAGATCGGAGCCGATGACGCACAGTCGGCCGGTGTAGTCGGCCGCACCCTCCCGGATCTGGAACTCCTCAGGCACCAGGTCGAAGTGGAGCCAGGTCTGGCCGTCGTCGCAGGGGACCATGCCTTTGGCGCGGAGAATATAGCCGTAGTCCTCGCTCATAGCCAGAGAGGCCAGGGCATCCTGCAGCTCCTCACGGCTGTACTTCCGGGGTGTCTCGCGGCCCCAGGAGGTGAACACCTCGTCGGCGTCGTGATGGTGATGGGTGGTGGAGTGCAGGCAGGTGTCGCACAGGTCGCAGCTGTTGCAGGCGCCCTCACAGCCCAGCTCAGCGTGGATGGCGTCCAGCTCCTCCTGGGTGTGGTGGTGGCCGCAGGAGCAGCCATCGTGGTCGTGGTGGTGCTCGTGATGGTCATGATCGTGATCATGGTGATGATGCTCATGCTCATGGTCATGATCGTGATGATGGTGGTCGTGATCGTGGCAGCCGCAGTCACAATGGTCATCGTGGTCGTGATCGTGGTGATGCTCGTGCTCAATTTCCTCCATCAGCTCCTCGGCCAGGGAGTGCCCGCCCTCCATGGCGGCGAGAATCTGGGCGCCGGTGAGCTGGTCCCAGGGGGTGGTGAGGATGGCGGCCTTGGGGTTCTTCTCACGGAGCAGGTGGACGGCGGCATTCAGCTTGCCCTCGTCCATCTTCTGGGTGCGGGAGAGAAGGATGGCGCAGGCGTGCTCCACCTGGTTGTTGAAGAACTCGCCGAAGTTCTTCATATACACCTTGGCCTTGGTGGCGTCCACCACGGTGACAAAGCTGTTGAGGTGGAGGTTGGGCTCCTCCTTCTGCACACGCTCCACGGCGGCAATGACGTCGGAGAGCTTGCCCACACCGGAGGGCTCGATAACGATGCGGTCGGGAGTGTAGTCCTCCAGAACCTTCTTCAGGGCGGCACCGAAGTCGCCCACCAGGGAGCAGCAGATACAGCCGGAGTTCATCTCGGTGATCTCCACCCCAGCGTCCTTCAGAAAGCCGCCGTCGATGCCGATCTCGCCGAACTCGTTCTCGATGAGGACGATCTTCTCGCCCTTGAAGGCCTCGTCCAGCAGTTTCTTGATGAGGGTGGTCTTGCCAGCCCCCAGGAAGCCGGAGATAATGTCAATCTTGGTCATACAGTGGTCAGATCCTTTCCAATATTAAGCATATACAAAAATAGATGAAGTTAATCCCACAGCAGGTGAATTCCCTCCATGAGGGAGCACAGCATACCGGCGGCCACCTCGCGGGTACCCAAGTCGGTGGGAGCCAGGTCGCCCACCAGGGCCCCCAGCTTGTCCAGGTTGCGGGCAGGCACCTGGGCCCAGTCGGCGTACTCATAGTACTCCGCCCACTCCGGCGCGCTCAGCTCGGTCTGACTGAGGGAATATCCCTCCATGCTGCACCAGGCGGCCACGGAAGAGAGAATGGTCACCATTTCCTGATAGGTGATGGTGGCCTGGGGGCGGAAGGTGCCGTCGCCGCAGCCGGCCACAAAGCCCTTGGCTGCCATGGCGGAGATGCTCTCAGAATACCAGGCGTCCGCGCTGACGTCGGTAAAGGTGGGGGCGTCGCCGCTGGCGGACAGGTTCAGGGCGGTGGCAATCATGGTGCAGAACTCAGCACGGGTGACGGTGTCGGTGGGATGGAAGCCGCCGTCCTCACAGCCGCCCAGCAGCTGGTAGGCGGTCAGCGTCTCAATCTCTTCCCGGAAGGGGCTGTCCGCAATGTCGGGGAAGGTCCGGCCGGTGTAGTCCAGATCCAGCTTCTCAGCCAGGTCAGCGGGCTCAATTTCCTTCCAGGTGGAGGAGCCGGAGCCCTGATACAGCACGGCGGAGGGAGGCAGGGCCTCCAGCAGCTCAGTAAAGGCGGCCTTGTAGGTCTCGCTTACTGCCTCCTCCTGGTCGATGTAGAAGGTAAAGCCGGCCAGCTCCAGCTTCAGGTGGCCGTCCGCCCGGGTGGGCTTGGGCGTGGAGAGAAGGAGAGAGGCGGCAGGGGTGTTTTCCATGGAAATCATCAGAGTGGGAAGAATCCCCACGATGTGGTTGGTGGCACCCTCCGGGGAGTAGAAGCGGTAGGTGGTGACCTTCAGGGCGTCTCCGTCAAAGAGCTCAGGGGTGTTGTTCTCATCAAAGACGGACTGGGCAATGCCCTTGCCGTAGGTGCGCTGACCGATGGCAATGCCGAAGCCGTGGTCCCGGGCGTCGGAGGCAAAGAGCTCCGAGCCGCTGGCGGAGTAGGGGCTAGTGAGAATGATGAGGGGCTTGTCCGTCAGGTCGGGGCAGGCCTCGGTGGTGTAAGTATAGGTATAATTACCGTTGGCGTCCCGGAAATAGACCATGATGGCGCTGCCCATGAACAGACCGGCAGAGCCGGCTGCGGCCTCGGTGGTGCCGCCGGGATTGCTGCGCAGGTCCATAATCCACACGGAGACGTCGTCGTTCAGCTCCTTGAGAGCCTCCTCAATGGTGGAGACAGTGCTCCCGCCAAAGCTGGTGCAGTCGATGAGACCGGCATCCCCCACCTGTTCGTAGGTGACGATGGGCAGCTGCACGGCCCGGCGGGTGAGGGTGTAGTCCACCTGCTGGCCGTCGGAGAGACGAATCACGGTGATGGTGACCTCAGTGCCCTCTTCTCCGGTGATCAGCGCACTGATGTTGGAGGAAGCGGTGAGGGCGGTGCCATTCACCGCGATAATCCGGTCGCCGGCCTCCAGACCAGCTTCCAGGGCGGGGGAGTTGGCCAGGACAGACATAATCTTGAAGCCGTCCTCATAGGCGTTCTGAATGGACACGCCGATGCCCACCACCGTGTCGCCGTTCACAGAGGAGAGAAACTTCTGATACTCGTCGGCGGTGAGGTACACCGTGTAGGGGTCCCCCAGAGCCTCCAGCATTTCCTCCAGAGAATCCTTGGCCAGCACATCGTCCGAGATGGGATCCACATAGTAGGTTTTCAGCAGTTCTTTGGCGTCCTCCAGCTCCAGAGCCGCAGCAGGGGCCGCGCACAGGGAGAGGGACAGGCACAGGGCCAGCAGGGAAGCAAGAATTTTTTTCATGATGTTCTCCTTGTACCGGAAAGTAGGTCGGGGGCGTAGGCACGCCGGATGCCACCCTGTGGCATCCGGCGTGAAAAAGGACAAGATTACAGCTTGGGAGTGCGGTGGGTAATCTCATGGCGCTTGGGGCCGGTGGATACCAGGGTGATGGGGGCGTCGATGTGGGCCTCCAGGAAGTCCACATAGGCCTTGGCATTGGCCGGAAGAGCCTCGTAATCGGTGCAGCCCCGGATGTCGCACTTCCAGCCGGGGAGGGTGGTGAAGACGGGCTTGGCCCGCATAAGGTCGGGGGTGGTGGGGAAACGGTCGGTCACCTGGCCGTCAATCTCATAGCCGGTGCAGACCTTAATCTCATCCAGGTAGCCCAGTACGTCCAGACAGGTCAGGGCCACCTGAGTGGCGCCCTGCACCATGCAGCCGTACTTGGTGGCCACGGCGTCGAACCAGCCCACGCGGCGGGGACGGCCGGTGGTGGCGCCGAACTCGCCCTTGTCGCCTCCGCGGCGGCGCAGCTCGTCACCCTCGGGGCCGGTGACCTCGCTGACGAAGGGCTCCTTGCTGGAACCCACGGAGGAGGAGTAGGCCTTGGTGACGCAGATGACGTCCTCGATGGCGGTGGGAGGCACCGCGCCACCCACGCAGCCGAAGCCGGCCAGGGTGTGGGAGGAGGTGGTCAGGGGGAAGATGCCCAGGTCGGGATCCTTCATGGAGCCCAGTTGTCCCTCCAGCAGAACGGTCTTGCCCGCCTTCAGGGCGTCGTGGACAAAGCCCACCGCGTCGCCCACATAGGGACGGATCTCCTCCCGCAGGGCCAGCAGCTGATCCATCAGCTCGTCCACGTTCAGGGCGGGCTTGTGGTAGAGGTGCTCAAAGAGCACGTTCTTGATGGCCAGAGCGGCGGTGAGCCGCTCACGCAGACGGTCCTCATCAAAGAGGTCGCACACCTGGATGCCGATCTTGGCGTACTTGTCGGAGTAGAAGGGGGCAATGCCGCTCTTGGTGGAGCCGAAGGCCTTGCCACCCAGACGCTCCTCCTCATAAGTGTCCTGAAGCACGTGATAGGGCATCAGCAGCTGAGCACGCTCGGAGACAATGAGGTTGGGGGCGGGAACACCCTGATCGGTGATGCTCTTCAGCTCACCCACCAGTTTTTTCACGTCCAGAGCCACACCGTTTCCGATGATGTTGGTGATATGGGGATAGAATGTGCCGGAGGGGAGAATGTGCAGGGCAAACCGGCCGTAATCGTTGATGATGGTGTGCCCGGCGTTGGCACCGCCCTGGAAGCGGATGACCACGTCGGACTGCTCAGCCAGCATGTCCGTGATTTTGCCCTTGCCTTCGTCGCCCCAGTTGGCGCCTACAATCGCTTTTACCATAGTGTTACCTCCGTGGGCCGGGATTCGCAACCGCAGTGCGGATTTGCCTTATCCGACGCATAACGCAACAAAAACATTATACTTCTTTTTGCCTCCTCTGGCAAGGGGAAAAGTGGTGTGAATCGGGCAATTTCCGGGGAGAAACCAGGTGGAGAACCGATAAAAAGAACAAAGCCGCGGCCGCCTGCCAAGCAGACGGCCGCGGTGGGAAAACAGGGGAAAGCGAGGTGCTCCGGCCATTAGCCGCCCAGGTAGGCGCGCTTGATGTCCGGGCTCTCGATGAGCTCCGCTCCGGTGCCGGTGGTGACAATTTTGCCCGTCTCCAGCACATAGCCCCGGTGGGCGATGGAAAGAGCCATCTGAGCGTTCTGCTCTACCAGCAGAATGGTAGAGCCATGGCGGTTCAGATTCTGAATGATCTCAAAAATCTGCTCCACCAGAATGGGGGCGAGGCCCATGGAGGGCTCGTCCAGCATCAGCAGCTTGGGGTGGGACATGAGGGCCCGGCCCATGGCCAGCATCTGCTGCTCGCCGCCGGAGAGAGTGCCCGCCACCTGGCGGCGGCGCTCCTTCAGACGGGGGAAGAGCTCAAAGACCATCTCCAGGTCCTTGGGGATTCCGGCGGGGGGCTGCGTATAGGCGCCCATCTCCAGATTCTCCTCCACGGACATCTGCAGGAAGACCCGCCGTCCCTCGGGGACCTGGGCCAGGCCGTGGGAGACCAGCTTGTCGGGGCTGATGGTGCTGATGTTCTTGCCGTCAAAGGTGATGCTGCCCGTCTTGGAGCGCAGCAGACCGGAGATGGTCTGCAGAGTGGTGGTTTTGCCGGCGCCGTTGGCGCCGATGAGGGTGACGATTTCACCCTCGTTCACCTGGAAGGAAACGTCCTTGATGGCGTGGATGGCGCCATAGTAGACGTTGATGTTTTCCACATTCAGCAGTGTCGTTGCCACGCCCTTACGCCTCCTTCTTCTTACCCAGGTAGGCCTCGATGACCACCGGGTCGTTTTTGATTTCGTCGGGGGTGCCCTTGGCGATAATCTGGCCGAAGTTAAGCACCGCGATGCCCTCGCAGATGCCCATGACCAGGTTCATGTCGTGCTCGATGAGCAGGATGGCGATGCCAAAGGTGTCCCGGATTTTGACGATGGTCTCCATGAGCTCGGCGGTCTCCGAGGGGTTCATGCCAGCGGCTGGCTCGTCCAGCAGCAGCAAGCTGGGATTGGTGGCCAGAGCCCGGACAATCTCCAGCCGGCGCTGGGCGCCGTAGGGCAGGTTGCCCGCCTTGAACTGGGCCAGGTAGCCCATGTCAAAGATGGACAGCAGCTCCATGGCCCGCTCATGGGCCAGCTTCTCCGACTTCCAGTACTGGGGCAGACGGAGAATGCCGCTCCACATGTTGTAGCGCACCTGGTTGTGAAGGCCCAGCTTGACGTTGTCCTCCACGGTCAGGTTGTTGAACAGGCGGATGTTCTGGAAGGTACGGGCGATGCCCGCCTTGTTGACCTGCACGGTGGACATGTTGTTGGTGTCCATGCCGTCCAGCAGAATGGTGCCCCGGGTGGGCTGGTACACCTTGGTCAGAAGGTTGAAGACCGTGGTCTTGCCCGCACCGTTGGGGCCGATGAGGCCGGCGATCTCGGTGCGGCCGATGGCCATGTTGAAGTCCTTCACGGCGGACAGACCGCCGAAGTCAATGCCCAGATGGCGGCACTCCAGAATGGGGCTTTTGTCGATGTCGCGCTCTGGGATCTTATTGGTGCTGGGTACCGGGACCAGCTTTACCGGCTCTTTTTGGAATTTGCTCATTGCTCAGCCCCTCCCTTCTCCTCAGCCTTTTTTCTCTGGAAGCGGGAAACCCAGCCCCAGATGGTGGGATTGTTGGTGATGAGCATCACCAGAATCAGCACGATGGCGTAAATCAGCATGCGGTATTCCTTCACGTCGAAGCTGCGCAGCAGCTCGGGCAGCACGGTAAGCACCGCGGCAGCAATGATGGAGCCACGGATGCTGCCCAGGCCGCCCAGAACCACGAACACCAGCACCAGGATGGAGGTGTTGAAGTCAAACTTGGAGGCCAGCGTGGAGGAGTAGTTCAGGCCGTACAGCGCGCCCGCGGCGCCAGCCAGGGCGGCGGAGGTGACAAAGGCCATGAGCTTGTACTTGGTGGCGGAGATGCCGATGCTTTCCGCAGCGATGCGGTTGTCCCGCAGGGCCTGAATAGCCCGGCCGGCCCGGCTGCGCACCAGATTCTGAACAATAACCAGAGTGATGAGAACGAGGATAAAGCCGGCAGTAAAGGAGGCCAGCTTGGTCACACCAACCGCGCCCATGGGGCCCTTGACAATGGCGGTTCCGTTCTCGGAGAGCAGCAGACCGGCCTCAGAGGTGGAGACATGCAGTCCGTGCTCGTCCACACCGATATAGAGCACCTGCATCACGTTCTTAATGATTTCGCCGAAGGCCAGAGTGACGATAGCCAGATAGTCGCCCCGCAGCCGCAGCACGGGCACGCCTACGATAAAGCCGCCGATGGCACCGAAGAGGGCGCCGACCACCAGGGCGATGGCCAGACGCAGGGGGGAGAGGGGGACGAGATTTTTCAGGGCGATAGAGACGATGATGCCGGAGAAGGCACCCAGACTCATAAAGCCGCCATGGCCCAGGGACAGCTCACCCAGCACGCCTACCGTCAGGTTCAGGGAAACGGCCATAACCACATAGCAGCACACCGGCACCAGCAGAGACTGCATGGAGTTGCTCAGCGCGTCCGCCTTCACGGCAATCTGGAGGGCCAGGAAGGCCACGATGACGATGGCGTAGTTGAGGTAGGGGCTGAGGGTTTTCCGACGCTGCATGGAACTGGAAGATAATTTGCTCATGTTTCCCACCTCACACTTTCTCGGGCACGTACCGGCCCAGCAGCCCGGCGGGCTTGACCAGCAGCACCACAATCAGCACGGCGAAGACCACCGCGTCAGACAGGTCGGTGGAGATGTAAGCCTTGGTGAAGGTCTCAATGAGGCCCAGCAGCACGCCGCCCAGGAAGGCACCCGGGATGGAGCCGATGCCGCCGAACACGGCGGCGGTGAAGGCCTTGATGCCGGGCAGGGAACCGGTGGTGGGCAGCAGGTAGGAGTAAGCGGAGCACATCAGCACGCCCGCCACCGCCGCCAGGGCGGAGCCGATGGCGAAGGTCATGGAGATGGTGAAATTCACGTTGATGCCCATGAGCTGAGCGGCGGCCTTGTCCTCAGAGCAGGCCCGCATGGCTTTGCCCATCTTGGTGTTCCGGGTGAACCAGGTCAGGGCCAGCATGATGACAACGCAGGCCAGCACGGTGGCAATGGCCACATAGGTGATGTTCAGCTGTCCGCCGAACAGGCTCAGGCTGTTCTTCCCGCCAAAGACAAACAGATTGGGGAAGGACTTGGGGGAGGCGCTCCAGAGAATCTGGGCGCTGTTCTGCAGGAAGTAGCTTACGCCGATGGCGGTAATCAAAACCGCCAGGGACGGGGCCTGACGCAGGGGCTTGTAAGCCAGCCGCTCAATGACAATACCCAGGATGGTACACACAACCATGGCCAGGGGTACCGCCAGAATCGCGGGGAGCTGGTAGCTGGTGACCGCAAAGAAGCAGACATAAGCGCCTACCATGATGATGTCACCGTGGGCGAAGTTCAGCATCTTTGCAATGCCATAGACCATAGTGTAGCCCAGGGCGATGATAGCGTAGATGCTGCCCAGGCTCAGGCCGGTGATCAGATGACTGAGAAAGGTCATAATTTTTTCCCACTTCTTTCTCTCGTTTGGAATGGTCCGGTCTGCCGGGGACCGGGGGTCAGCTTCGGCGGAAAAGCCCGCATCCGCGGCTGTGGGTTTTTCCGCCGAAGCCGGTGGGGCGCCGGATGGAACCGGCAGCCCCTTCGGCGGGCGGGATAAACGAAAATTACCGGGTGACGTAGGCGCCGTTCTCAATGACCACAACCATGGGGTCCTTGGAAACTTCGCCGTTGGTCTGCCAGGTCATGGCAGAGCCGGTCAGGCCGTCCACGCTGAAGTCGGAGGAGGTGAAGACGCTGATGAGGGCGTCGCACAGGGCCTCATGGCGCTCAGCATAGTCCATGGAGGCAATCTCGGAGAGGTTGTCGATCTTCTGCAGGGCGTTGTAAATGGCGTAGACGCAGTCGTAGCCGTCGGCGGCAAACTGGTTGGGGATGTCCTTGTAATCAGCCTGGTACTTCTCCACGAAGGCGGCGGTGCGCTCGTCCTCGGAAGCGGCGTTGAAGGGGGTCATGAGCATCAGGCCCTCAGCCAGGGAGGCGTCGAAGCCCTCGATGCCGGTGAGGATGCCGTCCATGCCGTCGCCGCCGAAGAAGATGGGGTCATAGCCCATCTGGTTGGCCTGAGCCAGCACCAGGGAAGCAGGGCCGTAGTAGATGGGCATGAACACCAGCTCGGCGCCGCCGTTCTTGCAGGCATTGAGCTGAACGTTGAAGTCGGTGTTGGTGTCGGCGGGGAAGGTCTCCTCAGCCACGACCTCCAGACCCAGAGCCTTGGCCTCCTCGATGAAGCCCTGAGCGATGCCAGTGGAGTAGGAGTCGCCGTTGTTGTAGATGACGCCCACTTTGGTGGCCAGGTTGTTGTCCTTCACGTAGTTGGCAGCGGTCACGCCCTGGTTGGGGTCGGTGAAGCACATCTGGAAGACGTTGTCCTTGCTGTCGGTGACGTCGGGGGAGGAGGCGGAGGGAGTGATCTGGAAGTAGCGGTCGGCGAAGGTCTCAGCGGCCACGGCCACACAGGGACCGGTGGTGGTGCAGCCGTAGATGACGTCCACATCCCAGTCCTTCAGGGTGCTGTAAGCGGAGACGGCAGTCTCGTTGACGCCGGTGTCATCCTCAAAGCGGTACTCCAGCTTGATGTTGCTGTCCAGGGCGTTGATCTCGTCCACAGCGATCTGGGCGCCGTAGTAGGTGGCCAGGCCGTAGGTGGCGTTGCTGCCGGTGAGGGGGCCGATGCCGCCGATCTTGATGGTGATGCTGCCGTCGGAGGCAGTCTGGCTGCCGCTGCCGCTGGTGCTGTCGCCGGAACTGCTGCCGTTGCCGCAGGCAGCCAGGCTCAGAGCCATAGCCAGAGCCAGGGCAAGAGAGAGTAACTTCTTTTTCATTCTGAATTGCTCCTTTACATGTACTTATACAAAAAAGCGGCTCCGATTCCAAAGAACGAAGCCGCTTTTGTATCGAGATAAACCCCAATTACGGTTGTTCGTTTGGAATGCGAGGATAGAACGCTGCGCCCGCCGCCAGAATAGCCAGAATGGTTAAAATCACGGTTAGCAGGACCAGGCACAGGACTACGTTCTGTACTTCAATAATAATGGCCAGAATGACAAAAATGGACACCATCAGAATGGTGTCCATGGAAATGAAAGTCAGGCTGGCGCAGGAAGAGGCAAAATGCGCGCAAGAGAACCGACCCTGCTCACGCTGGGCGGCAGAGGGATTTTGCTGCATATTAGGCTGTGTACGGAAACAGGAGAACTGTTTCATGACAAATCCCTTCTCTTTGCAAGCACTCAAGAAAATACATGCGTTTATTCTAAGAGAATAAAGCGAAAAAGTCAATGGTTGTTCTTCACAGGAATGACAGAAGAAAACGAATTTTTTTAAAAATAATTTAGGAATATTCACGAAAAGAAAAGAAAGGGAAGCGGTACAGGAGAAATCGGGGACAGAGGCCGGGAGGAATGCCGGAGCGGGGACGGTTCTGCAAAGGCACCGGCGTCTGACTGCATGAGCGGGAGAGGACCTAAGAACCTCCCCGGCGGCACAGGCATAGAGTGAACACGGGTGCGGAACGCGAACCGGCCCGGTTGCGCATCCGCTTTGCCTTTGGGCGGAGCACCAAGCCGGCCGAGGGAAGGAGAAAGAGCGGCATTGTGGACGACTAAGCTTTGTACCGCCAGAAAACGAGCGGCAGGGCGTATCCATCTGGTGGATCGGTGCCTGCTTTTGTTTATGGCCGTGCTGATGATACAATCGGCTGCCAGCCTGTTTTTCCCGGGACAGCCGGGAGCAGAGAGCGACAGCATCAATATAATCGTGCGGACCTCCTCCGCTGCAGTCTTCGGCTATATTCTCAGTGCCAATTTTAATCGCTGTGCCTCGGCCTCCGCATCCAAAACGGCGGGAGGTCGAGCAAACGAGGTGCAGACAGCGGCAACCCGGGAGGGGCCGGTGGCACAAATCGGATTCCAGGCTCCGGCAGAAGAGAGCGGCGGGGATCTGGAGCGAACCGGGCCAGGCGTGATCCAGGAGGAGAATAGCCAAACGCCGGAGAACCGGCTTCAGATCGTAACCGCCACGGTCATTGGATTGTTCTGCCTTTTGACGCTGCTGCTGCTCCAGTGGCGGGGCGTGCCCGAGGGCGGGACCGCTGCTGTGGTGCAGTTCAGGGACTTCGTGTCCGGCTGTGTGGGCTTCCTCATTGGATGTCCCACCCAAAATTCCAATTAACCCATAAACCCAAAGGAATAACAGGAGGATCACCTTATGGCTGATATCAAGCAGGATCTGCTCAGTCTGAATTACAGCACCAGTTTTGAACTGAAGGGCATGGAGGAGGCCGACATCAACCTGAGCCTGACTCCCGCGGTACCGCCCACAGCCTCGGTCTATGGCACCGTCACGGACGGTACCCTTCCTCTGCCCAATGCCACGGTAAAACTGTTTGACAGCCTGGGCGTTCCCTACCAGCATACGCTGACCGATGCCAGCGGCGCTTATACCTTCAGTGCGGTTCCAGCCGGGACGTACAGCGTAGGCGCAGTGCTGCCCGGCTATCCCATGAGCAGCGCGGTGGGCGTAACCCTTACGGAGGGCAGCAGCGCCGAGGTGCCTCTGGTGTGTACCGCAGACGCGACGCTGTCGCTGGGTACCATCGCCGGTGTGCTGAGTGCAGTTACCCTGCAGGGGACCAAGCCGCTGGCGGGGGCCAAGATTACCCTGCTGGACCTTACCGGCACTGTAGTGGCCTCCACCTACACGGCCGATGACGGCGAGTTTGTCTTCTATGACGTTGCCGACGGGGCCTATAAATTGATGGCGGCGGCCGACGGCTATCTCGCTTCCGCCCCTACCGCTGTTACCATTCTGAAGGGTTCCATTGCCAACGTAACAATGACCATGGAGGTAGATGCCCGCACCTATAACGGGACGGTCAGCGGCGTCATCCGCAATGCCAGCGGCGCGGCGGTGGCCGGATGTTTTGTGGGCCTTTACCAGGTCACCCGGGTGGGGGAGACCTCTGTGGAGACACTGATTGCCACCACCAAGACCAATGCGGAGGGAAAATATCTGTTCGGCGGGGTGATCGGCGGCCAGTACCTGGTCAAAGCCAAGCTGGAGCGGTAAAGGGAACCCCGGCTGTCTCACAATGCTTCTGCCTTTGCCCGGGCGGCGAGGCGGACTGCAGCCTGTGCCTGTTTCCCGGATATTCCCGGTGTGCGCTCCGGGTATGGGTACGGGATGCCGGCCCGGTGGATTCACTTTTGCTGGAAGAGCAGGGGGGATGCAGAGGCTGGGAACGCATGCTGTGCGGAAACAGAGAGGCGGTGTTTGCCTTCCTGCCTGCGGGGGGCTACCGGCTCACGCTATGCCGGTGCGGCCGTCCCCTCTGCCGGCTGCTGGTGTGGCTGGTACCGGGAGGAAATGCGGAAATTATGCTGGATCCGGCGCGCCGCTGCTATGGGTGGCGGCAGGATCGGATGCACAGCCTTTATAATGCAGACGATGGAGCCCTGCGGACCTGAAAACACCATATGACTGGAGAAACCAGGCTTGTAAGAGCCAGATGGTTTCTTTAGAAACAGATTCAGCGAGGCGCCCGCAAACAGCGGGCGCCTCGCTTTCCTGTGCAATGGATTCATGCGGTGTTAAATTTCTCATAGATGAGCGACAGATTTAGGGCCGCTATTCCAAGCTGTCCGTTGCAACTGCGGCCAGATATGGTATGATAAACAGGAGCCTTATACAGGGAGGCAGAACGATGAACGAGCTGGTCTATCTGTTTGAACTGGATTCCGTGCGAAATTCACCCCAGGAGATTTTGCTGGGCCAACAGGCCCTGTTCCGGGAGATCGCGCTGAAGGGGAACCGGGTAGTGCTCTCCTTCAATCAGCTGACGGACTCAGAGAGTTTCCTGAGTGCGGTGCGGACGGCAGACTTCTACCCACAGATGTTATCGCTGTTTGCACAGGGTGTAATGAAATATTCCCGGTTTGCTCCCGGCAGTTACAGCAAGGCGGTGGATGTGGAGCGCCTCACACGGACGCTGACGGACTGCCGCCAGGCCTATGACGAGCTGTTTCAGGAGGGCGTGCTGAAGGAGGACGAGGTTCTGCCCACCTATTCGCCGCAGCGTATTGTACGCAGCGGATCCCATTATGTTCAGAATGCGGTGGAACGCTGCCTCAATTCCACGGACGAGCGCTTCCTGTTTTCCGCCCTTCCCTTCCGCGCAAACGATAAGCGTGCTCTTTCGGTCATCCGGTATGCCCTGAAATACAGCGACCCGTCCATTCTGGACGAGCTGTCCGGCGCGGAGGGGACGGAAGATACAACCCGTCAAAAGGAGCGGCTGGACTTTGCCAAAGCCTACGTGGAACTGATTCTTCGGCTGAGTCGGGAGCCGCTGGCCTATAATCCTCCCGATCTGGGCCCCCATCCCGCCATGAAGGAATATCTGAGATGGGTGATGAAGCGCTGCCAGACGGAGCAGCCGCCCCAGGGATTTCCGCTGTGGGAGCTGCTTCGGCAGGGAGCGGAGCGGCTGGAGAGCCTCTGGCCGTCGGTGCAGGCGGCGGGGCAGCTCAACGACCGCAGCGATTGGCATGCAGCGTTTCGGTGTGCGGAGGCTGCGGGGCAGGACCGGACGTCCCTGAGTATGGCGGAGGCCATTGTGGACTTGTGCTACAACTATACCATAGCGGCCAGTATCCAGGGGCTGACCCGCAGCTATGGAAATGAGACGGCGTTTTGGCCGGATTTCCTCCGGCGCCTGCCGCCCTACTGGGAAGCGGGACAGCGGGGCATCCATCAATTTCTCAAGCCGGACAGCACTGAGCCGGCCCGGCTTCCCGCAGAAAAGGAACTGCCCAAATGGGACACCGCAGCGCGTCTGGTTCAGCATGTGCCCAACCGCGATGGGACAAGCTCTGTGCCCGGGGCCGGGAGGAAGAGAATGAGCTGGCCGTTCTGTGTGGCGTCCAGCCTCTTTGTTCAGATACGCAGCGCGGCCATGTATATTGCACTGTTTACCGCTGTCTCTCTGGTGCTGGATGCCATTGAGGAGTGGTTCGTGTCTCTGGGGCAGCAGGTGCTGAACCCATACATCCTTCCTCTGGTCACCATTGTCGTGTTTGGCGTTCTGGGCTCCCAGATCTCCCAGCGGTTCGGCCTACTGGATATCTGGGACAGCTTCAAGCAGTTTGGCGTGGCGGTGCGGGACGGCGCGGTCCTCCTGCGCGCGTGGTGGAAGGAACGGCGCGATTAAGCATTGCGGCACAGATACTTCAGGTAGGCGGCCAGGGTGATGCCGTCCGTAATGGTGCCGTCGGCTATCTCCTGAGCCATTTCCTGGGGGGTGACCCAGCGGATCCCGTGGATGCCTTCTCCATTGTCGGCCGGAATGGCGGTCTCGCCGATGTGGGCGCAGAATACCTGCACCATTCCGGCGCTCAGACCGCTGTCGGGCTGGACTTCGCCCAAATATTCCAGCTGGTCAGGGGAGAGCTGTACCCCCAGCTCCTCCCGGAGCTCCTTTACCCCGTTTTCCGCGGGAGACAGGTCCTCGGCGAAGCCGCGGGGAAATTCTCCGCCGCTCTCCTTCCTGGGGGGATGGCGGAAGATGGACAGCAGCCCAAACCGCCCGTCACGGCAGGGAATCACCACCACGCCGTTGCTGTCCCGGTAGGGGTAGATGACCCGGGCGTAGGGATAGAGTGCTCCGTCGCTGCGCACACACAGGTCGGCCACCACCAGGTAGTAGGGGGAGTTGTCGTATACAACGCCCAGCGGGGCGCCGGTGGAGCTGGAAAAGCTTCGGAGGGTGTTCTCATCCAGGCAGAGGGGAATCTGCTCCGAGGGCCGAAACAATTCGGGCCGTTGGGCGGCCAGTTGGAGATATTGGGTGATTGCGTCCATAGAGACCTCCTTGAACTAAAAAAGAAGCACCTGCAAAGCAGGTGCTTCTTTTTTTGGAGGTGCCACCCAGATTTGAACTGGGGAGTGGAGCTTTTGCAGAGCTCTGCCTTACCACTTGGCTATGGCACCGTAAAACGGGACGCAAGTCCCGGATAAAAAATGGAGCGAGTGACGAGGCTCGAACTCGCTACCTCCACCTTGGCAAGGTGGCGCTCTACCAGATGAGCTACACTCGCATTTTTTAGGGGTCCCCCGCAAGGTTTCCCTTGCGGGGGATGGTGCCTCCGGTCGGAATCGAACCAACGACACGAGGATTTTCAGTCCTCTGCTCTACCAACTGAGCTACAGAGGCAAATGGCGACTCGGAAGGGACTTGAACCCTCGACCTCCGGCGTGACAGGCCGGCGTTCTAACCAACTGAACTACCGAGCCAGGTAGTCATGGGGGAAGTGGTGGGAACAACAGGGCTCGAACCTGTGACCCCATGCTTGTAAGGCATGTGCTCTACCAGCTGAGCTATGCTCCCGAACAAAGCTGTCTGCTCTCGCGACGGCTTCGTTATTATACTAAACCCTGGGGGTGTTGTCAACAGGAAAATAAAAAATTTTCCCATAAATTTTTTCTGACTTTATTTTTGGCTCTCTGGCAAAAATAAACTGTCTTTTTTTCAGCGCCACAGGATTTCTTGACATTCCTTTTTTCCAGTGACATAATGAATCGACAAAGCTTCTCACAGAAGAGCCCAACAGGGCTCAGGAGAAAATAAGGAGGGTTCCAACCATGGAAAGTCAGGTAAAGCGGATCGGAGTCCTGACCAGCGGCGGCGATGCGCCCGGCATGAACGCAGCGGTGCGTGCTGTGGTCCGTACGGCGGTAAGCCGGGGAATTGAGTGCGTCGGCATTCGCAGAGGCTGGAGTGGACTGATTAACAGCGACTTCATTCCCATGAACAGCTCCAGCGTCAGCCATATTATCAATAAGGGAGGAACCATCCTCTATACAGCCCGCAGCGCAGAGTTCATGCAGCCGGAGGGCCGGGAGAAGGCCATTGCTACCTGTAAGCTGCTGGGCCTGGACGGAATTGTGGCCATCGGCGGCGACGGTACCTTCCGCGGGGCGCTGGCCCTGTCCCGGCAGGTGGCGGAGAGCGGCCACAAGCTGGAGGTAGTGGGCATCCCTGCCACCATCGACAACGACATCGGCTGTTCCCATTATACCATTGGCTTTGATACCGCCTGCAATACGGCCGTGGAGTGCATCGATAAGCTGCGTGACACCATGCAGTCCCACGAGCGCTGCTCCGTGGTGGAGGTCATGGGCCGGCACGCCGGCTATCTGGCCCTGTATGTGGGCATTGCGGTGGGTGCTACCGCCGTTCTCATCCCCGAGCGCCCCGTGAACTTTGAGGAGGACGTGGTGGAGAAAATCCGCCGGGCTCGTCTGGCGGGTACCACCCACTACATGGTGGTGGTGGCCGAGGGTGCGGGCAGCGCCTTCGATATTGCCAAGCAAATCCAGGAGGAGACCGGCATTGATCCCCGTGTCACCGTGCTGGGCCATATCCAGCGCGGCGGCTCCCCCACAGCGCGGGACCGGGAGACGGCCAGCCGCATGGGCTATGAGGCAGTTCTTTCCCTGCTGGAGGGCCGGGGCAATCGTATCATTGCCACCCAGGATGGCCGGATTGTGGATCTGGACATGGAGGCGGCGCTGGCCATGACCAAGCAGTTTGAAATGGAGCGCTACTCTGTGCTGGAGGCTCTGACCAACAGCGAGCGGTAAAGAGAAAAAGGAAACCGGGAGGCCGACAGGCCTCCCGGTTTTTTCTTGCCTAGATGGAAGAGCTTACGCCTGGCCCATGCCCGCCAGCAGCTCCTCCAGTTCCTCTTTTGTATAGTGATAGACCTTGTCGCAGAACTGGCAGGTCAGATCGGCCTGCCCCTGCTCGGCGATGAGAGAGGACAGCTCCTCCCGGCCCATGCTGATGAGGGCGCGGGTCACCCGATCCCGGGAGCAGTAGCAACGGTACTCCACCGGGTGCTTTTCCAGGATCTCCAGTTCAAAGCCCTCCAGCACGGCCCGCAGCAGCCCCTCGCCGTCGGTGCCGCCCTCCAGCACGTGGCTTACCGAGCCCACACGCTGTACTCCGGCCTCAATGCGGGAGATGACGTCCTCGCCTGCGCCGGGCAGCAGCTGAATGAGGTAGCCGCCGGCCACGGTGACGCTCTGGTCCGTGCCGATGAGTACGCCCAAAGCGCAGGCGGTGGGAATCTGCTCACTCTCCACAAAGTACATGGCCAGATCGTCGGCAATTTCCCCGGAGAACAGGCCGATGGACCCTACATAGGGTTCCTTGAGGCCGATGTCCTTGATGACCGTGAGGGTTCCGCTGGTGCCCACGGCTTTGCCTACGTCCAGCTTGCCGGGGTGCTTTTCCATGAGCTCCACATGGGGATTCTGGACATAGCCCCGTACGTTGCCCTCATAGTCGGACACGGACAGCACTGTGCCCAGAGGGCCGCCGCCCTTGATCTGGAGGGTGAGGGCGCCCTTTTCCTCCTTCAGCATGTCTCCCATCATGGAGGCGCCCAGAAGGGCGCGGCCCAGGGCCGCAGTGGCGTTGGGGAGGGTGGTGTGAATCTGACGGGCCCGCTCCACCAGGGCGGTTCCCGTAATGGCGACAGCCTTTACAAGGCCGTCCTGAGTTATCGCTCTGACAATTTCATCCTGCATAGGGTTAAGAATCCTTTCGTGCAACAAAAAAGACCCGCTCCTCCCCGGGGTGCGGGGGGCGCAGTTTTAGATTTCCATAGACCTGCACCTGGCTAAAGCCGGCCTGATGCAGAAATTCAGTCAATTCCTCCGTGGTATAGGCCCGCTCCTGGTGCAGCTCCTCGCCCCGATCCCACTGACCGGACTGGGGGTCCAGACGGAAAATATCCATGAAATAGGAGCACAGATGGCTGCGGTTAGAGTACTCCGCCCGCCAGACACAGTAGCTGTCCTCCGTCTCGTCCAAAAAGACCTGTCCGTCCAGTCCCTTCAGCTTTTCCGGGGTGTTGATATCAAAGAGGAACAATCCGCCGGGCATGAGGAACAGGTGGACCCGCTGGAAGGCACGGCGCAGCTTTTGGGGGTCGGTGACATAGTTGACGCTGTCCAAACAGCAGACGCAGGCGTCAATGGTGCCGTACAGATCCAGCTGCTCCATGCTCTGACACAGGAACATGGGAGGGATGGGGACATCGGTCCCGTCCTTTTCCGCAGCCTGAGCCAGCATTTCAGGGGAGCGGTCCACGCCGATCATCTCATAGCCCCGTCTGGCCAGCTCCCAGGTGAGGGAGCCGGTTCCACAGGCCAGATCCAGCACCGTCCGGCCGGGCAGGCCCCGGCGGGCAAAGTGCTTTTCCACATAGTCTGCCCAGGCGGAGTAATCCACGTCATAGGTCAGCTCGTCATAGCAGCCAGCCAGAAAGCCGTAACTGCTCACCGTTCGCCCTCCTTCAGGCGGGGGATGATGGTGCGATAGCCGTCAGAGCCATAATGAAGGCAGCGGTTGACACGGCTGATGGTCGCGCTGGAAGCGCCGGTGCGCTCCAGAATCTCGCTGTAAATCAGCCCGTCATCCAACAGCATGGCCACCTCCATACGCTGCTCCATGGCCTTCAGCTCTGAAACCGTACATAAATCCTGAAGAAACTTGCGGCACTCATCCTCGCTTTTCAGGGACATGATGGCGCGATACAGGGTATCGCTGGACGGCTTATCCAGAAATTTAGACATAGTAAACTCCTTCCATATTTGGGGTGGCGCAGCGGCCCCGTTTTCCTTATTTTAGCAGGCTAAAATGTGAAAGTAAACAGGAAAAGAACAAAGTCATAAAAAATTAAGGAATTTAGTAGGAATTTGGAGGGGCTGGAGGAGCCCGGCACCCCCTGGAAAACAGCGGCATAGGCTGGAAAAACGAAACAAGGGGGCGTTGAGATGGGAGAAAGGGGCGCGTGGGAGGTCGTTTGGCTGGAAGAGAAGAAAACGCTGGCCCTGGACGGAGAGACGGTGCTGGAATATCAGCTCCGGTGGCCTCAGGTGGAGGGAGGCCGGTCAGGGGCCAGGCGGCTGAGCCGGGGCTATGAGGCGCTGGCGGACCGCTGGCGGAAGCGCTGGCGCCGGGAGGTCTACTGCGAGGCTTGCCTGCAGCTGGCGGCCTGCCGGGAGCAGGCAAGGCCGTTTGCGCCCTGGCGGTGCGGGCTGGAGGGCGAGGTGACGGTGCAGGAGGAAAACTGCCTGGGTCTGAAGATGCAGGCACGGGAGGAGCGGGGCGCCGACGGGGTGTGCCGGGTATGCTGGGGGGATGTGTGGAAGGTGAAGGAGGGGGCACCGCTGCTGCTTCGGGAGGTGCTGCCACGGAAATGGGGCTGGAAAACGGCCCTCTGCCGTCAGCTCACAGAGCAGGGTGAGCAGCTGCAAAGGGCCGGTGGGTGCTTTTGGGATTCTGATTGGCAGAAAAAATTGAGAACATATCTGCCTGCAGGGGATTACTGCCTGTACGGCGACCGGGTGGAGTTTCCCTTCCCCCAGTGTACCCTGGCTCCGGCCGTGGAGGGAACACCCATTTTGTGGGTGCCCCGGCCGGGCGGGGAGGAGCAGGGAGCCTAAAATCCACGCTCGCTGCACATGGCTGCGATGTCCTGCCAGCGCATGCCCCGGGTAAAGTCAGCGGCATGTTCCACCGACATATCTTCCAGCAGCAGGCCGTAGACGCCCAGACGCTTGATGCGCCGTCCCAGACGGGTAAACGCCTTGTTCTCCTCTGCAATCATGGTCAGGTAGAGGATGGAGAATACCTGCTCCACCCGCAGTTCCCAGCCGGGATAGCCGGAGGCGATGTGGGCAATGAGAGAAAAGACCTTCTCGTCCACATGCTTTTCCGTTTTTTCATAAACCCGGACAAAGTCGTTATAGACCCGCTGGGGACCGAACTGCTCCGCCAGCCGTTTGAGAAAGGAGAAATAATTCCGGTCCAGGGGCGGGCGGCGCAGTCCCTTCGGAGTAGTGACATAGACGCACCACTCATCAAAGTTTCCCTGGGCAAATTCCAGATAGGAGCCGTCGGAAAAGCGCTTTACAATTCCCATAAAAGCCTCCTGTCAGATACGGTGAAGGAAACGAACAAGGGGCGCGGGCAAAATCCCGCGCCCCTTTCCGCTATTATAACGAAATTTGGTGGAAAAGACAATGTTTATGCCGGTGTCAGCAGTTCCCCGACCAGGGCCATCTGCTCCGCCGTCAGACCGTCCAGGTTGGGCTCAAAGACCACCAGCCGGTTATCCCAGCCGAGGATGTAGTTCTCCAGCGCCCGTCCCTCGGGGCTATATAGCTGCCAAGCCTCCTCTGCCCCCCAGGGAGCGGGGTCAGCGGCACGGTAGCCATAGCGGGAGGCCGGCTCCACGTCCTCGTCAAAGACGCCCAGATCGTCCTTCTCGTGGAGCAGCTGGTTGAGACAGGCGTCATAGAGCCAGGACAGATGCACGTCCACCACGGTGTAGGTCAGGGAGCTGTAATCCTCCGTGGCGGGCTGGGTGTGCATCCAGTACTGGGCACGGGAGCCCAGAGCGGAGCGGGAGACGCTGGAGGTTACCTCGCAGTCCTTTGCGGGGATGGAAGTGAGCTGGGAGAGCGTGACCGGCGGCGGGCCGTCGTCCAGGGAAAAGGCCCCACTGCGCACCCCTCGGACCATGCCGTACATGACGGCTCCCATGAGGAGGAAGGAGAGCACCAGGGTGAGCGCCCAGGTCACAGAGAGGTTGAGCCCCGCCGGGGCCTTCCGCCGCTTGAGCAGCTCCTTGGTGCGGTCTGCCACCACATACAGCAGCACCATAACCAGTACAAAGGGGACCAGGATATACCACAGTACCGGGGTCCGGTCGGTAAGCAGCCAGCCTGCAAGAGCCAGCAGCATCAGAACCATTCCCACCTGCATCACCCGGTGACAGCCGTGAGTGGGGACAAATTCCCCCAGCTGGGCTGCCGCTTTGGCCTTCCGCCGCCAGAGCAGGTAGGTGATGAGGTCGGCGGTGAAGTAGACAAACAGGAGCAGCCAGCAAACACCGGTAAATAGGTTCCCGGCACTGGACAACAGATCGATGGGCCGGTTTACCAGGGACCACAGCCAGGAGCACCCCATATAGAGGCCCAGCAGTAGGAAGACAATGTAGATAGGCAGCGCCCGCCGGAAGGCCTTTCCAATTTGAGCCAGCTCAATTTCCGGATCCGTCTGAATGGGGACGGGGTCCTCCTCCTTGTTGTAGTAGAACTGGTGGGGACCGAAGGCGGCGGCCAGCTCCCAGCCGGTGTGGGCGCAGAAGTCCTGAAAGGTGAGCTGCTCCTCTGAGGGCTCCGGGGCATACTGGGAGTTTTTGGGGTAGTAGGTGACGGCAAAGTGGAGCCTTTTGGGGTCAATCCGGCGGTAGTGCCAGCCCCAGGGAGATACCCGGTCCAGCAGCCAGCCCTGGGCCGCCCGTTTTTCCAGAAGAGCGGCCATGCCGGTGCGGTCATAGAGGGAAAAGGGAATGAAATCGCGCTTGCTGTCTTTCATTGGGGAGCCTCCTCTCCAAATATCCGGCGGTAGTCGGCGGTCTGCGTGCACAGGCGTCGGTACTCCTCCTCCAGGGTCTCACGCCCCTTCTCCGTAAGAATGTAGCTGCGCTTTCGACCCTCCGCCCTGGTTTCCCGGATCATCTCCGCCTGCACAAACTGTTCCAACAGGTTGTATAGGGTGCCGGAGCCCACCCGGACCCGGCCTCCCGTCATAGCGGGCACCTGATCCATGATGTCGATGCCGCAGCACTCCTGGCTCAGGCACAGAAGAATGTAAAACATCTGCTCGGTCAGCGTCTGAAATTTTGCCCGGGGCACAGCACGCACCTCCTTAATCTCGAATATCGATATTTCTGATTTGAGTATAATCTCGAATATCGATATTGTCAAGAGGGAAAAGAAAAAAGCAAGCCCTCCCGCCGTGTGGGAAGGCTTGCAGCAGATTGTGATTTTGGGTGTGAAACCGGAGCGGGACCGCGTCAAAACAGCAATCCGCGCCGCTTACAGTCCCGTACGGTACAGGGGGATGACGTTGATCACCGGCTCCTCATAGGGGTGTACCGCCTTGACGGCGGCGAGGGTCTCATCCAGCTGCACGGTGCGGCAGGTGACCTCTACCTTCAGCTCTGGCTGGGTGCATACCTCGCCCACCTGCCCCAGGTAGGGAGCGGCACCCTCCAGAGGACGCCAGCAGCTGGTGACCGGGCTGAAGGACAGGCAGCTGTCATAGCGGCCGATATGCCCCGCATCCACACGCTGGAGGGCCGCCCGCAGAGGCTCCAAATGGGATTGGGGAAGAAAGATTTCCAGCTTACAGAAGGAAGGCTCCATCACAGCTCCTCCAATCGGTCCTGAATGTCGTCGGCCAGATCCTCCAGCGCCTCATGGCGGTCGCCCCAGGCCTCGTACGCTTCACTCTCCATGTCCTCCGGCTCCTCCTCGTCCAGCCGGTCAATCCAGCCCCGGACGGTGTCCAGGTACTCTTCCAGCTCCTGGCGGTTCATGGAGCACAGGTCGGGCCCCTGCCCCAGAAAGGCGGTGTAGTCAATGGAATCCATGCCCATTCCTCCTTGTGCGGGCGTGTTGCGACGGGGTAATCAATGGGCCGCCCGCATCCTGATTTGCTGATAGAATAACACAAATGCCGGAGGGTTTCAAACGGATTCCATGGAGATGCCGCCTTGCCAGCCTGCCTCCGGTGCGCTATACTGAGGAGAAAGCAGGGGGGAGGTCCGGAAGCATGACCTGGTATGTCTATATTCTGCGCTGCGGGGACAACACGCTGTATACCGGTATCACCGATGATGTGGACCGCAGGCTGGCCGCCCACCGGGCGGGCAAGGGGGCCAAATATACCAGAGGGAGAGGGCCGCTGGAGCTGGCCTATCAGGAGGAGCAGCCGGACAAGTCCGCCGCCCTGCGCCGGGAGAGCCAGATCAAGCGGCTGTCCCGGAAAGACAAGCTGGCGCTGTGCGCCGGCTGGAAGACGGAAGGCTGAAAAATCCGCCCATCCACAAGGATGGGCGGATTTTTTGTTCTATAATGCGTTCAGCCTTCCGCTTCCTGAGGCGTCGCCACCGTGTCGGAGACAGAATTGCCCTCGGTCTGGGACGCTGTGGCCTGGGAAGCCCGGCCTTCCACCGTGAGGGAGTAGCCGTCCAGAATGGAGGACGTGCTGCCCTCGGCGGCAACGGCGTGCTCCACCGTGACGCGGTCGCCCACGTTCAGCGTGACCACCTCGCGGTCCTTGGCAGCGGAGATGGAGTAGAAGATCTCCTCTCCCTCCAGACGGATGAAGTAGTAGGTG
Organism: Pseudoflavonifractor sp. HNCC25GI2; assembly: GCF_058136395.1. NCBI lineage: Bacteria > Bacillati > Bacillota > Clostridia > Eubacteriales > Oscillospiraceae > Pseudoflavonifractor > Pseudoflavonifractor sp. HNCC25GI2. The sequence continues at coordinate 64,782 of NZ_JBYUOW010000004.1, forward strand.
TTTCCGTCCAGTACAGCGGTGCGGATTTCCGCCACGGTACCCTTGGCCTCTGTCTGAGGCAGCTCCTCAGTCTCCGTAATACCCTTGTCAGCGAGCTGGCGGATATATTCCTGCTCACACTGGGAGACCGTGGAGGCCACGGTGACCACCTGGTACTGGGCCACGTTTACCATGGCGTAGCTCTTGACCAGGTTGGTGGCGTCCTTCAGAGGAATGAAGTAGGTGGGCTCCCCGGCGATGTTCAGCAGCAGGGGAAAGGTGGCGGTGTAGCCCAAATCCTGCACTTCGCCCTGGGCCGAGCCCATGGCGGCGTACTCGGTGGCGCCGGGGGCGGCGTAGAACTTGGTCTCCTTGGTGCGCTGGTTGGAGAGCAGGAAGCCCAGGTTAGACTGGTCGGCGTTGGCGGAGGTGACGCCGGTATAGACGTACACATCGTCGTTGAGGGCGATGTAGTTATAGCCGTCGGTGGTCACGGTCACATCCCGCTGGCCCAGAATGGAGTTGAGGAAGCCGTTGACCAGAGTGCCGTGGTAGTCGTACTGCTCCATGATGAGGGAGGGAGTGTATACGTTGTCCACCCAGGAGGGCACATCGGAGATGTCGTAGTAGGTGCTTTCTCCGGTGATGGCGTCCACCAGCACGGCGCCCTGGATGTCCCGGCCGCCGAACAGGCCGATGGTCTTGACGACCCGGGGAGCAATCCAGTAGGGACGGCCCTCCTCGTTGATTTCAAACTGGGGAGTATCGAACATATAGGTGGGGTACTGGAAGCGCAGGTGGCGCATGATGTTCCGGTTGAGGGGCTCAGAGAAGGAGTACTTCATGCCCTCCTGCAGCCGTACCACGTTGGCCTCCTGGGTGACCATGTCCACCACCACGTAGGCAGGCAGACCCTCGCCCCGGTTGGTGAACCACTTGATGAGGTCGGCGTAATCAATGGGGGCGACCCGTACGGGGCGGCCCTGGTAATTGATCTGAGTGGAGTCGTTGGAGTACTCAAACTGGCTGACCATGTCGCTGAGGGTACCCATCTGGCGGTCACCCAGGTACTCGGCGCTGTCCCGGTCCAGCGTGGGGATCTTGTCGAAAGAAATCTGAGTGATCTCTTCGGAAAAGTTACCGTCCTCCACCGTCAGCAGATCCCGGTAGGAGCCCGCGCGGAAGATGGGCAGGGAGATAATCTGACCCACCAGCGCCACTACGATAACGGCGACAAACAGAATGCCCACGGGGAGGCAGCGGCTCTTTACAAAGCGCATCCATTCCCGGGCCTTTTCCTTGGGGGTGCGGACTACGTTGTCGGAGCTGCTGCCGGAGAGCAGGAAAATGCTGAGCGTATAGACAATGCACAGGAGGGCGAGAAAGCTGTAAAATTCGCCGGCCTGCAGATTCAGCGCGGGAAGGGAGACATAGAAGTAGAGGAAACCTATCACGGCCGTGATGACAATGCTGAGAAGTGTGCGGCCCAGGCGGCCCTTAGGCAGATGGCCGCGTTTGTTTGGCGTGTTCGGGTTCAAAATAATTCTCCTTCATTTCTGTAGTCGGGCGAGTAAGATGCGCCCAGGATACTAGTCAGCATATCCTATTTCCGGGAAAAAATCAACGGGAGAAAGATTAAAGTTCCATGAAAGGAAGGGCACGGAGGGGAGTACCTCTTGCCAAATAAGGGGAAATTCAATATAATAAGCACTGCGAACGACACCTGCGGAGGAAATTGACCTGCCGCAGGGATAACGGAGGGAACAGAATGACATTGGACATGAAGTATTTCGAGGAGATGGAGGCCAAGATTCCCAAGGGGAAGGTGCGGACCCGGTTTGCTCCGTCTCCCACGGGCTATATGCACGTAGGCAACCTGCGTACGGCCCTGTATACCTGGCTCATTGCCCGCAACGCGGGTGGGACCTTTATCCTGCGTATCGAGGATACCGACCAGGTGCGTGAGGTAAAGGGTGCCACCGAGGTGATCTATCGTACTCTGACGGAATGTCATCTGGACCATGATGAGGGACCGGATGTGGGCGGCCCTGTCGCGCCCTATATCCAGTCTCAGCGCCGGGACACCTATGGAAAGTACGCCCGTCTGCTGGTGGAAAAGGGACATGCCTACTACTGCTTCTGCGAGAAGACGGAGTCGGAGGAGGAGTCCGGAGAGTTTGACCGGGGGGACGATCCCTGCCGCAGCCTGTCCCTGGAGGAGGCCCAGGCCCGGGTGGACGCCGGAGAGCCCTATGTCATCCGCCAGAAGATTCCCCACGGCGGTACCACCACCTTCCATGACGCCATTTTCGGAGATATTACCGTGGAGAACGACACCCTGGATGACCAGGTGCTGATGAAGCGGGACGGACTGCCCACTTATAACTTTGCCAACGTGGTGGACGACCATCTGATGGGCATTACCCACGTGGTCCGGGGCAGCGAGTATCTCTCCTCCGCCCCCAAGTATAACCTCCTTTATCAGGCCTTCGGCTGGGAAGTGCCCACCTACGTCCACTGCTCCCCGGTGATGCGGGACGCTCAGAACAAGATGTCCAAGCGCCACGGGGATCCCTCCTATGAGGATCTGAAGGCCCAGGGCTTCCTCACCGAGGCCATTTTGAACTATGTGGCCCTGCTGGGCTGGTCGCCCCGGGGCGAGCTGGCGGAGCAGGAGGTTTTCTCCCTAGAAGAGCTGGCCCGTGCCTTTGACCTAGCCGGTATGTCCAAGTCCCCTGCCATCTTTGACATTGAGAAGCTGACCCACTTCAATGCCCTCTATCTGCGGGCCATGGCGCCGGAGGACTTTGCCAAGGTGGCGGAGCCCTATATCCGCCAGAGTGTCCAGAATCCCCAGATCTCTGTGGAAGAGATTGCGGGGCTGCTCCAGGCCCGGTGCGAGAAGCTGACGGACATCCCCGAGAAGGTGGACTTCTTCCAGAGCCTGCCTGAGTATGATGTGGAGCTCTTTACCAACAAGAAATCCAAGGCTAACCCCGAGGTGTCCAAACGGATGCTGGAGGCGGCCATCCCCATGCTGGAGGGGATGGAGGCCTGGACCACCGAGCAGATTCATGACGGTCTGGTGGCCCTGGCAGAGAAGCTGGAGGTCAAGAACGCCACCCTTATGTGGCCGGTTCGCATCGCGGCGGCAGGCAAGGCGGTCACTCCCGGCGGCGCCGTGGAGATCTGCCACATCCTGGGCCGGGAGGAGACGCTGCGGCGGCTCCGTCTGGGCCTGGACAAGCTGAACGCCCAGTAAGCCAAAACGGTACCAGAATCCTGAAGAGAAAAAGCCCGCGGCATCCATTGGATGCCGCGGGCTTTTTACGTGTGTGGGAAAGATACTGCGACGGAAGTAGATGTGAAAGGATGGGCGCACAGAGACGGAGCAGCTGCCATGCTTTAATGTGTCATTTAAGCATAGCCTATTGACATTAAAAGGACAAGGGCGGGATTGCACCCGCCCTATCTGATGATGCAGAAGTTACAGCCCCAGAAGCTGCTTTTTCTTTGCGTCAAATTCTTCTTGTGTGATAGCGCCCATGTCCAGCAGTTCTTTAAACTTTTTTAGTTCATCGGCGGCGGAAGGTTGACTTGCAACCGTGGTTGCACCAGCTTTGATTTTCCGTCTTGTTTGTTCGATATACTCTACAATTTCACGGGCTAATTCAAGATTTGTTTTACTAATTGGAATGGAGTTTTCATCATCTACTGCTTGAACAACACCGGCTTTTCCTTCTCCGCTTCCGGGATACGTAAATTGAATGAAACCATAGGTAGCAGCTACTGGTTCCATAAATTGGATTGATGTAATATCGGCAAAGGAAAGTCGTTTTCCACCAGTAGTGCCTCCCCGCAGAATATTTCCCATAAAACCACGAGTGGGGACATAGTAGAGGATGACGTAATCATCGTATACCTCCAACTTTGTACCAGTATGAGCCTGCAGACAATATTTGTAGTTTACTGCTTTGTTTTTAGCACCTCTGATTTTTTCATTAGCATACTCCATCACGGAAGCAAAACGCTCGCGCTCGGTCAAATTAAAATATATCGTAATCTCTTTATCGCCAACTTTTGCTCTTGCTTGACCTTGGACAAATGGTGTGGCTGGTTGAATAATTCTGATTTCATCGTCTAATTGAGAATAAGGGTATTCAGTTTTGCCGCGAAAAAAGAAGTATCAGTGAATCTTGTGCGGTATGCAGCCAATTTCCCTTTTGCAAATTCTTCATTCACAATACATTCCTCCCTAAAAAAGAATCTCTCATCTTTTATTTCTCACGGACAACCTCCGCAAAGGTGTGCTTGACAATCTGGGGTGTTCCCTTTGTTTTGATGTACCTTGCAGCCATGGAGCCGCTCCGCCCTATTTCGCGCTTTACTGTAATTGCTGATATTTCGGGGAAATTTTGTGCAGAGAAAGAGACGGCTGAGATTTCGAAGAATCCCTAAATTCCCCAATTTTCAGAAAGACGGATGAATCCGCCTGTGCATGGCCCCATATCTCTGAATTGTTCGGTTTGCAGGTACCTTTACCATTTTATACGTTTTAGAATGAAAAACAATATGCTGGCTGCATAGTATACTGCGATTTTAAGGATCCATTTGTGCTTTTCATCTGTACCCGTTTCACTTATGTTTCATGCGTTTGAGCTGAGAGCCGGAATTCCAGCCTGGGGGACAGAGGAGACTGCGGCCTGTTCTGCTTTCTTGGGCTCTTTGAAAAAATGAACGCGCTTGATTGTTTCAAATTACTTTGAAAATCAAGCGCGTTATCCAGCGAATTAAGAGTGAAAAGAGAATGAGAAAAATCCGCAACCCATTGTATTTCAATGGACTGCGGATTTTTGGTCCGAGTGACTGGATTCGAACCAGCGGCCTCTTGAACCCCATTCAAGCGCGATACCAAACTTCGCCACACCCGGAAGTATTTTGTTTTTGCTGTTCCGTATCTCAGACAGCTATAACATAATAGCATATGGAAAAGGAAAAAGCAAGTGGTTTTTTGAAAAAAATTTAATTTTTTGTATTTTGCAGAAATGGAAGAGGAAAATGAGAAAAAAGGCAAAAAGACGAAGAAAAAGTGATGGTATTCCCTTAAACGGAGTCTTACGTTCCGGAGAAAAGGCTCCGTTTAAAGAGAATAAGGCGATAAAAAGTGATTCCGCACGAAAAGAGAAGATCCCACTCAGGTGGTATTTTTTAAGAAATTGGCAGCCCAATTAAAATGTTCGGTTAGAGCCTTGGTTAGAGCGGGAATGTCGCGTTGACGAAGCAGAGAGAGAATGTTCAGATGCTGCAGTGTACTGTCCTTGATGTCGTTGCGCGCTTCAAAGGAGAGCAGCTGATAGCGCTTGATGTTAGAGTTGTTGTTACGCATGATAACTTTTAAATAATTGTTGGTGCAGTGCTCCACGATCAATTCATGGAGTTCCCAGTCCAACTGAGAGAAGTACTGGGGGCTGGGCAGCTTTCCATCGGCGTAATTCTTAAGCAGTTCCTGAAAACGACGAGCCAGGTCATCAATTTCCTGGTCGGAGATGGAGTAAACCGCTGTTTTAGCAGCCTGGACCTCCAAAAGACAGCGGATCTCATATAAATCTTCAATGTCCTTGGAGGAGAGGGGCTTTACGTATGCGCCTACACCGTTTTTAATCTCCAGCCAATTTTCGCTGGCCAGAGCACGCAGAGCCTCACGGACCGGTGTACGGCTCATTCCTAGTTCCTGAGCCAACTGATTTTCACTGAGAATATCGCCAGCGACGATTTTCCCTTCACACAGCGCATCCTTAATTTGATTATAAGCTTGTTGAGATAGACTTTCGCGAGTAGAACGGGTTCTGAGCATGGCGGCTGTGTTCACTCCATTTCTGATAGGTTCAGTAAAACTGGAGGCACGTCCGCCTTTCCGGGGCGTGCCTCCAGTTTTAAATTAGTTTTAAATAGTGGAGAACGTAATTTAATTATACCACAAAAGAGAGGGAAAAACAATTCATAAATTACGAATAACCAGCTCCAAGACGTCCACTTAGGTCAGCAGGAACAGGGTGAAGGCGGGCCAATAGGTGACCAGCATCAACACAACCAGCAGGGCTAAGATGAACCACAGCATGAACTTCATCATCTTGCCAATGGACACGCCGGAAATGGCGGAGGCCACAAACAGGTCGATGCCGTAAGGCGGTGTGCAGAAGCCGATGGCCAGGTTCATGGTCAGCATGATACCGAAGGTAATGGGGCTCATACCCAGGGCCTCTACCACAGGCAGCAGGATAGGAGCCAGAATGATAGTGGCGGGGATGTTGTCCACCAGGCAGCCGACAATCAGCAGGAAGATGTTGATGAGGATGAGCAGGATGTACTTATTGTCGGTAATGCCCAGCATGGTGTTGGCCAGGGTGCGGGGGATACCGGTCAGGCTCAGGTAAGCGGCAAAGGCGGAGGACAGACCTACCATGAAGGTGGTGGAACCGTTGACCACGATGGTGTCGCGCAGAGCCTTATAAGCACTCTTATTGTCCAACTCACGGTAGACGAAGCGGCCTACGATGAAGGAATAGACCACGCTGATAACAGCGGCTTCGGTGGGGGTGAAGTAGCCGGAATAGATGCCGCCCAAGATGATCACGGGAGAGAGCAGGGCCCAGATGGCGTGCCAGAAGCTGTGCAGCACGGCCTTGAAGCTGAACTTCTTGCTTTCACCTTTGAAGCCGTACTTCTTGCTCATGATGTAGCAGACGATCATCAGAGCCACGCCCATGGCGATTCCGGGAACCACGCCGGCCTTAAAGAGGTCGGTGATGGAGGTGCCAGTGGCCACGCCGTAGATGACAAAGGGCACGCTGGGGGGGATGATAACACCGATGGTGCCGGCAGCAGCGCAGATAGAAGCGCTGAAGCCCTCGTCATAGCCCTTATCCTTCATCGCGGGGATCATGAAGGAACCGACGGCAGAGGTGGTAGCGATAGCGGAGCCGGAGATGGCGGCGAAGAACATACAAGTGATGGTAGTCACCATGCTCAGGCCGCCGGTGATGAAGCCCATGAAGGTATCAAAGAAGTCAAGCATACGCTTGGCGATACCGCCGCCGCTCATCAGGTTGCCGGCCAGCATGAAGAAGGGAACGGCCATCAGGGGGAAGGAATCGCAGCCGGTGATGGCTTTCTGGGTGATCATCAGAAGAGGAATGGTGCCGTCACCACAGGTGACAATGGCGATAAGAGTGGCGATGCCAATGGAGTAACCGATGGGAACGGTTAAAAACAGCAGAATAAAAAAGCTGGCAAACAGTACAATAGTTTCCATTTATCCAACCTCCCCGCTTTTTCCGGCCATCTTCTTGCAGTCCTCCACCAGCTGGCCCAGAAGACGCAGCGTGAGGATGAAGGAGGAGACGGGAAGTGCAGCGTACACGTAATACATAGGCAGCCGCATGGCACCGGAGACGTTGCCGCGCTGGATCATCTGCTGGACCAACTCAGAACCCTTGGCTACCAGGAAAATATTGAAAGCGATCAAGATCAGAGTAGCGAATATATCCACCACCGCACGAACTTTTTCGTTTTTTACAAAGCTATTGAACAATTCAACCTTGATATGGGCCTTGTCGCGCTGGGCAATGCTGACGCCCAGCCAGATTTGCCAGATAAAGATGTAGCGGGTCAACTCTTCGCTCCAAGTCAGGGAACTATTGAATATGGAGCGCATAATCACTTGGGCAAAAACCACTAAAGTAGTAAATACCAGACTGGCACAGAGGACGTACTCCTCCAGCTTGTCGTAGCCGAAGATCAGCTTTCCTAGAAAGCTGTCCTTTTTCATACGAAACAACTCCTCTCGGGCAATAGACGGCCGGGCGGGCCGAGGATATGGTACTCATGCCCGCCCGGCAAGTTCTTTACATAGACGCAGAAAGGGGTAAATTACTGGTTGTAAGAGAGAGCCAGATCAAAGATCTCGTCGCCCCACTGGGCACGGTACTCATCGTACATGGGCTGAACGGCATCCACGAAGGCCTGATACTCCTCGTCGGTGAGGTAGTTGACCTCCATACCCTCGGCCTCCAGCTTCTCCACGATGGTCTCGTTGTCCTCCAGCTCGATGTTGCGCTGGTTGGTGACCATGTTGGCGGCACACTCGGTCAGGGCGGCCTGATCCTCTTCACTCAGGCTGTTGAACCAAGCCTCGTTGGTCAGGATAGGCAGGAAGTTATGAACGTGGTTATCAATGGTCAGATACTTCTGAACCTGCTGGAAACCAGAAGCGTAGATCAGAGTGGGGGGATTCTCCTGGCCGTTAACAGTGTTCTGCTGCAGGCCGGTGAACAGCTCGGAGAAGCTCATGGGAGTGGGGTTGGCGCCCAGCACTTCATACATACGGATGAACACGGGGGAGCTCATGACGCGGATCTTCAGACCAGCCAGGTCAGCGGGGGTGTGAATGGGACGGACGCTGTTGGTGGTGCAGCGGGGGCCGTTGTAGACATAACCCAGGCTGATGAAGCCGTTGCCGGCAATCCACTCGTCAATCTGCTCGCCCAGCTCGCCGTCCAGGGCATTGAAGGCGCTCTGAGAATCGGTGAACAGGTAGGGCATATCCAGGATACCGATGCGCTCGTTGTAAGCGGTCAGCACGGAGGTGGAGGGCAGGCACATCTGGATGGTGCCCATGGCGACGGACTCACACAGCTCCTCATCGCCGCCCAGCTCAGAGTTGGGGAAAATCTGGACCTCAATGCGGCCCTCGGTCTTCTCTTCCAGCTCTTCCTTGAACTGCAGCAGAGCCTTGTGGGTGGAGCGGTCTTCGGCCTCCACGTGGCCGACCTTCAGGATGGTGGCCTCGGTATTGCCGCCGCCGGACTGGCTGGCATCAGAACCGGAGCCGGAAGAAGAGCTGTTGCCGCAGGCGACCAGAGACAGGGCCATGGCAACGGCGAGGGCCAGAGATAGCGCTTTTTTCATTTCGATTCCTCCCAATATATGTTTGATGTTGGGGTTACCGCGCCGCGAATTCGGCGACGGTTTATGTCAACCGGAAACTCCGGTCAAACACAGGAACATGCAGCACACACTCGATTTTCCAAAAATCGACAAACGGACATGTCCGTTTGAAGCACATTCAATTAAATGGATGCCGGAGCTTAGTCAAGAATCTCGACGTAGCCCTCATCGGCGTTGACGGCTACCATGTCGCCGTCCTTGACCGTCTCATAGAAGGCGGGATCCACCTTGTCCACCATAGGCAGCTCCATAATAATGGCGCCAGCGACCAAAACAGGATCAGGATCCTGGATGATCAGAGCGGCGGGCATATTGTGGAAGCGGTCCAGGTGATACAGGCCGTCCTGCTGCACCACGGAGCTGCCCTTTCCGCCGGGGAAGAGGAGGATCTTTTGGGCAATGCTGCGGCCCTCCAGCTCGTGATTCTTTTCCTCCATCACGCCGTCCTCAGGGCGAACCTGATAGAACATGATGCGGTCCTTGGTGATGATGGCTTCGGCCTGAGCCTTACCCTCGGAAATCTTATGACAGGAAAATCTCTTAGCCATGTTATTTCACCTCTCCAGTCAGGGCGGCCTCGATGCAGGTGTCCAGGTCGCGGATCATAAAGTTGATGCCTCTGCGGCGGGGATAATAGGCGCACTTGGGGGACTCGGTGATACCAACCTTGCCCTTGAGGTAGTGCCAGCAGGGCTGGTCGGGGCAGGAGTCGGGGATGATCTCAGCGCCGGCGGCGGTGAGGATATCGGTCACGCCCATGCGGCGAGCCATCTCAGCGGCATCGCTGGAGACCAGGATGAACATGGGGATGGCCAGCTTCTTGCCCTCGATGTGCTTGGCGATATACATCGCTTCCTTCAGGGTGAAGTGGGGGCAGCCGAACATGGCGAAGTCCACCTTATTGCCGTCGTGGGCCTTGTCGCTGTACTCCTCCTGGAAGTCCATCAGATCCTTGTCGGTGATGACGACCTCGCGCTGAGGCTTCTTACCGCCGAAGGCAGCTTCCAGAGTGGGAGCCTCGGGAGTGAAGCCTACGATGTGATACATGCCGTAGGCACCAGAGGTGTTCAGCTGAGCACCCAGGTTGCGCAGAGCCTCGGAGGGAATGTGGGTGGGCAGGCCGGTAAAGACGGGAATACCCTCGCCGATTTTGGCGCCCATCATGCCCAGCAGATGGTACTCATAGTCGGACTTCATGTTGGCTTCCACGTGGACCAGAATGTCGCCCTTGCGGTTCTCGTCCAGCAGCAGGCCGTACTCGGGCACATAGCCGGTGATAGCGGCACACAGGGCGCTGTTAGCGCTTTCACGGTTGGAGCGGGCACCCCAGACGGAGTTGATGTAGGGGGTGGCGCTGGACTCGGAGAACGCACAGATTTCACCGAAATTGGGGACGTTGGAGGCGATGTAGGGGGTGCAGTTGTAAGACAGAACAGCACCCAGACCACGGTAGGCTGCATCGGTGCGGCGCATGTGGTCGGCATCCTCCTCGGTAACGGGGTGTGCGCAGGAGCCGGTGAAGTAGCCCAGGCAGAAGCCGGGGTTCACGGTGGGGGCCACGCGGCACTTGGCACCTGCCTTGAGCATCTTCTCGGCAAACCACAGGTCGCCGGCCTGATTGCTCAGGGCCACGTGGGCGCGGGTGATGGGGACCATGCGGGGGGCATCAAAGGCCTCGCCCAGGGCAAACTGGATTTTCATGGCGTAGGCAGCGCCCTCGCCGTACTTTCCGTCCAGCATAGCCTGTTGCTCTTCGTTGAGAATCATATGCTAGTTCCTCCCTTTATAAAATGTTGTGATGGGTTTCTTATTTTAAGATGGGTCCACCAGACTTAACTTGGGGTTGGCACGTACGTCATCCAGAAGGGCAGCAGATACTTCGATGTACTCCAGGTGCAAGGTGTTCTGGATGCGGATGATTTTCGGATTGTCCCGGTCAATGCCGCGGCAGCATTTCAGCGCCACCCGGATTGCGGTCTCCTCATCCTCGACGGTGCAGGGAATGGAGGCATCGCCCAAACAGTTGCAGGCGATGGCGTTGGCATACATGGCCTCCAGATCCAACTGCTGGGCCACCTGCTTGGTGATGACATCAAAGAGGCCCACGCCAATGCCGTTTCCGTGGCTGGCCTCTGTCACATTGGTGAGGACCAGCTTCTGATACTTCGGAATATGAAGGACAAAGGTTTTCAAGACGGAGCTGCGTCCCAGAATGTTGGGGTCAAAACCGGCTCCTGATACGTCCTTGCCGATTTCCCGGCAGACAATGACATCCGCCTGAGGAAGCATAATGTAGGGCATGTTGGCTCTGGCCTGGAGGACCAGCTCCTTCTCCCGGGCGATCAGGCCCTGAGCGGGGACGGCCTCCACATGACAGGTTTTGTCATAGGCATTTTCCAGAATCGCCACGCCAAATCCGATGGGAGCCTTCTCCAGAATAATGGAGGCGGTCTCCTCAATGATTTCTGCGAAGTGTTCCGGATCCTCTTCGTGAACGGCGGAACAGCCTTTGTGGTTGCCAAGACCAATAACCAGCATTTTGCAAAGTCCGCTCTGAAGGGGACCCACAAAGTCGGTGTGCAGCTTGACCCGGTTGATGGGGACTACCAGATCCGCCTCATAGGCAGCCCGGTCAAACCAGATGGGGCGTCCTGAGGCCGTGTGGCCCAGAAGGACAGTGTCCACCGTGGTTACCACAGGCACACCCAGGTTTTCCGGCGTAATGCCGTAACCGGCCAGCACCTCGCGCTGTCCCTCTTCGGTTCCGCCGCCGTGGCTGCCCATGGCGGAGACAACGAAGGGCTGGGCACCCAACTCCTTTAAAGAAGCAATGACCTGTTCCACGACCGTGTATAGGTCCCGGATGCCCCGGCTGCCTACAGCCACTGCCACGCGGGCTCCCGGCTTGACCAGTGAGGAGACCTCCAGCCGTGCCAGCTGGGCGCGGACCGTACCAGCCACATCCTCCAGCTGATGGTCATCAAACTGTTGACGGACCCGATAGAGTTTGGGAAGCGGACGATTGAGGTCCTCCTGCAGCAAAATTGGCATTGCATCGCTCCCTTTCCATTCGACAATGGTGGATACAACCTGCATACAGGTTACGGAATTTTTAGAGCGCTCGCCAAAAAATGTGGAGAGCGCCATTGCTTACCTGTATACAAACTATATATTCTTTACGCTGCTATTATACTGCTTTGCTGTTGGACATGTCAATGGAAAGTTCAAAATTTCTCTTGAAATTTTTCCGTTTTTTTGAGATGATGACGAAGAAAGGAGGAAAGGGGTTTTTTGGGACAAGCAGATGATGGGATTCACTTAACGAAACAAAGCCGAGATTTGAAAACGGAAAACAGAACTCGTTTACGAATCGGGGGTATTTGGACTACAATGAATCCATAGAAAGGCCTTGCTTGTCCTGCTGGTCAAACAAGGAAGGTTCATCAAAGACAAGACACATATTTTTTAGAGGAGGCGTCATTTATGAGTTTCAAGTCTGACATTGAGATCGCCCAGGAATCCACGATGCTGCCTATTGTTGAGGTTGCCAAGTCCATCGGTATTTCCGAGGATCAGCTGGAGAACTACGGCAAGTACAAGGCTAAGGTGGACATCCACGCCCTAAAGGACCTGCCCCGCAAGTCCAAGCTGGTTCTGGTGACCGCCATCAGCCCCACTCCCGCTGGCGAGGGCAAGACCACTACCTCTGTGGGTCTGGCCGACGCTCTGAACAAGATCGGCAAGAAGACCATCGTCTGCCTGCGTGAGCCCTCCCTGGGCCCCGTGTTCGGCGTGAAGGGCGGCGCTGCCGGCGGCGGCTACGCTCAGGTTGTTCCCATGGAGGACATCAACCTGCACTTCACCGGCGACTTCAATGCCATCGGCATCGCCAACAACCTGCTCTCCGCCCTCATTGATAACCACATTCAGCAGGGCAACGCTCTGGACATCGACACCCGCCAGATCACCTGGAAGCGCGTGGTGGACATGAACGACCGTCAGCTGCGTCACATCGTCTGCGGTCTGGGCGGCAAGGCCAGCGGCGTGCCCCGTGAGGACGGCTTCGACATCGTGGTTGCCTCCGAGATCATGGCTGTTCTGTGCCTGTCCACCGGCCTGGCCGACATGAAGCAGCGTCTGGCCAAGATGGTTGTGGCTTACAGCCGCGCTGGCAAGCCCATCACTGCTCATGACCTGAAGGCCGAGGGCGCCATGGCTGCCGTTCTGAAGGACGCCATCAAGCCCAACCTGGTCCAGACTCTGGAGCACACCCCCGCCTTCATCCACGGCGGCCCCTTCGCCAACATCGCTCACGGCTGTAACTCCATCCAGGCCACCGAGACTGCCATGAAGCTGGCTGATTACACCGTCACCGAGGCCGGCTTCGCTGCTGACCTGGGCGCTGAGAAGTTCCTGGACATCAAGTGCCGTGCCGGCGGCTTCCATCCCGATGCCGTTGTTATCGTTGCCACTGTCCGCGCCCTGAAGTATCACGGCGGCGTGCCCAAGGCTGAGCTGAACAACGAGAACCTGGAGGCTCTGGAGAAGGGCCTGCCCAACCTGCTGCAGCACGTGGACAACGTGAAGAACGTCTACGGCCTGCCCTGCGTGGTTGCCATCAACGCCTTCCCCACCGACACCGAGGCCGAGCTGAAGATGGTCGAGGAGAAGTGCAAGGAGCAGGGCGTCAACGTCCGTCTGTCCGAGGTTTGGGCCAAGGGCGGCGAGGGCGGCAAGGCCCTGGCTGAGGAGGTTGTCCGTCTGGCTGAGGACACCACCAACGACCACTTCCAGTACGTCTATGACGCTGAGGACACCATCGAGAACAAGCTCAAAGCCATTGCCACCAAGGTTTACCGCGCTGACGGCGTGACCATCACTGCCGCTGCCAAGAAGCAGATTCAGCAGCTGACCGACCTGGGCTTCGACAAGATGCCCATCTGCATGGCCAAGACTCAGTTCTCCTTCTCCGATGATCAGACCAAGCTGGGCGCTCCCCGCGGCTTCAAGATCACCATCCGTGAGGTCAAGGTCAACGCCGGCGCCGGCTTCCTGGTTGCCAAGACCGGTGACATCATGACCATGCCCGGCCTGCCCAAGGTGCCCGCTTCCGAGCGCATCGACATCGACGAGAACGGCAAGATCACCGGCCTGTTCTAAGAAAAAGCGTTACCATATCAGGATTATTTTCTTCGACCCCCCTCTATATGGACAAACCCCCTGTGGCTCACGCCACAGGGGGTTTGTCTTTGCTGTGAGGAAAAGGGGGGAGAGGATGGATAAAAAGAGGGCCCGCCCTGCTGGGCGGACCCTTGTTGTATGAAATTCCTTCCAGAGAATTTATACGGTGCAGTTTAGTCGGGCAGGGGGATTCCCTTGGTCTCGAAGTAGGTTTTAAGCTCCACCGAGGTCTGGGAATCTCCGTACCGCTTGATGGAGGAGAGAAGCTCATCCAGCTCGCGGGTGCCGCGTACTGCAAAGCGCAGCAGGGCATTAAATACTCCAATCACGTGGTAGTGACTGACAATGGCGGGGGTCTTTTGGCAGAAGTCGCAGAAGGTGCTGTACTTCTCCGGTTCCACCGCCACGAAGATGAAGCCGGTCATGCTGCAGTCCAGGCGTTCCCGGTCCACTTCGATGCGGAAATTCCGGATTACGCCCTTTTCCTCCATCCGACGCACCCGCTCGGAGACAGCGGGGGCGGTGAGGCCCACCTGGTCGCCGATATGCTTCAGGGTGGTCCGGCAATCCATCTGGAGAATGTTAAGGATCTGATAATCGGTCCGGTCCATGCCGGTTCCCTCCCTTGCCGGGGACGGCGTTAGACCAGCTCGCCCCGCTTAATTACAGTCTTGGCCAGGTTGCTGCCCACACGGTAGCAGATGTAGTCCAGGTCGGGAGCATCCCAAATGACCAGGTCGCCCTGCTTGCCCACTTCCACGGAGCCGACCTTGTCCGCCATGTCGATGGCGGCGGCGGCGTTGAGGGTGACAGCGGTGAGCACTTCCTCGGGGGTGAGCTTGTACTTCAGGCAGCCCAGATTGATGACAAACTGCAGGTTCAGGCAGGGGCAGGAGCCGGGGTTGAAGTCGGTGGCCATAGCCACAGGCACACCGGCGCTGACCATGTCACGGGCGGGGGCGAAGGTGGCACCCAGGTTGAAGCTGGTGGCGGGGAGGAGGCAGGCGATGACTCCGCCCTTGGCCATGCTGGCAATTCCCTCGGGAGGGCAGACGATGAGGTGCTCGGCGGAAATGGCGCCGATTTCACCGGCCAGCTGAGAGCCGCCGATGGCCTCGATCTCGTCAGCGTGAATCTTGGGACGCAGGCCGTACTTGAGACCGGCTTCCAGCACCTGACGGGACTCCTCCACGGTGAAGGTGTCCGCCTCGCAGAACACGTCGCAGAACTTGGCGATGCCCTGCTCCTTGACGGCGGGCATCATCTCCTCGCACACCAGACGGATGTACTCCTCGCGGTTCTGCTTGTACTCAGCAGGAACCAGGTGAGCACCCATAAAGGTGGCCACGATGTCCATGGGGTGGCGGTCGTTCAGGTTCTTAATGACCTGGAGGGCCTTCAGCTCGTGCTCGGTAGCCAGACCATAGCCGCTCTTGGCCTCACAGGTAGTGACGCCGAAGCCCATCATCTCGTCCAGAGCCTTGGCGGCCTTCTCCGTCAGCTCCTCAGTGGTAGCCTGACGGGTGGCGTTGGTGGTGGACTGGATGCCGCCGCCGGCATTCTGGATCTCCAGATAGGTCTTGCCGTGGAGCTTCATGCCCAGCTCGTTCTGACGCCAGCCGCCGAAAATGAGGTGGGTGTGGGCATCCACCAGGCCGGGGGTGACCAGGTTGCCGCCGGCATCCACCACCTTGGCATCAGCCACAGCGGGGGCAGCACCGGTGCCAACCTGAGCAATGACGCCGTCCTCCACCAGAACCCAGGCGTCCTTGAGGATCTGGATCGCGCCCTGCTCGGGGCCCTTCTTGGCGGAGCTGCCCTGAGGAGTGGCCAGCATACCGATGTTGGTCAGCAGTAATTTACTCATGCGATCGTATCCTTTCCAAAGGAGGGGGCGTGATGGCACGCCCCCTCCTTTTTCAGTTATTAATTTAGGTCAATTAGCCCTTCATGGTCTTGACAGCAGCCTCAACAATGGCGTCGTCAGCCACATAGGGGAGGGTGATGTGATCCTGGCCCTCATAGATCTTGTTGTACTCAGCAGCGGTGGACAGAGCGTTCTCGTTGCGAGCCCAGGCGCGGCGGGAAACGCCGACCATGGTGTCCCAAGGCATGGCCATCTTCAGGATGGTGTCCACACGTTCGGAGCCGTCCAGAACCATGCCGAAGCCGCCGTTGATGGAGTTGCCGATACCGGTGCCGCCGCCGTTGTGCAGAGCGATGTAGCTCATGCCGCGGGCCGCGTTGCCGGCGTAGCACTGGGTAGCCATCTCGGCCATGATGTTGGAGCCGTCCTTGATGTTGGAGGTCTCACGGAAGGGGGCGTCGGTTCCGCCGGTATCGTGGTGGTCACGGCCAAGGATGACGGGGCCGATCTCGCCGTTACGGACCATCTCGTTGAACTTCAGAGCGATGTTCATGCGGCCCAGAGCGTCCTGATACAGGATGCGGCACTGAGTGCCGACGACCAGCTTGTTCTTCTTGGCGTCGCGGACCCAGACATAGTTGTCGTAGTCCTGATAGCGACGGTTGTGCTCCTTGATGTACTCAGCAGCAGCAGCGTCGGTCTTGTCCAGATCCTCGGGATTCCGGGACAGGCAGCACCAACGGAAGGGACCGTAGCCGAAGTCGAACAGGCAGGGACCGAGGATATCTTCCACGTAGGAGGGGAAGATGAAGCCGTCCAGGTCGTTCTCGCCGTTCTTGCAGATGCTCTTGACGCCGGTGTCGTACACAGCCTTCAGGAAGCTGTTGCCGTAGTCGAAGAAGTAGGTGCCCCGGTCGTGCAGCTTGCAGATCATCTCATAGTGATGCTGCAGGGTCTTGTCAACCAGCTTGGCGAAGCCCTCGGGATCCTTGTCCAGCATCTCGGTGCGCTGCTCGAAGGTCAGGCCCTGGGGGCAGTAGCCGCCGTCATAAGGCACGTGGCAGGAAGTCTGGTCGGACAGCAGGTCGACATGGATGTTGTTGTCGTAGAGGTACTCCAGCAGGTCCACAACGTTGCCGTGATAGGCGACAGCGCAGGGCTCCTTGGCGTCCATGTGCTCCTTGGCGATCTTCCAGGCCTCTTCCAGGCTGTCGGTGCGGTGGCTGACCCAGCCCTGGGTGTAACGGGTCTCGATACGGGAGTCGTCCACCTCGGCGATGATGGAGGCAGCGCCGGCGATCTCAGCGGCCTTGCCCTGAGCACCAGACATGCCGCCCAGACCGGCGGAGACGAACAGACGGCCGGCCAGGTTGCCATCCTGAGGAATGCCCAGCTTCAGACGGCCGGCGTTCAGCAGGGTGTTGAAGGTGCCGTGCACGATGCCCTGAGGACCGATATACATCCAGCCGCCGGCGGTCATCTGGCCGTAGTTGGCAACGCCCAGAGCAGCAGCGCGGTTGAAGTTCTTCTGGTCATCGAAGGTACCGACCATCAGGCCGTTGGAGATGATGACACGGGGAGCCAGCTTGTGGCTGTGGAACAGGCCCAGGGGGTGACCGGACATGACCACCAGGGTCTGCTCGTCAGTCAGAACCTCCAGATACTTCTTGATGAGGCGATACTGCATCCAGTTCTGGCACACCTGACCGGTCTCGCCGTAGGTAACCAGCTCATAGGGATACAGAGCAACATCAAAGTCCAGGTTGTTGTCGATCATAACCTGGATAGCGCGGCCCTCAATGCACACGCCCTTGTACTCGTCAATGGGCTTGCCGTACAGCTTGCCGGCGGGACGGAAGCGGTAGCCGTAAATACGGCCGTGCTCCTCCAGCTCCTGGGCAAACTCCTTGGCCATCTGCTCATGATGGTCGGGATGGATGTAACGCAGAGCGTTCTTGATGGCCAAAGCCTTGTCGGACTCACTCAGGTGAGACTCACGACGGGGAGCGCGGCGGTACTGAGGATCAAACTCAGGGTACTCGGGCAGCTCGTAGTCCAGCTTGATGGTCATCGCATCGTTTACGTTGCCAATCATGGTACTTCCCCCTAAAAAATATTTTTTTGTGAGAAACGTAATTTGTGAAGCAAATTCGCTCTCCTTATGATTGTATTTTAACCGAAATATGCTATAATGAAAAGTACTTGTATTATATATTAGATATACAGAAAAGGTATGGCAACTTATGAACTTCAAACAGCTAGAGTATTTTTCCGCGGTGGCCGAGGCCAAGAGCATTTCCAAGGCCGCCCGTACCCTCCATGTGGCACAGCCTCCTATCAGCCGACAGATCGCTTTGTTGGAGGATGAACTGGGTGTTTGCCTGTTCCTGCGCAACAATAAGGGCGTGGAACTGACCGAGGCGGGGCGCAGCCTCTACCAGCAGAGTCAGCACATGTTCCAGAACTTTCAGATGATGATTGACAGCGTCCGGGACGTAAACGAGGGCTTCCGGGGCCTTTTGAAGATTGGAATCATCTACTCCAACATCCCTGTTGTGATGGACTATCTGCGGGAGTACCACGAAAAATACCCCCATGTGGAGCTGTATGTGCGTCTGGGCTCTCCCAAGGACCTGCTGGACGATTTGAACAAAGGAAACCTCCACGTGCTGTTTCTCCGCAACCCGACGGAGGAAATCTCGCAGCTCCACGAAAAAATTCTGGGCGAGGATCCGCTGGAGCTGGTCATGTCCCGGGAACTGGACCCGGCCCCGGAGCTGGATACCATCCCCATTGAGGCGCTGGAGGGAGTGCCTATGTGCCTTCTGCGCAGCGACGACATGTGGGGTTACAGCTCTCATTTAATTAATGAATGCCAGCGCAGAGGATTTACACCCAATACGGTCTGTCAGTGCTACGACACTCCTATGGCCATGCAGATGGTCCAGGCAGGCTTCGGAATCAGCTATCTTCCGCGGTCCATTGTGGAGACGCAGCCCCATTCCGACCTCTATACCAAGCCGTTGGTGGGCGTGAACGCCCGGTCCTATCCCATGCTCATTTGGAGCGGAAATATCTACTATGCAAACTGTGTAATGCAGTTTATTTCCATGTTTCAGGACAAGAAAACGACGGGAGACGAGGGCTAGATTGGCCAAAGTCCCCAAAAGCCCTTTCCTTCGTTAAGTGAAAAACCGCTATCCACTTAACGAAACAAAGCCCGGGCTGAAAAATGGGTAATAGAAGTCATTTACGAAACGGCTGGCTTGGACTAAAATGGGACTATAAAAAGCGTCTGGATGCTTGCCGGCTGGCAGCGGAATTCAGCAGCTTTTCAGTGAACACCTGGGAGTACCCCAGAAAAAACAATATAATGTATGGAGGAATCAGACATGGCTAAGCTCGTAGAGTGCATCCCCAACTTTAGCTGCAGCAAGGAAAAGGACGAGGCTACCTACAACGCCCTGGTGGAGGCTGCCAACAGCGTGCCCGGCTGTACCCTGTTCGATGCCCAGACCGACGGCAACCACAACCGCTGCGTGTTCACCCTCATCGGCGAACTCAGCGCCATTGAGGAAGTGGCTTTCCGCCTGACCAAGGTAGCCACCGAGCGCATCGACATGAACAAGCACAAGGGTGAGCACAAGCGTATGGGTGCCACCGACGTTATCCCCTTCGTACCCCAGTCCAAGGACGTCACCGTTGAGGAGTGCGTGGAGCTGTCCAAGCGCGTGGCCCAGCGTATCTGGGACGAGCTGAAGGTTCCCTCCTTCCTGTATGAGGACTCCGCTACCCGTCCTGAGCGCCGCAACCTGGCTACCTGCCGCAAGGGCGAGTTCGAGGGCATGCCCGAGAAGCTGCTGCAGCCCGACTGGGCTCCCGACTACGGCGAGCGGAAGATTCACCCCACTGCCGGTATCACTGCCATCGGCGCCCGTATGCCCCTGGTTGCCTTCAACATCAACCTGGCCACTTCCGACGTCGAGGTCGCCAAGAAGATCGCCAAGGTCATCCGTGGTTCCTCCGGCGGCTTCCGCAGCTGCAAGGCCATGGGCTTCATGATGGAGGACCGCGGCATCGCCCAGGTTTCCATGAACATGGTCAACTATGAGGACACCCCCCTGTACGTTGTCTATGAGATGGTTAAGTCCCTGGCTGAGCGCTACGGCACCTACATCATCGACAGCGAGATCGTGGGTCTGACCCCCGCCAAGGCCATGATCGACTGCGCTGAGTTCTATCTGAAGGCCAAGGACTTCGATTGCCACAACCAGATCATGGAGTATCACCTCCTGGACATGAAGTAAGAAAAGACGGAAACGAAAAGGAGAAGAACGACATGAAGAAATTAGCCGAGCTGCAGACTGCTGAGTTTGTTGACCTGCTGGCCTCCGACGCTCCCGCTCCTGGCGGCGGCTCTGCCGCTGCTCTGGAGGGTGCCCTGGGCGCCGCCCTCACCGCCATGGTGTGTGGCCTGACCACTGTGGGCAAGAGCAAGGAGAAGTATGCCGAGTATCAGGAGTTCGTGATTGAGAGCCAGAAGAAGGCCACCGACCTGAAGGTACGCTTTGTGGACGTGATGGACCGCGACACCGAGGCTTTCAACGTGGTTTCCGCCGCCTTCGGTATGCCCAAGGCTACCGACGAGGAGAAGGCTGCCCGCTCCGCCGCCATCCAGAAGGGCCTGGAGGGCTGCACCGCCACTCCCTTTGAGATGATGGAGCTGGCCACCGAGACCCTGGAGCTGACCGCTTCCCTGCTGGGCAAGACCAACGACAGCGCCGCCAGCGACCTGGGCGTGTCCGCCCTGTCCCTGCGCGCCGCCATCCAGGGCGCCTGGCTGAACGTCCTCATCAACATCGGCTCCCTGAAGAACAAGGAGCTGGCCGAGGACTACCGCAAGAAGGGCGAGGCCATGCTGGCCAAGGCTCTGCCCCTGGCCGATCAGATTTACCAGAACGTTCTGGAGCAGATGTAATTTTTTCGGGGTGAGCGTCGGCAGGTCGCCTGTCGGCGCCGCCCCTTTTTTAATTGAATAAGAATTGACAGAGTAGATGCAGTGCGTTAAGTGCCATCGGATGGGAGGTTGCCGGTGGACGAAGGGACGAAAAGCCCGCGTTGCTGTGTCGCGTCCGCTGCCATGGGGAGCTTGCTCCTTTCATGGCAACACGCCATGAAAGGAGTATTTTTATGAAAAAAGTGAATAGTAAGGTCCTGTGTCAGATGGCCATTTTGACCGCGGTGTACGTGCTGCTGAGCATGACGCTGGTCATCCGCCTGGCAAACTGGAAGCTGACCTTTGTGGCTCTGCCCGTGGTGGTGGCCGTTCTGCTGCTGGGCACTGGGGGAGCCTGCGTGGTGGCCCTGGTGGGTGAATTCCTCAGCCAGCTGCTCACCATGGGTCTGATGCACACCACCATCATCTGGATCTGGCCTCCTATCGGCTGGGCCCTGGTGGTTGGTATTGTTGCGGGCCGCGTGAAGCGTCAGGGCGGACATCTGGAGGACAAAATTGGCCTTTGCTACGGCGCGTGCATTGGGGGTGCCCTGGTCAGCGGGTGCATGAATACCCTGGCCCTGTGGCTGGACAGCCTCATCAACCACTACTATACCTTTGCTATGGTTTTTGGAAGTGTGGTGTTCCGCCTGCCCAAGGATATTGTGGTCGCCCTGATTGTAGCCGCCCTCGCCATCCCCCTGATGAAGGTGCTGCGCCGGAATGGAATGGCCGTGAACTAAACGCTGAGGGAAGGAAGTCTTAATATGGAATGGACCCTGCTTACCCAAGAAGACTATATCACCACCAGCTGGTCGGGTGGAACCACCACCCAGCTGGCCATTGCGCCGGAGGGGGCGGTATACGCCGACCGGGATTTCCTGTGGCGCTTCAGCTCCGCCGGAGTGGATCTGGAGCACTCGGATTTCACCCCCCTGCCCGACTATAACCGCCTCATCGCCACCTTGAAGGGCGGCCTGGATATGAAGGTGGGGGAGGGGGAGCGCTTCTCCCTGGTGCCCTATCAGGTGTACTCCTTTGACGGCGGCGTGCCCGTGGAGTCCTGGGGCCGGTGCACCGATTTCAATCTGATGCTGCGCAAGGGCCAGTGCGAGGGTACCCTCCAGGCGCTGACGCTGGCGGCGGGAGCGGCCCTCAGCTGGACGGCTCCGGTTTCCGCGCCTCAGAGCTTTTCCAATCGCACCCTTGCCATCTACTGCGGCGAGGGCGAGGTAACCCTGCCCGAGGAAGGAAAGACCGTGAAGGCCGGCCAGTTCCTGCTGTGCCGCCAGGCGGAGGACAAGCCCGTCCGGCTGGAGAGCGCCCAGGGTGCTCAGCTGATGACGGCCGTGATCTATACCCGCTGAAGAGCGGGAAAGGGGAAAGGAGCGGAAAGCCCATGGCAAAGCTGTTGTCCGGCGTGCCGGTGAGCGAGGATCTCTGTACGCGAATTGCCCGGGGGGTAGCCCTGCTGCGGGAACGGGAGGTGACTCCCACCCTGGGGATTGTGCGGGTGGGCGCCCGACCCGCCGATGTGAGCTATGAGCGGGGCGCCACCAAGCGGGCCCAGGCCCTGGGGGTTGCGGTGTCCCGGACACTCCTCCCGGAGGACGTGAGCGCCCATGAGCTGACTCAGGTCCTGGAGGAGATCAACGGGAACAGCCGCATCCACGGCTGCCTGCTGTTCCGCCCCTTGCCTCCCCATCTGAATATTCCCGAGGTGCTGGGGATTCTGACCACGGAGAAGGACATTGACGCCATGACCGGCGCCTCCATGGGCGGGCTGGTGTTCCAGGGAATGGCGGGCTTCCCGCCCTGCACTGCCTCCGCCTGCCTGGAGCTTCTGCGCTACTACCAGGTGGCACTGAAGGGAAAAAATGTAGTCATTGTAGGCACGGGCGTCACCGTGGGGATGCCCACTGCCATTTTGCTGATGAATCAGGGGGCCACCGTGTCTGCCTGTAACATCTTCACCGACCCGGAGCGGCTTCGTGAGCTGTGTCAGGGGGCGGACGTGATCA
The DNA here is from genome assembly GCF_058136395.1 of Pseudoflavonifractor sp. HNCC25GI2. Taxonomy (NCBI): domain Bacteria; kingdom Bacillati; phylum Bacillota; class Clostridia; order Eubacteriales; family Oscillospiraceae; genus Pseudoflavonifractor; species Pseudoflavonifractor sp. HNCC25GI2. Next base: position 87,832 of record NZ_JBYUOW010000004.1, read on the forward strand.
TTTCCGCCGCCGGTAAGGCGGGCCTCATCGGTCGGGAGCATGTGCGTCCCGGCCAGGTTGTGGTGGACGTGGGCGTCAGCCCGGGACCGGACGGGAAGCTCCACGGAGATGTGGACTTTGAGGCGGTGGAGCCCATTGTGGCCGCCATTACCCCCGTGCCCGGGGGCGTGGGAGCCGTAACCTCCACGGTTCTCTCCGCCCACACGGTGGAGGCAGCCCTGCGGTCTCAGGGTATTTTGGAGAAGCTGCTGTAAGGATAAGCGGCACAGAGAAGGAGCAGATTTCTATGACAGGTCAGGAAGCGGTTGATCTCATTCATGAGCGTGCATGGACCGGACGCAAGCCGGGACTGAGCCGCACGTTCGCGCTGCTGGAGCTGCTGGGCAATCCCCAGGAGCGGCTGAAGTTTGTCCACATTACCGGCACCAACGGCAAGGGGTCCACGGCGGCCATGGTGTCCTCGGTTCTCACCCAGGCGGGGCTGCGGACCGGACTTTATACCTCGCCCCATCTCTGGACCTTCCATGAGCGGTTTCAGGTGGATGGCGTGCCAATCTCCGACGAGCTGCTGGGCGAGCTGGGGGAGCTGGTGCTGAAGGCCGGCGAGGGCATGGAGGATCCCCCCACGGAGTTTGAATTGATGACAGCCCTGGGCATGGAATTTTTCCTGCGGGCGGGCTGTGACATCGTGGTGCTGGAGGTGGGCCTGGGCGGCCGCCTGGATTCCACCAACGTGATTCCCGCCCCCGAGGTTGCGGTGATCACCAACATCGGCCTGGAGCACACCCAGGAGCTGGGCAACACCTGTGCCCTCATCGCCCACGAGAAGGCCGGTATCATCAAGCCGGGCAGCTCCGCGGTTCTCTACCACCAGAGCCGTGAGGTGGAGGAAGTGGTGGAGGAGGCCTGCAAAGCGGCAGGCTGCCCCCTCACCATCACCGCCCCCGACACTTTGGAGGTGCTGGAGACCGGCCGGGACGGCCATACCTTCCGCTACCGCGGAAAGGGGCCCTACCACATTTCTCTGCTGGGCCGTCACCAGCTCTATAACGCCACTGTGGCCTTGGATACGGTGTGGGCCATGGAGGCCCGGGGCTGGAAAATTGATGAGCAGGCGGTCACGCAGGGCCTTCAGAAGGCGGTGTGGCCTGCACGCATGGAGCTGGCCCGCCGCAGCCCTGACGTGCTGCTGGACGGCGGCCACAATCCCCAGTGCATGGCCGCCCTCCATATCGCTCTGGAGGAGCTGTACCCGGAGAAGAAGATTATCTTCCTCACCGGTGTCCTGGGGGATAAGGACTACCCGGATATGGTGGGGGAGATGCTGCCCCTGGCCAAGTCCTTTGTCACCATCACCCCGGACAGCCCCCGGGCCCTCACCGCGCAGGAGCTTGCAGACTATCTGAAAAGTCTGGGTGCCCAGGCCCAGCCCTGCGAGACCACAGCCCAGGGCCTGGAACAGGCCCTGGCTCTGGCGGGACCGGAGGATGTGGTGTGCGCCTGCGGATCCCTCTATATGATTGGTGAGGTGCGCCATCTGCTGGGTCTGTGCTGAGCCTGAACCATTCCGAACGAAAAAAGCCTCCGGCCTGCTGGCCGGAGGCTTTTTTTCAGGATTTGCCCATTCGCTGGGAGCGGAACATCAGACCGAATGCAGTCAGCAGGGGAATGCAGGCCAACAGCACGGTGCGTCCCTTCATCCAGGGGGAGAAGAGGCCGCTGAGAATGGCGCCGGTGACGAAGGAGAGGATCAGACCGTAATAGAGCATGGCCTTGGGAGCGGACTGGCTGTCCGGCACGGTGAGGTGGCGGAAGAGGTGCTCAGTCCCGCTGCGCAGGTTGCCGGTGCACATGGTGGTGGCACAGGCGCAGCCATGGAATTTCCGGAAGCTCTCGATCTGCACCGCGCTGGTGAAGGAGATGAGCATGTTGGCCACGGGGTCCAGGCCGCCCTGAGGCAGGAAGGAGACCAGCACCAGCACACCGCACTCCACCAGCAGTATGGGCTGCCGCCAGTGGAGGTGTCCGGCATTGGGCCCCATCTGACGGCGGAGCAGCTCTGTGGCCAGGACGCCGGCGGCAAAGGCCAGAATAGGCAGCAGATAGTGGAGCACCTGCTGCCAGTTTCCCTGGGACAGGTTGATGCCCAGCAGGACCAGGTTGCCCGTCTCAGCGGTGGCAAAGACCTGTCCCCGGTTCAAGTAGCTGTATGAGTCCAGAATTCCCCCGGCCAGAGCCAGCAGCAGGCCCACGGGGAGGGATTCTGAAGTCTGGTATTTTCTCATGTGGTCTGTCCCCTCTCAGGCAAAAATCAGGGCGCCGCGCTGCGGCGCCCTGATTTCGTTTTATGCAGGACCGATTACTCAGCCTTGGGGCCGGCGGCGACCAGAGCCTTGCCGGCGTCGTTGGTGGTGTACTTGGCGAAGTTCTTCACGAAGCGGGAAGCCAGGTCCTTGGCCTTGGTGTCCCACTCGGTGGGATCGGCGTAAGTATTGCGGGGGTCGAGGATGTTGGTGTCCACACCGGGCAGAGCGGTGGGAACCTCGAAGTTGAAGTAGGGGATGGTCTTGGTCTCGGCCTTCAGGATGGAGCCATCCAGAATGGCGTCGATGATGCCGCGGGTGTCCTTGATGGAGATGCGCTTGCCGGTGCCGTTCCAGCCGGTGTTCACCAGGTAGGCCTTGGCGCCGCTCTTCTGCATCTTCTTGACCAGCTCCTCACCGTACTTGGTGGGGTGCAGCTCCAGGAAGGCCTGGCCGAAGCAGGCAGAGAAGGTGGGGGTGGGCTCGGTGATGCCGCGCTCGGTGCCGGCCAGCTTGGAGGTGAAGCCGGACAGGAAGTAGTACTGGGTCTGCTCCGGGGTCAGGATGGACACGGGGGGCAGCACGCCGAAGGCGTCGGCGGACAGGAAGATGACGTTCTTGGCGTCGGGGCCGGCGGACACGGGACGGACAATCTTCTCAATGTGATCGATGGGGTAGGACACACGGGTGTTCTCGGTCACAGAGCTGTCGGCAAAGTCACAGTGGCCGTTCTCGTCCACGGTGACGTTCTCCAGCAGAGCGTTGCGCTTGATGGCGTTGTAGATGTCGGGCTCGGCGTCCTTGTCCAGGTTGATGACCTTGGCATAGCAGCCGCCCTCGAAGTTGAAGACGCCGTTGTCGTCCCAGCCGTGCTCGTCATCGCCGATGAGCAGACGCTTGGGGTCGGTGGACAGGGTGGTCTTGCCGGTGCCGCTGAGGCCGAAGAACAGAGCGGTGTTCTCGCCGTTCATGTCGGTGTTGGCGGAGCAGTGCATGGAGGCCATGCCCTTCAGGGGCAGGTAGTAGTTCATCATGGAGAACATGCCCTTCTTCATCTCACCGCCGTACCAGGTGTTCAGAATGACCTGCTCACGGGAGGTGAGGTTGAAGATGGCAGCGGTCTCGGAATTGAGGCCCAGCTCCTTGTAGTTGGTGACCCTGGCCTTGGCGGCGTTGTAGGAAATGAAGTCAGGCTCGAAGTTCTCCAGCTCCTCAGCGGTGGGCTCGATGAACATGTTCTTCACGAAGTGAGCCTGCCAAGCCACCTCCATGATGAAGCGGATGGCCATGCGGGAGTCGTGGTTGGCGCCGCAGAAGACGTCCATAACGTACAGCTTCTTGTTGGACAGCTGCTCCTGAGCCAGCTTCTTGCAGGCATTCCAGGCCTCCTGGGAGGCGGGCTTGTTGTCGTTCTTGAACTCGTCGGAGGTCCACCACACGGTGTCCTTAGAGATGTCATCGAGAACGATGAACTTGTCCTTGGGGGAGCGGCCGGTGTAGATGCCGGTCATAACATTGACGGCGCCCAGGTCGGTGACCTGTCCCTTGTCATAGCCCTCCAGACCGGGTTTGGTCTCTTCCTCAAACAGAGTTTCGTAGGAGGGGTTGTGGACGATCTCGGTGGCACCGGTGATACCGTACTTGCTCAGATCGATGGTTGCCATTTTGCATGACCTCTTTTCTAATGATGATCTTCCAGCCACAGGCAACAGCCTGCACAGAAACGGGAAGTCCCAAAAACATAACAACACTATAATACACGGCGGCTGAAACAAAGTCAATTGCTGGAACTACTGGAATTTAGTTATGGAATGTATTGCTTTTTGCTATCGGAGTGAAGTATTACTCCATCGGTGCGGAGAAATTTCCCTCGGCCCGGCGCAGCTCACGGGACAGGGCGGCGAAGTTGGACAGGGACAACCGCTCCCCGCGGACACTCTCCGGAAGGCCGCAGGCGGCAATGGCTCCAGCCAGTTCCTCCTTGCTCAGGGAGGAGCCCAGAGCGGAGCTGAGGCTGTTTACCAGCGTCTTCCGGCGCTGGGCAAAGGCGGCCCGCACCACCCGGAAGAAGTGCTGAGGGTCGTCCACCTCCGCCGGGGCGGGGCGGGGGGTGAGCCGCAGAACCGAGGAGGTCACCTTGGGGGCGGGGATAAAGCACTCCGGCCCCACGTCAAAAAGCAGCTCTGTTTTGGCATAGTACTGGCACAGCACGGAGAAGGCGCCGTAATCTGCCGTGCCCGGCTGGGCGCAGATGCGCTGGGCCACCTCACGCTGAATCATCACGGTGATGGCGGAGAAGCATCCAGCCTCCAGAAAGGTGGTGATGACCGGAGTGGTGATGTTGTAGGGCAGGTTGGCGCACACCATGGGACGAAGACCGGGCAGCTTTTCCGCCACCAGGGCGGGGAGGTCCAGCTTCATCACGTCTCCGGGAACAATTTCCACGTTGTTCCGGTCGGCCAGAGTTTCGGCCAGAATGGGCAGCAGGGAGCGGTCCAGCTCCACCGCAGCCACCCGATCAGCCAGCAGGGACAGCTCCCGGGTCAGAGGGCCGATGCCGGGGCCGATTTCCAGTACCCCGGTGCCGGGTCCCGCACCGGAGGCCTTGGCAATCTCCCTGGGTACCCAGGACTGGATGAGAAAATTCTGTCCCATCGATTTGGAGAAGCGAAAGCCGTGTCGGGCCAGCAGAGCTTTAATGTCGTTGATGTTGCACAGATCCATGGTCGGTCCCCCGTTTGTCAGTGGTGTCCCATATACTATAAAGGAAAAGGGCGGAGCGCGTCAATAGAAGGGGCGGAAGAATAGAAGAAATGGGGCCTATATGCAATATTTTCTGCCATTTTATGTCCGAAAGAGTAGCAGAGTCGAAAGCCACATGTTAAAATGAAATCAGAACAATCACCCATGTTTGCCGCCGTGTTGATTTTGATGCGAGGAGGGAGTGGAATGAAGCAGAGAAGTATGTGGATCAAAACGGTTTGCCTTTTGTGTCTGCTGCTGCCCCTGTTTTGCCTGCCCGTCCATGCCGATGTGGGGCCAAAGCCTTCAGTGACCATTACCCTGGAGGGAGTGGAAGGGCGGGAGTGCTGGGGAACCCTGCTGACGCCCCAGCGCTCCACCGGGCCTTACAGCGCATCAGGCAGTCTGGATTTATCGGAAGAGCTGGGAGCGGGAGAGCGGGAGGCCTGGGAGCAGTTTTTTAAACTGGGACAGGAGAACGGAGAGGAGCTCTCCTTTCTCAGCTATGTGGATGACTGCTCCGACGGGCAGTTCAGCTGGACCTACCGCCCGCCCTCGGAATTCCAACTGGCCCTTTGGTTTCCTGAGACCGAGACCCTGCTGGTCAGCGAGCGGGAGGGGCGTTACGCCTTTGACAGCTATTTCACCCTCTCCCTGAAGGGGATCCTTCTGGCGGAGGGGGAACAGACCGGGTTGCCCCTGGCCCACAGCTACCCCTATGGAAGGGAGCTTCTGGCCTTCCTGGGCCGGGTGGCTCTCACCGTTGGCATCGAGCTGCTGATCGCCTGGGGCGTGGGGTTCCGGAGCCGCCGACAGCTGAACATCATTCTGATTGCAAACCTGATTACCCAAGGGCTTCTGAATTTGGGGCTCAATCTTTACACCTACTTCTGCGGGGCACTGATCGGGATGGCCGGCATCCTCATGCTGCCGGTGTATCTGTTGGCCGAGCTGATGGTGGTGGCAGTGGAACTGAGCATTTACCGCCGCCTGCTGGCCGGGCGGGATGGGATGTCCCGGGAACGGGTGACGGCCTATACCTGGGCGGCCAATCTGCTGTCCCTGCTTGTGGGATATATCCTGTCTTTCCTGCTGCCCGGCCTGTTTTGAGCCCATGAGGGCTGTGCTGATAATATCTCGTACACAACAAGGGGGAACCTGCCAGAAAAAGAGCGGAAGAAGTTCATCGTATTTGCTGCCTTACGGACGACGATACTGTGAGGAGGAATTGGAATGAAAGAAAAAAGGAACCGCCTGAAAAAGTTTTGCCTTGTGTGCCTGCTGCTGTCCCTGTTCTGCCTGCCTGTCCACGCCGATGTGGCTCCCAAGCCCTCCATAACCGTGGAGCTGAAGGGCCTGGAGGGCCGAACCTGCTGGGGAACACTCCTCTCTGCCCAGGAGTCCACCGGCCGCTTCGGGGTGGTCGATTCCCTGGACCATCTTGAAAGGTATCCGGAGGAGGAGCGGGAGGCCAAAGAGCAGTTTTTCCGGCTGGGGCAGGAGAACGAGGAGGGGCTTTATTTTCTCAACTACATGTATGAATGCTCCGACGGTCAGTTTATCTGGTACTCCTACCCGCCCTCGGAATTTCAGTTGGCCCTGTGGTTTCCCGATACCAAGACTCTGCTGGTCAGCGAGACGGAGAAGCGCTACGCTTTTGACAGCTACTTTACCCTGTCTCTGGAGGAACTCACATTGACGCAGGGGGAGCAGACCGGACTGCCCCTGGCCCACAGCTACCCCTATGGGAAGGAGCTTTTGGCCTTTCTGGGGCGGGTGGCCCTTACCGTTGGAATCGAGGTGTTGGCGCCGCTGCGTTTATAACAGATAACAGAGTATAGATCAGTTTGCCTGAGGCAGGGAGACAGTAGCTTTGAAGAGGTCTCCGTCCACCGCCAGGTCGAAGGTGCCCCCCTGGAGCTCCGTAAGGCTGCGGGCGATGGAAAGGCCCAGGCCGGAGCCCTCGGTGGTACGGGACTCATCGCCCCGGACAAAGCGCTCCATCAGCCGCTCGGGCGGCACGTTCAGTGCCTCCCGGGAGATGTTTTTCACCGACAGGGACACCTGCCCCTTGCCGCGGACCAGGTCCAGATAGACCCGGGTGCCCTCCATGGCGTACTTGGCGCAGTTGGACAGCAGATTGTCAATGACCCGCCACAGGTGCCGGCCGTCGGCGTACACCCAGGTCTCACCCTCGGGCAGGTTGGACACTACGGTCAGCTTGCGCTCCTCCAGCTTTTCGGTCCACTCGCCCAGGGCCTGGTCCAGAAGCTGCCCCATGCTGATTTTTTCCCGGTTGACGCTCAGCGCGCCGGTGGACGCCTTGCTGGCCTCCACCAGGTCTTCGGTGAGCTTTTTCAGCCGCTGGGACTTGCGATCCAGCACCTCAATGTATTGCAGTGCCTTAGGGTCCTCCTGGCGGGTGGCCTTCAGGAGATTGACATAGTTTATAATGGAGGTAAGGGGCGTCTTCAGGTCGTGGGAGACGTTGGTGATGAGCTCGGCCTTGAACCGCTCGCTCTTCATCTGTTCGTCCACGGCGCTGGCCATGCCCGCGGAGATGTTGTTCAGATCCTCGGCGTAGAGCTTCAGATCTCGGGGCATATGCTGGGTTTCAATTTGGTGATTCAAATTGCCCGAGGCGATGGCCTGGCTGCCCTTGCGCAGACGGCGGAAATTAACGGTCCACCAACAGAGTGCCAGCAGAACGGCCAGATTAAGACACAGCCAGAGCCCGGTATAGAATTCGTTGTACTGTCCTTGGGTAAACAGGGTCAGGTTCAGGAAAAAGTAGATTAGAAACGCCATAATGACTCTCCAGGTCAGGGGAATACTAAGAATAAAATCACGGATGGTTAGAGCCAGCCACCGGACGACCAGACAAATCACAGAGGTTTTCACAAAAGAATGTGCTTTGCAGCGCACAGAAATGGTGCGCAGGAGAAGGGCTACACCACCGACTGCAAGAGCGGTCAGAAGAGAGACTGCGTAAATCACCAGGTTGGTTTCGGTTGTTGCCGAGTCAGCGACCGCAGAATAATAGGCATTGAGCAGAGACAGGAAGGTATCCGTTGCATGGAGGATCCCAAGAACCAGGAAATATATATAGACGAGGGTGGAGAGAAGGTAGATCTCCAGGAAAATACGCTCCTGCCAGGAGAAAACAATCTCCTCCTGTCCGGCCTTGTGTCCGGCAGTCCACAGAATATAGCCCAGAGCAACCAAAGCCAGAATTCCGCATACGCCGGCGCCGATTACCAAGGGGAGAAACTGGGCACTGGCGGTGGAGCAGCGCTGATACAGGGCGGAAAATTCGTCAGAGACTGTGTCCGGCGGCACGGAAGGTACGCCGTAAGCCAGAATATAGACGGGGGCAGAACTGGTCAAGGTTCCCAGAGTGCCCCGTCCCCCCCATATATCGTAGAGGGACAGGGAGCCCCATTCCATGGAGGAAGTACTCCATTGAAAGGAGCCATCCAGCTCAGAGATATTTTGAGTGGAGAGAATGGAATAATAGACCTGGTCCACGACCTGAGAAAGCCGTTCACCTTCGCCCAGATTAGACCGAAAAACATTGCCGTCTGAGGTGCGAAGCTGGTACCGGAAGGCAGTGGCCTCCGCGCTTAGATCCGTTTCGGCGGTCTGGATGTCATCCTGCAGCTGCATCAGATCCATCTCATCCTGGGTGTACGCAAGATCATTGGTCTGCAGGAAATCCCAATCGATAGAGTCAATAAAGTACTGAGCCAGCTGATCCCGCCGCTCCTGAAGCAGGGCAGAAAAGGCGGAGGTGCTCTGCCAGTCTCCCACCGCCAGAATGGCGGAAGAGGCGGCGGACAGTCCCATCTGTACTCCGGCGAAGGTAAAGACCAGAAGCAGAGCCCAGGACAACAGCTTGCCCACCGGGCTGCCCTGAATGCGCTTCATCACACCGTCCCCTTTTCCATCTTATAGCCCAGACCCCACACCACCTTCAGCCAGCGGGGATCGGCGGGATTGATTTCAATTTTCTCACGCAGGTGGCGGATGTGGACGGCCACGGTATTTTCCGAGCCGTAGGCCGGGTCGTTCCACACCTGCTCATAAATCTGGGCGGAGGAGAACACTTGACCCGGGTGGGACATGAGCAGCTTTAAAATATTGTACTCGATGGGGGTGAGGGCCACAGGCTCCCCATCGACACTGACCTGCTTGGCGCTGTCATCCATGGAGATGGGGCCAACCGTAAGAAGGCCGGGGCCCTTGTCTGCACCGCCCAGGCTGGTGTACCGGCGCAGCTGGGACTTGACCCGGGCAATGACCTCCAGGGGATTGAAGGGCTTTGTGATATAGTCGTCCGCCCCGATGTTTAGACCCAGAATCTTGTCCGAGTCCTCACTCTTTGCGGTGAGGAGGATGATGGGAACATTGCTGTCCTCACGGAGCTTGGCAGTGGCGCGGATGCCGTCCAGCTCCGGCATCATGATATCCATTAAAATCAGATGAATTTCGTTTTGTTCCACCGCCCGGATGGCTTCCCGGCCATTATAGGCTTTGATGGTGCGGTAGCCCTCGCTGGTCAGATAGATGTCCAGGGCGGAAACGATATCCTTGTCGTCGTCACAAATTAAAATGGTATACATGATTGTTTTTCCCCTGTCCCTTATAATTTCTTATTTGTAGCATAGCACAGACACTTTAAGTTGCAAGTGAGAAAATATTAAGAAGGATTTAAGATGCCAATGCCTTGGATTTAATCCACTATATCATGTTTTATGCCCACCCGCAACCGCGGCAAAAGGGGGAGTCACAGCCGGAGAAAAAATCAGAAAAGAAAAAACAAGAAAAATGAAAAAACCTCTTGCATTTTGAATTTAGGTGTGCTACAATAACTGAGCTGTCAGGGAGAACGGTTCTCCAAGCAGTATGCGGCTGTAGCTCAGTTGGATAGAGTGTTTGGCTACGAACCAAAAGGTCGGGGGTTCGAATCCCTTCAGCCGTACCAAAAGAAAGACACGACGAAAGTCGTGTCTTTCTTTTTTATACATGAACGAGAGACTCCTGCCGCTGCCTGAATTCCGAATTGGACGTGGTATAGCGGCCCCGGAATTATTTTTTACCATTTTGCGCTGTTTTTGGCTTGGCCGGGAGGGTACTTTGCAATCGGAAGAACTTGTGATAGAATAGCCCATATCCCAAAAGCAGCATGATGCTGCGTTTCTCTCTGTCCGAGAAAGGAGGACACTCTTGCTGGATTCTCTGTTTTTTCCCCAGGAGCTGCTGACGGCACTGGGGGAGGTCCTGGAGCAGAATCAATCGGCGCTGTGGTGGTACACCGCGCTGGTTCGATTTGTGTTTCCTATATTGGCTCTTTTGATTTTGGTGCGGGCCTTCCGGGGGCTCCTTCGGATGCGCCATACGCCGGAGTGCTGGGGCCAGCTGGCCCTGCCTGGGGGCGGCTCCATTCCGATTTGTCACTGGGAAAATATTTTAGGGCGGGCGCCCTTGGCGGACATCCGTCTGGATTTTCCCACCGTGTCCCGGCAGCATGCGGTGCTGGTGCGGAACGAGTCCGGAGCGTGGCAGATTACAGATCTGGGTTCCAAGGGCGGCACACAGGTCAACGGAACAGCTGTGGAGGGGACTGTACCCATTCAAATGGGCGACACCCTGTCCATGGGCGGCATTGAGCTGCTGTTTCTGCCCCTGTCCCGGGAGGAAGAGAGCAAGCTGCTTAGCCGGCGCCGCTCAGAGGGGCCGGTGTCCATGTGGCCCTCACTGCTGCTTCTGACGCTGTTTCAGATCCTGGCTGCGGTCCAGCTCCTTATCGGCAATCTGGAGGAGCGTGGACTGTATCCGCTGATGATGCTGGCGCTGACTGCCGTTATGTGGATTTATGTGCTGGTGATGCGGGGGCTGGGCAGCCGGGGCTTTGAGTTGGAGACCATCGCCTTTTTCCTGTCTACGCTGTCTCTGGCGGTGACCCTGTCCTCCTCTCCGGCGTCCGTGGTAAAGCAGCTGGTGGCGCTGGTGCTGGGACTGATTTTTCTGGTGGTTCTGGGTGTCTGGCTGCGGGATACCGCCCGGATTCAGAAGCTGCGCTGGCTTATGGCCGGACTGGCCATCGGCCTTTTGCTGGCCACGGTGGTGCTGGGCCAGACCAAATACGGGGCATCCAACTGGATTATCCTGGGCCCATTTTCCTTCCAGCCCTCGGAAATTGCCAAGATCTTTTACATTTTTGCCGGTGCGGCGGGACTGGAGCGCCTGTTCCGCAGACGGAACCTGTGGCTCTTTATGGTGATGACCGGGGCCTGCCTGCTGTGTCTGGCCAAAATGAGTGACTTTGGCACGGCAAGTATTTTCTTTGCCACTTTCCTGGTTATCGCATATCTGCGCTCGGGAGATTTTGCTACCCTGTCCCTCATCTGCGGCGGAGCGGTGTTTGCCGGGGCACTCATTCTCCAATTTAAACCCTATATTTTGCGCCGTTTTGCCTCCTGGGGGCACGCCTGGGAGGCGGCCTCCACCACCGGTTACCAGCAGACCCGGGCCATGTCGGCGGCGGCCTCCGGCGGTCTCGTGGGTATGGGGCCGGGGGAGGGCTGGCTGAAGAACATCGCGGCGGCGGATACCGATCTGGTGTTCGGTGTGCTGTGCGAGGAGTGGGGCCTTATCATTGCTCTGCTGGCGGTGCTGTCCATCCTGGTGCTGGCGCTGTTTGCCACCCGGGCCTGCCGCATGGGGCGGTGTGCCTTCCCCACCATTGCGGCCTGTGCGGCGGGATCGCTGTTTGTAGTTCAAACCATGCTCAATGTCTTTGGAGCCATGGACCTGCTGCCCCTCACGGGGGTTACCTTCCCCTTTGTGTCCAATGGCGGATCCGCCATGATTGCATCCTGGGGCCTGTTGGCCTTCTTAAAGGCGGCAGACACCCGGGAACGGGCCAGCTTTGCCATAGAGGGCGGCTTGCGTAAGGGGAAAGGAGGTGCCCGGACATGAAAAAACTGGAACGTCGGGCCCTGCTGTGCCTGGTCCTTGCCGGCTGTCTGCTGGCGGGCCTGGTGCTGTTTGTGGTGCTGTGGACGGTGCGGGGAGAACACTGGGCGTCCTCCGCCTTCAACCGCCACCTCTATAACAATCAGGGTATTTTGATGAGCGGTACGGTGCTGGACCGAAATGGTGAGGTGCTTACCACGGTGGACGAGGATGGAAACCGCGTCTATGTGGGGGATAAAACCAGAAGAACCTCCACGCTGCATGCGGTGGGCGACCTCTATGGTAACATCAGCACCGGGGCGCTCAGCGCCTTTGCCCAGAAGCTGACGGGCTATAACCTGTTTTTTGGTGCCTTTGGAGCGGAGCAAGGGGGCAATAACCTCTATCTCACCATAGATGCCGGGCTCAATGAGGTGGCCTATCAGGCTCTGAACGGGAAGAAGGGGACCGTGGCCGTCTACAACTACAAGACGGGGGAGATTCTCTGTATGGTTTCCTCTCCCGCCTACGACCCCATGAATATTCCCTCGGATCTGGAGGAGAATGAGAAATATGAAGGGGCCTACTTAAACCGCTTTTTGTCCTCCACCTTCACTCCGGGCTCTGTGTTCAAGACGGTGACACTGGCTGCTGCCCTGGAAGAAATCCCAGACCTGGAGAGTCGGACCTGGACCTGTGAGGGATCCACCCAGATTGGGGAAGGCGTGGTCACCTGTACCGCAGCCCACGGAGAGCAGGACATCTGGGATGCCCTGGCCAATTCCTGCAATGGGGTGTTTGGCCAGCTGGCGGTAGAGCTGGGCGGCGATACCCTGGAGCGCTACGCGGAGAAGGCGGGACTTACCAGCTCCTATTCCATCAACGGGATTTCCACCGCCAAAGGAAGCTTTTCCTTCGGTGACGATGTGTCCACCACCGACCTGGCCTGGGCAGGCGTGGGGCAATACCACGACAGCGTCAATCCCTGCGCCCTGATGATCTATATGGGGGCCATTGCCAATGGCGGCAAGGCAGCGGTGCCCTGCCTCATTCAGAAGGTGGAGAGCCCCGGCCTGCCCTCGCTGCCTCAGTTTACCCATAAGACCAAAACCCTGATTGATTCGGACACGGCGGAAAAGGTGTCGGAGATGATGATGAACAACGTACAGACCGCCTATGGGACCAAGCGCTTCCCCAATATGGAGCTGGGTGCAAAGTCGGGCACTGCGGAGGTTGGGTCGGAGGAGAAGCCCCACGCCTGGTTTGCCGGCTTTCTGGAAAATGAGGATGCTCCCTACGCCTTTGTGGTCCTTGTGGAGAACGGAGGCAGCGGAGCGGATGTGGCCGGTACTGTGGCCTCCAAGGTGCTGAAAGCGGCTCTGGAGCTGAACTGACGGACAAAGAAAACGAGCATGTTAAATATCAGAGGTAGAGTTGAACCTGTGTACGGCAAGTACGGGCAGAAAGACAGGGGGTGGAGAGGATGATGATTTCCACGAAAGGGCGCTACGCCCTTCGGGTGATGATTGAACTGGCTTCCCGGGAAAACGATGAGCTGGTATCCCTGAAGGAGGTTGCCCAAAGCCAGGAGATTTCCGAAAAGTATCTGGAGTCCATTGTAAAAAATCTGGTGAAAGCGGGTTTTGTCACCGGGCTGCGGGGCAAAGGCGGCGGATACCGCCTGGCCTGTCCGGCGGCTCAGTGTACGGTGGGAGATATTCTGCGGGCGGCAGAGGGGTCGGTGGCTCCGGTGGCCTGCCTGGAGGGGGACGCAGAGCCCTGTCCCCGCCGAAAGCGCTGCGCCGCTCTGCCGGTCTGGACCGAGCTGAACCGGAGAATTGACGAATATCTGGACAGCGTCACGCTGGAGCAGGTAGTGCGGCAGGCTCTGGAACAGGCGGGGGAGACCGCTGAGGTCCGGAACTGATGCTGGAACCGATTGTTTAGACAAAAAAATCCTCGCCCATTGGGCGAGGATTTTTTTGCCCCGGCAGACCCGAAGGTCCGCCGGGGCACAATTCAGGGAGGGGAAAAGACAGCCGAAATTACTCCAGATCGGGCAGAATCTGGTCAGCAATCTCCAGCAGTTCACCGCTGCGCACCATGGCCTCAACAGCCTTGATGTCGGGCCAAATCTCGCGGTCGATCTCGAAGAAGGCGACCTTCTCACGCACGTGCTTGTAGAGGGCCTCGTGCAGAGGAGTGATGCCCTGGCCGTGGGTGTTGAGCTGGCGACGGATGTCGATGGCCTGGCAGGCAGTCAGCAGCTCGTCAGCGAGGACAGACAGGGTGTTCTGGACAATCCAGCCAGCCTTGCGGGCGGCGGTGGTGCCCATGGAGACGATATCCTCCTGGTTGGCGGAGGAGGGGATGGAGTCCACGGAAGCGGGGTGAGCCAGCACCTTGTTCTCGGACACCATGGAAGCGGCGGCATACTGAACGATCATGAAACCGGAGTTGACGCCGGGCTTGGTGGTGAGGAAGGGGGTCAGGCCGTTGGACAGAGCGGCGTTAACCATACGCTCGGTACGGCGCTCGGAAGCGTTGGCGATCTCAGAGCAGGCAATGCCCAGAGCGTCGAAGGGGATAGCCATGGGCTCGCCATGGAAGTTGCCGCCGGAGATAACGGCCTCGTCCTCCAGGAACATGAGGGGGTTATCGGTCACGGCATTGAGCTCGTTGGCCACAATGGCGCTCACATAGTCCAGAGCGTCGCGGACGGCGCCGTGCAGCTGAGGAATGCAGCGCAGAGCATAAGCGTCCTGCACGCGGTCCTTCTGGCAGTTGTCCAGAATCTCGGAGCCCTCCAGCAGCTTGGCCATGTTGCGGGCGACCAGCATCTGGCCCTTCTGGCCACGAACCTCGTGAATACGGGGATCGAAGGCATTGCGCAGGCCGGTGAGGCCCTCGAAGGTCATGGAACCGATGATATCGGCCAGACGAGCGGCACACATGGTGTCATAGAGAGCCAGGGAGCCGACGGAGGTCATGGCGCAGGTGCCGTTGGTCAGGCCCAGGCCTTCCTTGCTGACCAGAGTGTCCAGAGTCTTGATGCCGGCCTTGGCCATAGCCTCGCCGCCGGACATCTCCACGCCCTGATAGCGGGCCAGGCCCTTGCCCAGCAGGGGCAGAGACATGTGAGCCAGAGGAGCCAGGTCGCCGGAGGAACCCAGGGAACCCTTCTGGGGAACAACGGGGGTGACGCCCTTGTTCAGCATCTCGGCCATCATCTCGACCAGGATGGGACGGACACCGGACACGCCCACGCACAGAGCGTTGGCACGCAGCAGCAGCATGCCGCGAACAACCTCGTCGGCATAGGGCTCGCCAGTGCCGGTGCAGTGGCTGAGGATCAGGTTGGTGGACAGCTGGTTGCTCATCTCCTCGGGAACGGCGACCTTCTGGAAGTCACCGAAACCGGTGGTGATGCCGTAGGCCACGCGGCCCTCGTTGGCGATCTTCTCAGCCAGAGCACGGGACTTCTTCATGGCCTCGATGGCGCTGGGAGCGATTTCCACGGTGGCGTTGTAGCGGGCGACAGCGACAAAGTCCTCCAGAGTGAGGCTATGACCGTCCACTACCACATGAGTGATATTCTTGGGATTTTTCATATTCGCATCTCCTTTTATTGCACCGACGATCGGTTTGTCTTGTGATGCTATCATAGCACGATTATTAGTGAATTTCAATCAAAATTCCTAAAAAAATAAAGCGTTCTTTATGCAGTGTTGATATATTGAATTAGTGAAGCAGAGTAAAAAAGTATAAACTGCTAAAAAATGAAGATGGAAAAGCATGTAAACAAGGCAAAATGACCGGGAAATTGCAATTGAAAGTAACCGGTACTACAAACGAAAAATGCCGGAAACCGGAAGAAAATTCTCCCGGTTTCCGGCAAAAAAGACAAAAGAGGAAAAGACAGAATTTAGTTTTCAGCGAGGATTTCCGCCTTGCGCTGGAGCAGATCGTCGGACATAAGCATATCCTGAACCTTCTCAAAGCCCAGGCGTGTGATGGTGTCGGCGAAGCGTTCCTTGGGCTGTCCGTAAGCTTTGAAGAGCAGCAGACACTTCTCAATGAGGGAGAGGACCTCCTCCTTGTCGGTGAGAATCTTGTCCAAAGAGCGGCCCATGGCAGTACGCTTGCCCCAACGGCCGCCCAAATAAATCTGGTAGCCGGTGCTCTGGGCCTCGATGGCCTGGAAAGGACACTTCTTGATGCAGCGGCCGCAGTGGTTGCACTGGGTATCGTCAATCACGGCCTTGCCCTCTTCCATGGAGATCACATGGATGGGACACTCCTTATAACACAGCTGGCAGCCCTTGCACAGGTCGGGGTGGATGAGGGGGAAACGCTGACCCACAATGCCAATGTCGTTCAGATCGGGCTTGACGCAGTTGTTGGGACAGCCACCCACAGCGATCTTAAATTTGTGGGGCAGCTTCACGTCCCGATAGCCCACATAGAAACGCTGGTGGATTTCCTCGGACAGGGCATAGGTGTCGATAAGGCCGTACTGGCAGGTGGTACCCTTACAGGAGACCACAGGGCGGACCTTGGCGCCGGTTCCGCCGGTCTCCAGACCGGCTTCCTGGCGGAGGAACTCCCGCATGGGCTCAATATTCTCAAAGGGGACACCCTGGATTTCCATGGTCATACGGGTGGTAAGCGTGACCTCACCGCTGCCGAAGCGCTCGGCAGCCTGGGCAATGGCAGCGCACTCCTTGGCAGTAATCTTTCCATTGCGCGTAATCACGCGGCCATTGAATTTATCAGGGGTACGCTTGTCCCACAGAAAGCCCAGTCCCTTGACACGGGTAACTTCGCTTTGGGGAATGGAAGTTCCGCTGTTGTTGGTTTGACTCATGATGAAAACCTCCCTATCTTGTGGTGTATCAAGACAGTACACCGGAAACAGTACGGAGCTTGTACCGTTAACATACATTACATTAGAATACGAAACTTGGAAGGGGATGTCAATCAGGAATCACCGAAACCGGAGAAAAAGGGGACGGGAAAGTTGACAAAATTCTGCGCAAAGGAAATGAATTTTTTTGCCAGTTTTTCTTGCATTTAAGAAAACGCTTTGCTATAATAAACCTCGAACTTGCTACGTGGACATCTGTCCGCAAAATAAGAACAAGCTCCGGCTGAACCGGAGCAGAAATGGGAGGAAACAAGAATGAAGCGAATCCTTGCGCTTGCCATGTCCTGCGTGCTGGTCCTGGGTACTCTGGCCGGCTGTGGCAACTCCAATTCCGGTGGTTCGGACGGCTCTGCCTCCGGCGGTTCCGGCGAGAAGGTTGTAAAAGTGGGTATTTATGAGCCCTCCTCCGGTGCCAACGGTGCCGGCGGCAAGAAGGAAATTCTGGGCATTGAATACGCCAACTCTGTGGCGCCTACCGTGGAAATCGGCGGCGAGGAGTATAAGGTAGAGCTGGTGGCCGTGGATAACCAGTCTGAGAACGACAAGGGTGTTTCCGCTGCTCAGCAGCTGGTTCAGGAGGGCGTGTCCATCGCTCTGGGTTCCTATGGTTCCGGTGTGTCCATGGCTGCTGCTCCCATTTTTGAGGATGCCGGCATCCCCGCCATTGGCTGCTCCTGCACTAACCCCGGCGTGACCCTGGGCAATCCCTATTACTTCCGTGTGTGCTACCTGGATCCCTTCCAGGGCAGCGTGCTGGCCAACCTGGCAGTGGATGAGTTTGGCGCCGATGTGGCCTACGTGTTCACCGAGCTGGGTGATGACTACTCCGTGGGTCTGGGCGAGTACTTCACTCAGGAGTTTGAGCGCCTGGGCGGCACCGTAGTGGCCGACCAGAACCCCGCCGGCAACACCGATATGTCCGGCTTTGTCAACGCGGCCAAGGCAGCCAACGCTGACGTTATCTTCGCGCCCAGCTCCACCACCGTGGCCTCTCTGCTCATTGACCAGGCCGCCTCTGCCGGCATCCCCCTCATCGCCGGCGACACCTGGGACGACGCCGTTATTCTGCAGGCTGCCACTAAGTCCGGCGCTGACGTGTATTTTTCCACCTTCTATGACGAGGGTGCCTCTGAGCAGGCCGCTCAGTTCATGACCGGCTTCAAGGAGTGGCTTAATGCCAACAGCGACAAGCTGAACAACAATGGCGGTACCGATACTGTCTCCGCCGTTTCCGCTCTGGGCTATGACGCCTACATGGTGGCCCTGGAGGCCATCAAGGCCGCCGGCAGCACCGACGGCGAGGCTATCTGCCAGGCTCTGGCTGGTGTTTCCTACACCGGCGTCACCGGCGACGTGGTCTTTGACGAAGAGGGCGATGTGGATAAGAACATCATCTTCATCAAGGGCGTGGACACCGAGAACGGCACCTTCTACTCCGTGAAGGAGCAGGGCCTTGCTGATTAACTTAAGGTAAGCTAGAAAAGAAGGCCACGGCGAGGGGAAACCCTCGCCGGGCTTTCTTTCCCCTACCTGTTGCGCCGGTCTGAAAAGCAGTACCCTGAGTGCTGCCTTTCCGATCGGCACAAGCTGAGGGATAGAGAGGTATAGAGGAGAGCGAACAATGGAACTGATCCAAAAAATCCTGCCAACCCTGCTTTCGGGTATCTCCGCGGGAGGACAGTACGCCCTGATTGCCCTGGGCTACACCATGGTTTACGGCATTCTGCGGCTGATTAACTTCGCCCACGGCGACATCTTTACTGTGGCCGGCTTCGTGATGTTTTATGCCATCACCGCCATGCCGCTGTATCTGGCCATTCCCTTCACCATCCTGGTAACGGTCCTGCTGGGCTTTACCGTGGAGCGGGTGGCCTATAAGCCCCTGCGATCCGCACCCCGGATGAGCGTGATGATTTCCGCCATCGGTGTCAGCTACCTGTTGCAGAATCTGATGTGGTATGTCACCGGCGGCCAGGCGCAGCAGTATCCCAGCCTGCCCTGGATTTCCGAGAAGGTCATGGTCGCCGGCGTGGAGACCAAGGTAGTCACGATTATTACCCCCTTCCTGGCGGTGATTCTCATCTGGATGCTGGTTTTCCTGACCAAGCGCACCAAGGTGGGTCTGGCCATGCGGGCGGCCGCCAAGGACTTTGAGGCGGCCCGGCTCATGGGCATCAAGATTGACCGGGTGATTTCGGCCACCTTCGTCATCGGCTCCTTCCTGGCTGCGGTGGGATCCATGCTGTTTTTCACCAACTACTCCACCGTGTCGCCAACCGTCGGCATGATGCCCGGCCTGAAGGCCTTTGTGGCGGCTGTGTTCGGCGGCATTGGCTCCATCCCCGGCGCGGTGGTGGGTGCCTTTATTATCGGTATCTGCGAAAACATTATCCGCAGCCTTGGCTGGTCCACCTTCAGCGACGCCTTTACCTTTGCGCTGCTGATTGTGGTGCTGTGCGTCAAGCCCACCGGTCTGTTCGGTGAGAATCTGGAAGAGAAGGTGTAAGCGATGATCAAGAAACAAAGTAATGTGCGCACCCTTCTCATTACCGTGGCTACCATCGCCGTGTTTGCGGCGCTGTCGGTGGTGGCAGAGTCTGTGGGAAGCAATGTAAAGGGCATGTCCATGCTGGTGCCGGTGTTGAAAAAGACGGCGGTGTATGGTTTGATTGCCGTGTCCATGAACTTGCTCAATGGCTTTACCGGTCTGTTTTCTCTGGGCCACGCCGGATTTATGCTGGTGGGTGCCTATACTTACGCGATTTTGTCCATCCCAGTGGCCAAGCGGGCCGGAGTGTATCAGTACTATGACGGCGGCATCGTTCAGTTCTCCATCCCTGAGATCTTTGGAAAACTGTTTGGAGACACGGTGGGAACCGTCATCGGTATGATGATTACCCTAATCATCGCCGGACTGGTCGCGGCTTTCCTGGCCTGGCTTATCGGCCTGCCTGTGCTGCGCCTCAAGAGCGACTATCTGGCCATTGCCACCCTGGGATTTGCGGAGATTATCCGTACCTTCATCCAGTATGAAGGCTTCGCTCCGCTCACCAACGGCTCCAATACCCTGCGCCAGTACGCCTCCTTTGATAGCCTTTACGCCTATGTGATTGTGGCAGGACTGTGCATCGCGGTCATTGTGCTGCTGGTGAACTCCACCTATGGCCGGGCCTTCAAGGCCATCCGGGACGATGAGATCGCCGCCGAGGCCATGGGAATCAACCTGGCCAAGCACAAGATGATGTCCTTTATTATCAGCTCCTTCTTTGCCGGCTTCGGCGGCGGGCTGATGGCCATGTATATGGCCAGTGTCCAGGCAAAGAGCTTTACAGTCTCCATGACCTATGAGATTCTGCTCATTGTGGTCATCGGCGGCATTGGATCCATCACCGGCTCCCTCATTGGTACCTTCCTCTTTGTGGGGTGCAGCGAGTGGTGGCTGCGTTTCCTGGACGAGAGCGCCAACAACATCGGCGGCCTGAAGCTGCTGGCCCCCGGCTTCCGCATGGTGGTCTTCTCCATCTTTATCATGGTGATTGTGCTGTTCTTCCGCCGGGGCCTCATGGGCACCAAGGAACTGCCCGATCTCTTTAAGCGGCGGAAAAAGCTCAGCGCGAAGGAGGCGAAGACCAATGAGTGAGAATGTGCTGCGGGTCGAAAACGCCACCATGCAGTTTGGCGGCGTGGTGGCCGTGGATAACCTGTCCCTGGAGGTCAACAAGGGGGAGATCGTCTCCCTCATCGGTCCCAACGGAGCCGGTAAGACCACTGCCTTCAATGTCATCACCGGCGTGTACCAGCCCACCAACGGCTGTGTCTGGTTTGATGGGAAGAAAATCATTGAAAACCACCCCCGGGGCAAAATGAAAAAGCTCTATCAGGGGCAGAATAACGGGAAATATACCCAGGTTCTGGCGCCTACACCGGACAAAATTACCCAGCTGGGCATGGCCCGTACCTTCCAGAACATCCGTCTCTGGAAGGAGCAGAGCGTGCTGGACAACGTGCGGATCGCCATGCACTGCCGCCGCAGCAGCAACCTGTTTTCCGCTACTTTCCGGCTCAATGCCAAGGAGGAGGCGGAGCAGACCCGGGAGGCCATGGAGCTTCTGGAACTTTTGGGTCTGGCCCATGTCAAGGATGAGCTGTCCACTTCGCTGCCCTACGGCCAGCAGCGGCATCTGGAGATTGCACGGGCACTGGCCACCCATCCCAAGCTTCTTCTGTTGGACGAGCCTGCGGCGGGCATGAACCCCCAGGAGACCCAGGAGCTGACCGACTTTATCAAACGCATCCGGGATGAGTTCAAGCTCACCGTGCTGATGATCGAGCACCATATGGATCTGGTCATGCAGATCTCTGAGCGCATTTACGTCCTGGACTTCGGAAAACTCATCGCCCAGGGAACGCCGGGCGAGGTACAGAACAATCCTCGGGTCATCGAGGCGTATTTGGGGGTGGCAGACGATGCTGAAGATTGATGATTTGAAGGTCAGCTACGGCGGCATCGAGGCTGTAAAGGGAATCACCTTTGAGGTGCCTGAGCGGAAGATAGTCACCCTCATCGGGGCCAACGGAGCGGGTAAATCCACCACACTGCGAACCATTGCGGGACTGGTCAAGCCCTCCCACGGCCGTATCCACCTGCAGGGTGAGGACATCACTGGCCTCTCCTCGGACCGGATTGTGTCCAAGGGAATTACGCTGGTTCCGGAAGGACGGCGGGTATTTCCTGACCTGACCGTGCTGGAGAACCTGAAGATCGGCGCCTATCTGCGCCGGGACAGCATTGAGGACGATCTGGCCTGGGTCTATGAGCTCTTCCCTCGATTGAAAGAGCGCTCCTGGCAGGCTGCGGGTACGCTGTCCGGCGGTGAGCAGCAGATGCTGGCTGTGGGCCGTGCCCTCATGTCCCGTCCCAAGATTATTATGATGGATGAGCCTTCCCTGGGTCTGGCGCCTCTGGTGGTAAAGGGAATCTTTGAGATTATTCAGGAGATCAACCAGCAGGGAGTCACCGTTCTGCTTATCGAGCAGAACGCCAACATGGCTCTGCGTATTGCCGACATCGGCTATGTGCTGGAGACCGGCAATCTCACTCTGTCCGGCACAGGCCGGGAGCTGCTGGTCAATGAGCAGGTGAAAAAGGCCTACCTGGGCTAAAAATCGAAAAAGAGTGTCCGCAGGGATGCGGACACTCTTTTTTGTTGGAAAAGGGATGGGATGGAAGCGCCGGTGGATAAAGAAAATCCTGAACATCAGCTGTTTGGAGCAGAGGGGATGGAGCGCGCCGGTGGGTATTTATTCAGCAGCCGGACAATCTGACAGCACAGAGAGAGCAGCTCCTCCCGGTCCTGGGGCTCCCAAGAGGAGTACCAGTCCAGCTTCAGCAGCAGCTGGATGGCGTGGTCGTTCTGATCCGGGGAGAAGGCGTCTGAGAGCAGAATGGAGACGGGGATGTTCAGACTCCGTGCAATGCATTCCACTGTGTCCAGATGGGGCGGATGGCCGTGCTCAATTTCCTGGAGGGTAGACTTGGAGATGTTGAGCAGCTTGGCGTAGTGGACCAGCGAGCAGCCCTGAATGGCCCGCAGGGCCCGTAGATTTTTGGCCAGATTTTCTGTGGCTCCCATGATAAGCGCCCCTTTCCGTTTGAGCATAGCACAGGGCGCGTGCGAAATTTGTCGAATTATGGGGAAGAAAAACAATTTATAGGGAAAGAGGACGGAGTTTGGGGAAGCAGCGCAAAATGTTTGACATTTGGGAAAAAAGTTTGTTTTTTAAAGCGGAAAAGGGCGAGGAGGGAGATCAGCCACTGTTTTCCATTCTGAAATTATGATATAATCATTATAATCAATTGGTTATGGGGGTGTTCTCCATGTTTGTAAAGAACCCGGAATATTTCCTGACCATCGTCAAGGAACGGAGTATCTCCCGGGCGGCGGAGCACCTGTATCTCTCCCAGCCTTACCTCAGTCAGTATCTGGCCAAGCTGGAGTCCAATCTGGGCGTGGTGCTGCTGGACCGCTCCCACACCCCGCTGCGCCTCACCCCGGCGGGCGAGGTCTTCCACGCGTACCTGGAGCGGCAGGACTATTTGGATCGGCAACTGGTCAGTGACCTGCGGGATCTGCAGAACAAGAAGCGGCCCATGCTCCACATCGGCGTGTCTCCCTGGCGGGGGTCCACGCTGCTGCCGGATGTGCTGCCTAGGTTTACCAAGGAGTACCCGGATGTGCAGGTGGTGCTGCATGAGGCGCCGGTGCCCGACCTGGCGGATCTGGCGGCGGGCAGCGTCACCGACTTCTGTATCATGCACATTCCCGGTGACCTGACGGACCTGACCTATGAGCTGGTCATGCGGGAGCATGTATTTCTCATTGGAAGCCGGATGCACCCCTTAGTGCGGGAGAGCCACAGCAGCTACGAAGACCCGCAGCCCTTCCCGGATCTGCGCCTTCTGGAGCATGAGCGGATCATCATGCTGCCGCCGGATTGGCGGCTGAGCAAACTGCTGCGCAACACCTTTTCCGTCCATAACGTGGAGCCCCAGAACATTCTCATCACCACCAACAACACCACGGCCATTAACCTGGTGGCCGAAAACATGGGCTTTGCCTTCCTCCAGGAGAGCGGTATTTCCCGTACGCCCTATCTGGACCGGCTGGCCTGCTTTACCATCGGCGACCCGCCGCTTACCTGTCCCATGGCGGTGGTTTATAAAAAGAACGGATTCTTGTCTCCGGCCGCCCGCACCTTTATTGACCTGACCAAGGAATATTACAGTCGCTTTGACCGCAAGGACTGGGACATCTGAACCGAGAAACTATTTGGAGAGGAAAGAGGAAGGATATCATGAATCAGAATCAGTTTTATTCTCCTGCTGAAGTGACCGCCGCATACGCTGCGGCTGGAGCGGACAAAACCAGAAAGCCCACGGTTGTCCTGGTGCTGCTGGGTATTCTGGCCGGTGCGCTTATCGCTCTGGGCAGTGCAGCCACCAACACCGCCATCTACGGCATCGCGGACACCTGGACGGCCCGGACCATTTGCGGCCTGCTGTTTCCCTTCGGCCTGGGCATGGTGGTTATGACCGGAACGGAGCTCTTTACCGGCAACAGCCTCATCACCATTTCGGTTCTGGACCGGCGCTGCTCTGTTCTGGGGATGCTGCGCAACTGGGTGATTGTTTACCTGGCGAACTTTGTTGGTTCTTTTCTGGTGGCTGCGGGCTGTGCCTTCTTCGGCCAGATGAACTACTCCAATGGGCAGCTGGCTGTGTTCACCATGAAGCTGGCTGCGGGCAAGTGTGCGCTGCCTTTCCAGAACGCCCTGGTGCTGGGCTTCTTCTGTAACCTCCTGGTGTGCCTGGGCGTTATGCTGGCTATGTCGGGCAAGGACAACGCCAGCCGGATTATGGGCGCGTTCCTGCCGGTCTGCTACTTCGTCATCTGCGGCTTTGAGCACTGTGTGGCCAACATGTACTACATCCCCGCCGGTCTGCTGGCCAAGAGCGTGCCTGCCTACGCTCAGCTGGCTGCTGAGATGGGTGTGGACCTGTCCGCCCTCACCTGGGGCAATTTCCTGGTGAAAAACCTGGTGCCTGTTACCATCGGCAACGTGCTGGGCGGCGCGGCCCTGGGTGCGCTCATGTGGTTCTGCTACCGGCCCAAAAAGACGGCTTAAGGTTACATAAAAAATCCTCTCTTCTTTGGAAGAGAGGATTTTTTATGTTCCGGCCAGCCTGCGGCGGACCCACAGGTAGCCCAGCGCGCCTGCCTGATAAGCCAGAAAATCCCAGGGGTCAAAGATGGCTCCCGCCTTCCACAGAGGTGCCAGTATCTCCCACACAAAGCCGCAGGCCAGCAGCAGGGGAACCGTCTGCCTCCAGGAGCGGATGGGGGGAAGACGGCCCAGCCGCAGCAGCAGATCCGCCCAGGCGGCCAGAAAGAGTCCGGCAAAGAGGTCGTTGGCGTAGCACACCAGAAACCACTGGACGAAACCAGCGGTCACGTGGCGCAGCCAGAGGCGGTTGACGATGTAAAATCCTGCGGTCCCTGCACACAGCAGAAGGTCCGTCCACAAAGCCCGGCGCCTCACAGGAGGGACAAAACCAGGACGGTGAGGATAATGCCCACCACCACAGCTCCCACCATGCCCCAGAAGGAGAGAGGCTTGCGGTCCGAGGTAAGCTTTAGCTGGCGATGGGAAAGAGAGGTCTGTTCCAGCAGCTCCTCCGGCGTGTCCCCAGCCACGTCCGGATAAAAGAAGAAGTAGCCTTCATAGGAGCCGGCGATCGCCTCCAGAATCTTGTCCACCTGGTGGGGCGATAGCCCATGACCCAGGATGATGGGAGCTTCGTCCGTCAAAGCCTCCGCCTCCAGGGTGTTGAGGGGGTGTGCCAGGGGAGAGTCCTCATCAAAATAGCCGGTGCGGGAGAGCTTCTTCAGCTCGTCCACAGGGCGGACCCACTCGCAGGGCGTGAGCAGGAGCGTATAGCCGCACTCCGATTTGCCCTGCAGGTTAAATCCGCAGGCGGGACAGAATTTGTCCATTGGGGTGACGATTCCGCCGCAGCTGGGGCACAGGGCAGGTGGCCGTTCGTCGGCGTGTTCCTCCCCCAGCAGCAGCCAGTCGGCAGAGACGCCGAACAGCCGGCACATCTCGGTGATGTAGGCCACGTCCGGGTTGGTCTGGCCGCTTTCCCATTTACTTACCGCCTGGCGGGATACGCCCAGCTTTTCTCCCAGCTGCTCCTGGGACAGTCCGGCCTTCTTCCGGGCCAGAGAAATGCGCTCATATAATTCCATGGGCAGCCTCCTTATGGAAGCGCAGCCGCTTCCTTTTTCTGTCACCAAGATACCAAAGATGGGGTCCAAACACAAGAAAAAGAAGCTGGAAGTTTGTCAACCTCAGGTTGACAGGGGCAGATCCGGGCAAAAAAGCCGGGGAAAGGGGGCTTGGACTTGACACCTGGGCCGGGGGATGATAATATAATGTCCTGTAAGCGCGAGGAACGGAAGAGTAGCATCCACGTCAAAGAACAGAGAGGGCCCTTCACCGGCTGAAAGGGGGCCTGCGGCGGCGGGATGTGAAGTGCGTCCGGGAGCGCGGCGGGTAATGCCGCCCGGTTCGGCCCCGATATTGGCCGGATGAGTGAAAAATGAGAGTGGAACCGCGATTTTGTCGCCTCTTATGCCTGTGCCGGGCATGGGAGGTTTTTTTGATCCCCTTCAAACCGGTGCAGGGCCTTGTCAACCCAGTCTGACCGGAAGAAGGAGGAGCCATGTTCAAATCACTCAGCGAGCTGTTGGGGGCCTACCAGCGCCGGGATCCGGCGGCCCGCTCCAAGCTGGAAATCTTTTTGCTGTACCAGGGTGTCCACGCCGTGCTGTATCACCGGCTGGCCCACTGGCTATACTGTCACCACTGCAAGTTTTTGGCCCGGTTTGTCTCCCAGTGGAGCCGCTTCTGGACGGGAATTGAGATTCACCCCGGAGCCAAAATCGGCCGCCGCCTGGTCATTGACCACGGCATGGGCATTGTCATCGGCGAGACCGCCGAGGTGGGAGATGACTGCCTCATCTACCATGGCGTCACCCTGGGCGGCACGGGCAAGGACCACGGCAAGCGCCACCCCACCATTGGCAACAACGTGCTGCTGAGTTGCGGAGCCAAGGTGCTGGGCCCCTTTAAAGTGGGGGACAACGCCCGCATTGCCGCCAACGCGGTGGTGCTCACCGAGGTGCCCCCCGATGCCACCGCCGTGGGCATTCCCGCCCAGATTGTCCGCATTGCCGGACGCACCACCCACTACGCCGACGACGTGGACCAGACCAGCGTGGAAAACCCCACGCTGGAGAAGCTCTCCGCTCTGTCCGCCCGGCTGGAGCTGGTGGAGCGCCTGCTGGATGAGCAGTTCATGGCCGGGAAAGGCCTGTCTGCCTCAGAACGTCCCATACAAACAGAAGAATAAAATGTTCAAATAAGGGAGAAGAACACTATGCTGCTTTATAATTCCGCTACCCATAAGAAGGAAGAGTTCCAGACCCATACCCCCGGCCACGTGGAGATGTATACCTGCGGCCCCACGGTGTATCATTTTGCTCACATCGGTAACCTCCGCTCCTACATCATGGAGGACGTGCTGGAGAAATTCCTGCGCTATGTGGGCTATGACGTCAACCGGGTCATGAACATCACCGACGTGGGCCATCTGGCTTCCGACGCGGACACCGGCGAGGATAAGATGCTCAAGGGTGCCAAGCGGGAGCACAAGACGGTAATGGAGATCGCCCAGTTCTATACCGACGCCTTTTTTGAGGACTGCCGCAAGCTGAACATCCGCCGCCCCGACACCGTCCAGCCCGCCACCGGCTGCATCGACGAGTATATCAAGATCGTCACCGGCCTGCTGGACAAGGGCTACGCCTATGTGGCCGGAGGAAACGTGTATTTCGACTCCTCCAAGCTGGATCGTTACTATGTCTTTAATGACCACGACGAGGAGGATCTGGCCGTGGGCGTCCGGGAGGGCGTAGAGGAGGACACCAACAAGCGCAACAAGAACGACTTTGTCCTCTGGTTCACCAAGTCCAAGTTTGAGGACCAGGCTCTGAAGTGGGATTCTCCCTGGGGCGTGGGCTATCCCGGCTGGCACATTGAGTGCTCCGGTATTTCCCTGAAGTACAACGGAGAGTACCTGGACCTCCACTGCGGCGGCATTGACAACGCTTTCCCCCACCACACCAACGAGATTGCCCAGTCGGAGTCCTATCTGGGCCACCCCTGGTGCAAGCAGTGGTTCCATGTCCACCACCTGAATACCACCACGGGCAAGATGTCCAAGTCCAAGGGTGAATTCCTCACTGTCTCCCTGCTGGAGGAGAAGGGCTACGATCCCCTGGCTTACCGTTTCTTCTGCCTGCAGAGCCACTACCGCAAGGGTCTGGTCTTTTCCTGGGAGAACCTGGACAACGCCGCGGGCGCCTATCAGAAGCTGATTGCCAAGATTGCCGCGCTGAACCCCGAGGACGGGGAGGTGGACCAGGCTGTGCTGGAGGAGTACAAGGCCAAGTTCACCCAGCAGGTGGGTAATGACCTGAACACCTCCATGGGCGTGACCGCCCTCTATGATGCCCTGAAGGCCAAGACCAACGGGGCCACCAAGCTGGCCATTCTGGACAGCTTTGACCAGGTTCTGTCCCTCTCTCTGCTGGACAAGGCGGCCCAGCTCCGCCAGGAGCAGGCCAAGGCCAAGACCGCTCAGTCTGCCGGAGGCTACACTGTGATCGGCGAGGGCGATGCTGCCATCGACGCCCTGGTTCTGGCCAGAGGCGAGGCCAAGAAGGCCAAGAACTTTGCCGAGGCCGACCGTATCCGCGACGAGCTGAAGCAGCAGGGCATTGAGGTGACCGACGTGCCCGGCGGCGCGGTGTGGAAGCGTGTGTAAAGGTGAATAACCTGTCATCTATGAATGGATAAAAAGGAGGCGTCTCTCACAGAGACGCCTCCTTTTTGCTTTTGAGTTACACTTACAATAAATCAAGAACCTGACAGAAGACGGCGGCCGCCTCTCCCCGGGTGAGCTGTCCGCCGGGATGAAGGAGACCGGCGTTGTCACCAGCAAAGAGCCCCAGAGCAGTGATGTTGTCCACAGCCTGCTGTGCCCAGGGAGAGATGTTGGCACTGTCCGCAAAGGCGGGCCCCTCTGCCTCGGGCAGCTGGAGGGCATAATTCAGCATGACCATGGCCTGTTCCCGGCTGATGGGGGCATCCGGGGTAAACCTGTCTTCCCCAGTACCGGCAACGATGCCCAGCGAGGCGGCCCGGAGGATTTCAGCCTGGGCCCAGCAGTCCTCCAAATCGGTGAAAGCAGGGGTTTCGCCCAACGACAGTTCATCCAGCGCCCCTCTGGGTCCCAGGGCAGAGACCAGCATAGCGGTGAATTCCGCCCGGGTGATGGGGGTGTTGGGGCGGAAGTCGCCGCCGCGGGTGTGAAGGGCTACTCCGCTGTCGGCCAGCCGTTCAATGCTGGGTCTGGCCCAGTGACCGGCGATGTCGTCAAAGTAAAAGGAGTTCTGATCCAGCCACTGGAATCCGTAATCCAGGATGGCGGCAGCATCAGTATGGCGGTGAGTGTCGTTATCCGACTTCATGATAACTGCGATGATCCGCCGTCCATCTCGGACCGCAGTGGCAGACAGACAATAGCCAGCCTCGGGAATGGTTCCGGTCTTGAAGCCGTCACAGCCCTCGTAGGCGTAGTCGGTGAGCAGCTTGTTGGTGTTGGCGTAGGTTTTACCGTTGAATTTGACGGAGGGGAGGGAAGTATACTCCAGAATCTGGGGGAACCGGTCGATGAATTCACGGATCAGGATGGCCACCGAGCGGGCGGTGAGGTAGTGGGGAAAGGCACCGTGGCAGTTTTCGTACTCGCCCACCATACCCAGACGCTGAGCGGTCTGGTTCATCCGGGCTACAAAGGCCTCCTCACTGCCGGAGATAAACTCGGCCATGACGATGCAACTGGCGCTGGCGGAGGGGATAAGAATGAGCTTCAACAGTGTCTCCACGCTGACCTGTCCGCCGGAGGGAAGGGCTACCATGGCGGGGTAGCTGGGATCCCGGGACTTTTTGGCGTTTTCGGCGCTGATAGGTACCATGGTATCCAGAGTGAAGCTGCCCGCCTCCAGTTCTTCAAAGATGATGTAGGCAGTCATAATCTTGGTCATGGAGGCGGGGACACGCAGGGAATCGGCGTCCTTGGCGTAGATGGTTTCACCTGTGTCATAGTCGATGACAATGGCGCTTTCAGCGTGGATATTGGGTTCCTGGGGCTGGGCTGCGGAGGCGGGGAAGGTGCTCAGAAGAAGCAGCAGGGCGAGCAGAGCGGAAGTGAGCTTGACGTTCGCGGAGGCTGATTTCACAATAACCCATCTCCTTTTTATAAATCTCCTTACCTTAAATGAAATCGCAAATAGGGAAAAAAGTCAAGTCCTGGGAAAAGAAAGAAAAGCGCTTGCCGACGGAATTGGGGCAAGTTATAATGGAGGGCGATGAGAGGTGTCCACCGCTGCTGTGAAACGGAGGTAGACCAATGACACGGAATCTGACCGCCCTTCTGCTGGCGGGAGCCATGCTGTTTGCTCTGTGCTCCTGCGGACCGGGCAGCCAGCCTGGAGAAGATGTGTCCTCCGGCGGGCTGCCGGGAAGTGCTTCCGCACCGCCCGATCCCGCGCCTGATGGTTCCAAGGAAGAGGAGTCCCCACCTGAGATGGACCCGACACCGGAGAAGCAGCCTCAGACACCTGCGGATACCCTGGTGTGGGAGTCTGATCATGAGCTGGACACGGAGTTTCGGCCGGAGAACCACGGAGGACTGGAGCTTCCGGTGCGGGGGGCCACGGGGTACACTTCGGTGGAATTGGGCTTGTGGGAAATTCGCCCCGATTTGATGCCGAAGCCGGAACCGGAGCCTACACCGGAACCGGAGCCTGCGCTGGGGGAGAATGCCGGTGGCTCTGCCCAGCCAGAGGAAAGCGAACCTGACGGAACCGCTCCGAACGAGCAGACAGGGGAGGAGGGCGCAGAAGTTGGTCCCTCTGAAACGTCTTCTGGACAGGAGGGCACGGCATCGGAGGGAGCCCGACCGGAGCAGAATCCATCCGGATCCGGGGAGGCAAACCAGGAGAGCACGGCAGTACAGGCCGGCGCATCCCAGAGCGGGGGAGCGGCTCAGCCCCAGACCCAGCCTCCCCAGCCGGAACCGGCGCCCGACCCCTTTGCCGGGGCCATGGCCGTGCTGGAACCGGGCACACCCTTTACTATTTTGGAGGAGCAGAAGGACTGGTGGCGTGTACGGTGTGAGCAGGGGACCGGCTGGGTGGAGCACCGGTACTGCATGATCAATCTGCCC
The DNA here is from genome assembly GCF_058136395.1 of Pseudoflavonifractor sp. HNCC25GI2. Taxonomy (NCBI): domain Bacteria; kingdom Bacillati; phylum Bacillota; class Clostridia; order Eubacteriales; family Oscillospiraceae; genus Pseudoflavonifractor; species Pseudoflavonifractor sp. HNCC25GI2. The sequence continues at coordinate 118,679 of NZ_JBYUOW010000004.1, forward strand.
GATGTCATTCCCTCCATGGTGTACCACGCCACCAACAGCTTCAGCTCTCTCTACCGTACCAGCGGGAAAACCATTCCCGGCATTACGGGGAAAGCCTTCTATTCCGGCAAAAGCTATAACGAGCGGCTGGGGCGGGAGGAGTACAAAATGCCGGTGCTCTACTCCATGGCGCAGAAAATTGCCCAGGCCCAGCGGGCGGCCCTGGAGGAGGGAAATACCCTGGTGCTCTATGAGGGCTACCGGCCGTACAGCACCCAGAAGGCAGTGCGGGATGCAGTGAGCAAGATGGCGGAGAAGGACCCGGAGGTGAAGGCAGGGGTGAGCGATCCGCCCTGGAGCCGGACCTGGTTTATTTCCAACGGCTACTCCAACCACCAAAAGGGCTTTGCCATCGACGTGAGCCTGGGCAAGGTGTGGGAGACGGAGGTAAAGCAGTGTGGGAGCTGCTCCTATCTGCAGGTGACAGACTATTCCCTCTATGAAATGCCCACCCAGATGCACGAGCTGAGTATGGCAGCAGCTACCTTTACTGCGCCGGTGTCTGTCAATTCCAACACCGCGTGGAAGTCGGCAAAGCTGGCTTCAGGTATGAACGAACCGGCGCTTGGCCTGCAGCGCTATTGTACCGGCGCGGGACTGACGCCCCTCTCCTCAGAGTGGTGGCACTTCAATGATCTGGAGACCAGAAGCCGCGTGCAAAATCGGCCCGGAACGGGCGGCTTTGAAATCAAGGTATGCTTGAGTACTGCACCATAAAAATGAGAAGATTTGCGTGTTTGGAGTTCAAAAAAACTTAAGAAAAGAAAGGAAGAAAATGATTGACAAAGCGATAAAGCTATGATATCCTTTAAATACAGTTAATGATAATTATTACTATTTAATACAAATGAGGAGGACTAAATTATGCCTGAACTGAAGGGAAGCAAGACCGAAGCCAATCTGTGGACCGCGTTTGCCGGCGAGTCCCAGGCCCGCAACAAGTACACCTACTTTGCCTCCAAGGCCAAGAAGGACGGCTATGTCCAGATCTCCAAGATTTTTGAGGAGACTGCCGCCAACGAGAAGGAGCACGCTGAGATTTGGTTCAAGCTGCTGAACGGCATCGGCACCACCGCCGAGAACCTGAAGGCTGCCGCCGAGGGCGAGAACTACGAGTGGACCGACATGTACTCCACCATGGCCAAGGAGGCCAAGGAGGAGGGCTTTGACCACATCGCCTTCCTGTTCGAGGAAGTGGCCAAGATCGAGAAGGAGCACGAGGAGCGCTACCTGAAGCTGCTGGCCAATGTGGAGGGCGGCCTTGTGTTCTCCCGCGACGGCGACATGATCTGGCAGTGCAGCAACTGCGGCCACATCCACGTGGGCAAGCAGGCCCCCGAGGTGTGCCCTGTGTGCGCCCACCCCAAGGATTACTTCCAGCTCAAGGCTGAGAACTACTAATTCGCATCCTTCGGATTTAAAAGAAGGCCGGCATCCACAGGCTGGGCCCTGCAGGATAAGCCCCATAGGTACACAATGTGTACCTATGGGGCTTAATGTTATAGATGGAGATTTGGAGCGGGATGAAACAGCGGCAAGCCATATTTTAAATGGCTTGCCGCTGTAGTTCTATCTGGTTTTGATTTCTGTTACGCGTTCAGCAGTTCCTGCGCAATGGGATCGTTGGCGTCCATGACGATGACCCGCCGGTTTTTGGCACCCTCGCTCTCCACAAATTTGCCGTTGGCATCCCGATCCTGGCCCCGGACAAAGGGATCGGCTTCAAAGCCAAGGCCGATGGTGGTCAGCTGGTTCTCGGGAACACCGAAGGCGCTGACCAGAAGGTTTTTGACCGCCGCAGCCCGGCGGTTGGACAGATCCACTCGATCCTGCTGATCTCCGTCAGTGGCTGTGGTACCGGCCAGCAGAATGGGATGGTCCGGATGGGCAAGGATGACTTCGGCCACGGGCTTAAGTGCCTCCTTGGCAGCCGCCTCATCCAGGAAGACGTCGCTTTCCGCCTTGAACATTACCTGAGTAGAGTTGAGCTCAAAGGGGGTCTCAAAAACCAGAGGCTCCTCCTCCACCGTAACCGATCCGGCGGTACTCTGTTCCTCTGGACCGTGGATTTTGAGGGTATACTGAATGGTGTCCTTTTTATCTGCCCAGACGTAGATGAAATAGGTGGTGTCGGGGGACAGCGCCAGACTCTCTGTGGCCGCCTCTCCGCTCTGATTTGCATTCAGTGTGTAAGCGTGCATCGTTTCACCGTACACATCATAAACACGCAGACAGAAATCTCCGGTTCCAGGGGTTTTATTTACTGTGGTAACCTCGTAGGTGGCGTTCTCCACCGAGTTGGTGGTAAAGGCGTACCACTGGCCCTGGCCGTCGCTCACCTTGCCGGAGAGCTCGGTTTCCAGAGGGATCATGCCTCCGTCGTCCTGGTTAGTGCCGGCGAGGATCTCCTGTCCAGCCACGGCGCCCACCGACTCAGACACGCTGCCGGCGGTGGAATAGCCGGACTTCTGCTCCTCAGGGTCCCGAATGATGAGAGAATAGGAGATGAGGTCCCCCTTATCGGCCCAGATGTAAATGTAATAGGTAGTGCTGGCGGGCAGGTCCAGATCCAGAGTGGAGGCACGTCCCGCCTGATTTGCGTTCAGAGTATACGAGTGCATGACCTCACCATAGGCATCGTAAACGTTCAGGCAGAGGTCGCCGGTATCCAATGTTTTATTTACGGTGGTGATCCGGTAGGTAGCGTTCTCTGTGGTGCTGGTGGTAAAGGCGTACCACAGGCCGCCATCCTGAGTGGTCTTTCCGGTAAGCTTGGTGTTCAGGGGCAGCAGCACCGCGTCATTCTGATTGGTGCCGCCCCGGAGCACCTCAGCGGCTTCACCCATGGACGCAAGACCGTCGGTTACCACAGTCAGCGAGCCGTTGTCCGGCTTACTTACCTCCTGAGAGGAAACGTCCTGTGTAGACTGGGAGCTGTCCGTTCCCTGGGACGAAGTATCTGGTGTAGTTTCCCCACCGCAGGCAGTCAGGGACAAAACCAGCGCTAAGGCCAGCATCCATGCAGCAGTCTTTTTCATGTTTTTTCTCTCCCTTCCCGGTTATCTCTGTACGCCCTCTTCGGGAGCGTGGATTGTCAGAGAGTATTGGATGGTATCGCCCTTATCCGCAGCGAGACGGACGTAGTAGGTGGTTTCAGGGGGCAACTCCAGGTTCAGGGTGGCCGCCCTTCCGCTTTGACTGGCGTCCAGGGTATACTGGTGCATCATATCTCCGTACTGGTCTACCACCGTCAGAATCAGATCGCTGGTCCCACGGGTCATGTTGACGGTGGTCAGGCGGTAGGTGGCGTTCTCAGCGGAATTGGTGGAGAAGGCGTACCACTGGCGCGCTCCCCGGCTCACCTTGCCATCCAGCCGGGCGTTGAGGGGGACGAGCTGGGCATCGTCTTGGTTGGTGGCGGCGAAGATCTCAAGTCCCTCTGCAGCCTCAGGCCCAGGCTGGGCTATGTTGTTTTCCGGCTCCTGACCATCGGGAGTGCGGAGAATGAGAGAATAGGAGATGACATCACCCTTGTCGGCCCAGACCTTCACGTAATAGGTGGTCTCAGGCTGCAGGTCCAGATGCAAGGTAGCAGCCCGTCCTCCCTGGCTGGCGTCCAGCGGGTACTGGTTGAGCTGATTTTCCTCTTCATCATAGACGCTCAGTCTCAAATCGCTGGTTTCCAGTGTCTGATTGACGGAAGTAATGGCGTAGGTAGCATTTTCTGTCTCATCGGTGGTAAAGGAGAACCACTGAGTCTCCTCCTGGGCAGTTTTGCCCTTCAGCTTCGTGTCCAGGGGGATGTCCTGGGCGCTGTCCCGGTCGCTTCCTCCTGTCAGCTCCACCACCTGAGGCTGCTGAGTCTGGGAGCCGGAGGCCGACGTGCTCCCGGACCCCGAGCCGCTGCTGCTTGGTGCTTTCTCCCCGCAGGCGGCCAGCGTCAGCAGCAGCGCAGACGCCAGCGCCAGGGATAACAGGTTCTTTTTTCTCATGTGGTATTTCTCCCTTCTGATATTCCCTCTCTTGTTTTGAGCCTATGGCGGGCAGCGGTCAGGAGTGTTTGGCATCCTCTCTGGCCTGCTTGGCCCGGTTGGAGGCTACGTAACCATCATAGGTGCCTTGATACCGGTTTGCCTGATAGGTGTAAAAAGCTTCTCTCTTTTCAGCCTGATGACGGTTCCAGGCCCGCTTGTTCTGGATCTCCCAAGGAGTCGGACCGGGGGATGGCTTGGGGGCGTTGCTTCCCAAGAGCCAATCGCCTACCGCCTTGCCGGTACTGTCCGCAAAGCGCTCCACCACACCGCCCTGTCTCCGCGGGGCCTGCCGCTGCTGTGGGGTAAGATTCGCCCCGGCGAAGAAGACCAAAAAGCGCTCTCCCAAGGGGACCAGAAATTTGTAGACCAGGTACAGCATGGCCAGCGTGGCAAACAGCTCCAGCAGGCTGCCCTGGCCCTGAAAAAAGGCGTCCACACTATTTAGCCCTAACAGGAACAGGCCGAGCAGCATGAGGTACCGAAAAAACTTTCCCATCAATTTCCCAATGAAGTTCATAAAGAAGCCCTCCTTACTCCAGAATGTGGACGTCCCGCGTGGCAGGCTGTCCCACAGGCATGGAGGTGTCACTGGGCCAATAGGTGGCCGTGGGGTCGATACTGAAGGTCAGGTGCTGTCCGTCATATTGATCCAGTCCCTCTGCATAGGCAACTGAGATGAGGCTTACGGTGCCGCTTCTGGGAGGACTTACCGGGTCGCTGGATTGCAATTCCATCTCCTGGGGGGTATCCAGCACAATGAGGCGGAAGGTCTGGCTGGAGTCGGACCAGGGGGCATTGGGATCGGGACAGCCCTGAAGGGCAATGACTTCTTCGTAGCTGTAAGTGTCAACGGTGCCGGTAAAGACGATGCGGTCTCCATCGGTGGGAAGTTCATTCTCTATACTGCTGTCGGCAGACGAGCCGCCCGGCTGGGACGTTCCCGCTTCTGGCGTCCAACTGTCCAGAGCGGAGAGATCACTGATGTCGTGCCAGGGGATATCGACGAAATCCGGTTTCTCGGGGGCGGAGGCATCCATGCGCCCGGACCACTGTTTCTCCCGCACCAAAGAGCCGTCCTGGAGGGTGATGCGGGTCATATCGGTACTTCCGGTTCCCCCTGCGATCTCCGATAGTCCCAGTCCCGTCCCATCTCCTTGAAGGGATAGCCCGGAGGCGTAGCCGCCGCCTCCGCTGTACTCCTCCAGCGCCTCCTCCGGCTGGATGACCAGGTCGGATTCGGGGTCATACTGGAACAGCCGCACCCGGTTGCTGTAGTCGTCCCCCTCCTGGGAGAGAAGCAGCGTGGGCACCGGGTCGTCAGTCTCCAGCTGGACTAGAGCATAGTGGTAGTGGCCGGTGGGGGTCACAGGATAGGGTGAATAGGAATAGCGGTCCGCCTGGGAGACAATGAGACGGTATTGCTCCAGAGCTTGCTCCAGGGACTGGTCCGCCGGATCCTTCTCCTCAGTCGGAAGGGAAGCGGAGTTATCCGAGATACTCACAGATGAACTGGTACTCTCGCTTGCTCCGACGGAGGGGGCAGACAGGTGGCTGACGCCGTACACTCCGGCGCCGATCACCGCTACAGCGGCAACAGCAACGAGCCCCAGCTTGGCCGCCCCAAGGCCGCCGGTAGCTGCCTTGGCCCCAGTGGCCGCAGCTGCTCCGCCATGGGACGTTGTCCCGGTACTGGCCGCAGAGGAAATTCCGGTGCCAGCCGCTCCGGATGAACCGGCGCTTGCCAGCACATTCTGGAGAATCTGCCCATTGGGCAGCTGGGCCGCCTGGGCCTCCTGCGTACCCATAAGCCACAGCAGGAAAGGAATGGGAGCCAAACCGTAGAGCTTGGTGCCTTTCTTCTCCAGGTCCCGGACCTGGGCCTCAATCTTCCGTCGGCCGTACAGCAGGCGGCTCTTCACGGCGCTCTCCGACGCCCCCAGGGCAGCGGCAATGTCCTTGACCGGCATCTCCTGATAATAGTACATGCCGATGACCGCCCGCTGATCCTCGGGCAATCCGTCAATGATCTCCCGGACCAGCCGAGTTGTCTCTGCCTGGTCCAGCACCTCATCGGGGAGGTTTCCAGCGTCAAAATCTGCAAAGCGTTCCTCAATGGGCGCGTCCGGTTCCTCGCCGGAGGTCAAGTCGGTAAAGAGTAGGGGCTTTTTCTTTTTTAAGTAGTCCCGGGCCGTGTTGGCACCAATCTGCCGCACCCAGGGTGAAAACTTTGTGTCGCCCTGAAAACGGTCCAAATGAGTAAAGGCCTTGACGTAGGTATCCTGAAGAATATCCAGGACGGTATCATCGTCCCGAATCATGGACTTGATGGTGTAGAACACGCCGTTGTAAGTTTTCTCATATAGGGCGGACAGGGCATCCTGATTTCCTTCCCGGGCCAGGGTCACCAGACTGGCCAGTCCGTCGCTCTCTTTTTCTCTTCCAGCCGCACAGAAGGGGCAAGCTTCGCTTCCCTTTGGAATAGGCTTTCCGCACCGGTCACAGTTCATGATGTTCACCTCCGTGTGTTTTTCCTTTTATGAGCCAATTCAGAAGCTCTGCTTTTTTCTTAGGGTCAATAGGAAAGGATTCTACCGCCGTTCGGATGAGTCGACGTATAATCTGGTCCATGTTCGCTTCCTCCATTTCACGAAAGAATTCCAGTTGGTTGTGGCCTGGACACTCATGAAACGAATTGGAAAGCTGCTTGGTTGCACATATTTTAATTTTGGACAAAAAAATTTTGTGCCCTACAAATCTGCTCACAACAGATAAAGGTGCATTCTTAATTTTAACTTTATTTTAGCACATACCGCCAGAGGGCTCAAGAGGAGCGAACAACGCAGGAGAGGTGCTTCGCTGTTGGAAGAAAGGGCGGGGGAGAAAATGTATAAGAATATGCAAAATCCCCGGGCGCGGCTGCGCCCGGGGATTTCAAATGAAATCAATCGGTTGCTTAAAGTACCTTGGACAAAAATTCTCTGGTACGGGCCTCTTTGGGATTGGCAAAGAAGGCGTGGGGCTCATTCTGCTCCAGAATGTGGCCGCCGTCCATGAAGAGAACGCGGCTGCCCACTTCCCGGGCAAAGCCCATCTCGTGGGTGACCACCACCATGGTCATACCCTCCTCGGCCAGCTGCTTCATAACTTCCAGAACCTCGCCAACCATCTCAGGGTCAAGCGCGGAGGTGGGCTCGTCAAAGAGCAGGACCTTGGGCTTCATGGCCAGGGCGCGGACAATGGCGATACGCTGCTTCTGACCGCCGGAGAGCTGGGCGGGGTAGGAATCCGCCTTGTCTGCCAGCCCCACCCGCTTGAGCAGGGTGACGGCAGTCTCATCCGCCTCCTCCTGGCTCATGAGCTTGGTACGCACAGGGGCCAGCGTAATGTTGCGGCGGATGGTCATGTTGGGGAAGAGGTTGAAGTGCTGGAACACCATGCCCATCTGACGGCGAATGAGATCAATGTTGGTCTTGGGGGAGGTGATCTCGGTTCCCTCAAAGGTAATGGAACCCTTAGTGGGGGTTTCCAACAGATTCAGGCAGCGCAGGAAGGTGGATTTACCCGAGCCGGAGGGCCCGATCACCACCACTTTTTCCCCGGGATAAATGTGCTCGGAGATGTCATCCAGGACCAGGTGGTCGCCAAAGGATTTGCTCAGATGCTTAACGTCGATCACTTTGACGCAGCCTCCTTTCCAGTTTGCCCAGCAGCCAGGTGAAGATCATGACCAACACCAGATAGATGATGGCGGCGCCCACCAGGGGGAACATCTGCTCATAAGTACGGTTGGCAACGCCGCGGGCGGCATAGAGCAGCTCCTTGCCGGCGATGACGCTCAAAAGCGAGGTGTCCTTCAGCAGGACAATGAACTCGTTGCCCAGAGCGGGCAGAATGGCTTTGAAGGCCTGGGGAATCACGATGAAACGCATGGTATCAAAATAATTCAGACCCAGGCTCCGCCCGGCTTCCATCTGGCCGCCGTCCACTGCCATCAAGCCGCCGCGTACAATCTCGGAGACGTAGGCGCCCGAGTTAATGCCAAGGCCGAAGATACCAACGGCAGTGGCGTTGCGGCTCCAGGTGAAGACTACAAACATCCAGATCATCAGCTGGAGCACCATAGGAGTGCCGCGGATGATGGTGACGTAGATCTTCATAATCAGGTTGACAAAGCCCAGGAAGAAATTCCGCTGGCCGGGACGCTGTTGATCGTGAGCGGTACGGACAACGGCCACCAGGATACCAAGGGCCACGCCCAGCAGCAGAGCCAGGGCGGTGGCCAGCAGGGTTGTGCCCACACCGTCCAGATACTGCATCCAGCGGTCCTCGTAGACGAAGGCCCGATAGAACTTCATAAAGAAGTCCTGCCAGAATGTCAGTTCGGCGGGATCCAGGGCGGAAAGCTGCGTAAAGAGCTGCTCCATGTATGCTCTCCTTCTTCTCTCTCAAACTCGGAAAACAGCCGGAAAGGGCGGCTTGCGCCGCCCGTTCCGAATGTTTTATTGTGGGAAGGAAAAATTACTCCGCGGAGATGTAGCTGTCCAGGATGGACTGGATGGTGCCGTCAGCAGTCAGCTCGGCGAGAGCGTTGTTGATGGCGTCCAGCAGAGCGGTATTGCCCTTGTTCACGCCGATGGCGTAGTCCTCGTTGGCGTACTCAGTCTCCAGAATGGTCAGGCCGGGGTTGGCGGCCACAAACTCCAGAGCGGGAGCCTGGTCGATGACCACGCAGTCGACCTGGTCGTTCATCAGAGCCTGCACGGCGCTGATACCATTGTCGTAAGCGGCGACGTGGTCGGCGCCGTAATCATCGGTGCAGTAGATCTCGCCGGTGGTGCCGCGCTGGGTGCCGATGAGCTGCTCGCCCAGGTTGTCCAGGGTCACATCGGAGCCCTCTTTGACAATAACAACCTGCACGCCGGTGGCATAGCTGGTGGAGAAGTCCATAACGGCCTCACGCTCAGGATCCACGGAAACGCCAGCCATCACCATGTCGCTCTTGCCCTGCTGAACAGCCAGAAGAGCGGCGTCAAAGTCCATGTCGTCAATGACCAGCTCCAGGCCCAGCTTCTCAGCAATGGCGGCAGCGATGTCGGCGTCAATGCCCACAACGTCGCCGTTGTCGTCGGTCATCTCATAGGGAGGGAAAGCGGCGTTGGTGCTCATGATGAGCTTGCCTTCCTGAATGGTGGTCAGCTCGCCGGTGCTGCTGGTGTCGCCGCTGGAGGAGGCGTCACTCTGAGAGGCGGAGGAATTGTTGCTGGAAGAAGTGCCGGCAGAGCTGGAAGAGCCGTTGCCGCAGGCGGCCAGGCTCATTACCATAGCCAGAGCCATAGCCAAAGCAAGAAACTTTTTCATTGTAAAATCTCCTTTTCAATGGGCCCCAACAGGATTGGGACGTTATTCTGAGTATAACCCAGCGATATATGCATCGTCAATAGATAGATATGCGAAATTTTCACAAGGAGCAAAACTTTTTTTCGGCAGAAGGGCGGAAAATTGTTTTTTAGAAGCGGGAAGAACCGGGGTGAAAGGAAAGAAAAAATTAAAAGTGGACATACGGGGACAAAAGTGGATATGCATTAAAAAATGAATATTTTGAAAGGGTGCAACCTTTGCGGAATTTTTACGTCTGAGGTTAAGAGGGAAAATCTAAAAAATTTATGAACTTCTGTGAGAGGCCCTTGCATTTTTTTCTGGCTACGCTATTCTAATAAAGACGGCGTGTGCCGTGTTGGAGGATAGAAGATGAAGCGACTGCTATATGGGGACACCTTCCCGAGGCTGGTGTCCGACATCAGGGAGCACCCGGGGAAATGGGGCTCCCGTCTTGTGTTTCTGTTGGGACCCTGGGTCTGCCTGTGGATGGTGGAAATCTTAAACCAGAACGATGTGTTTGAGGATTTGTACGGCTGGCAGATTCTGATGAACATGGTGTGGTATTACATCCTGTTCGTGTTTCTTCGCCTGGTGCTGGGGCGCAACCGCCGCGCGGCGGCCCTTGGTGTGACCCTGGCGTTCCTGGTGGGCCTGATTAACCACTACGTTCTGCGCTTCCGGGGGCGGATTCTCTTCCCGGCGGATGTGACTGCCTGGCGTACGGCTGCCAACGTGGCGGAGGGTTTTGATTACTCCATGGACCTCTATATGGTCCAGGCGCTCATTCTGCTGGTGGCCTACCTCTCTCTGGTGTGTATGTGTCCGCCTCAGAAAAAACGGGCCCGGCTGCCCCTGCCGGTGAGCGGTCTGTCCGCCCTGTTCATTGTGGGCTACTGCTACGCCTTCTTCTGCACGGGGATGCTCCCGGCTCTGGGTATTTTCACCCAGCAGTGGGTGACCCAGCGCAACGGGTTTCTGCTGAACTTTACCGTAGCCTTGCGTTATAGCTCCGTGGAGAAGCCGGAGGACTACTCAGAGGAGACGGTACTGGAGCTGATGGAGGAGTACCCGGGGGTGGAGACCGACGAGAGTGTGACCCGTCCTACCAACCTGGTGATCATTATGAATGAGTCCTTTGCGGACTTCTCCATTTTTGACAGCTTTGAAGCCTCGGAGGATCCCACACCTTTCCTTCACTCCCTGGAGGAGAACACCGTCAAGGGCTGGATGTACTCCCCGGTAACCGGCGGCGGAACGGCCACGGTAGAATTTGAGTATCTCACTGGCTTTACCAGCCTCTTCCAACCACCTCATACTGTGGCCTATCAGCTGTATGTGGAGGAGGACATGCCCTCCCTGGCGGCTCTGGCCGGGACCCAGGGCTACGAGACGACGGCCTTCCATCCTTATAAATCCTCCGGCTGGAACCGGGTGGTGGTCTACGACTATATGAACTTTGACCACCAGCTCTATCAGGAGGATGTGATCAACCCCTGGTATGTGCGGGGCTATATCTCCGACCTGTCTGACTATGAGATGCTGTTCCGGACCACGGAGGAACAAGGTACGACCTTTATTTTCAATGTGACCATGCAGAACCACAGCGGCTACGCCCAGGGCTGGAACAATCTGGAGCGCACCATTGACCTGCCCACAGAGCTGTCCGCGGCCGACGGTACGGCGGAGCAGTACTTCGCCCTGGCTAAGGAGAGCGACGAGGCCCTGAAGGAGCTCATTACCTATTATCAGAACCTGGATGAGCCCACTATGGTGGTCTTCTTCGGCGACCACCAGCCGCCGCTGAAAAACGCCTTCTATGAGGAGCTCTACGGCAAGAAGCTCTCCGAGCGCACCACGCAGGAGGTGCTGCAGCAGTACGCGGTCCCCTTCTTCATCTGGGCCAACTACGACATTGAGGAGCAGCAGGATGTGGTCATCAGCCCCAACTATCTGGGTGTACTCACCGCTCAGATGGCGGGATTGCCCATGACCGGATTTATGAACTTCCTCTCCCAGATGTATGAGGAACTGCCTGCCATCACCCCGGTGGGCTTTGTCACCGCCGACGGGCAGTACCTGGAGGAAGAGGAGCTGAGCGAGGAGCAGCAGGAGTGGCTCGATACTTACGAGATTCTCAACTACTGCGGCATGGTGGACCTCTTTGAGGAGGCCCGGCCCATGTTCTGCCTCCACGGAGAAGGAGAATAACAAGGGTACCACCCGGAGCCTATGGCTCCGGGTGGTTTTTTTCTGCCCTCCATGATAAAATGAGTGCAATATTGCAGGCTTAATTTCGTCTGAAAGGGTGAAGGGACCTTCAAGGACGAGAAAGGGGGAGGCACCAGTGGAGGACGGCGCCATTGTGGAGCTCTATTGGCAGCGGGACGAGCGGGCCATCACAGTTTCTGACGAAAAATACGGCGGACTGTGCCGCAGTCTGTCCCAGAATATTCTGGACAGCGTCCAGGACGCGGAGGAGTGTGTCAACGACACCTGGCACCGGGCCTGGAATACCATGCCGCCTCAGCGGCCGGGCTCCCTCCGGGCCTATCTGGCCCGGATTGTGCGCAACCTGTCCATTGACCGCTGGCGGGCTAAACGAAGCCAGAAACGGGGTGAGGGCATGGAGGCGCTGGTGCTGGAGCTGGAGGACTGCGTCCCGGCCGTTCAGAGCGCTGAGGCAGAGTTTGAGGCCAAGGAGACCGCCGCCGCCATCGACCGCTGGCTGGACACCCTGAGCCGGGAGGACCGGGTGGCCTTTGTCCGCCGCTACTGGTACGGGGAGCGGGTGGATGCTCTGGCCGGGCAGTGCGGGTGCACCCCAAAGCAGATGGCCGGACGGCTGTTCCGATTGCGGGGCGGGCTGCGCCGGGCCCTGGAGCGGGAAGGAGTGAGCCTGTGAGTGACAAGAGTGAGCGCCTCTTTGAGGCCATGAGCGAACTGAGCGACGAAAAAATCGACGAGGGGGCCACATACAGACCCAAAAAGAAATCCCACTGGAAGCGGTGGACGGCTCTGGCCGCCTGCCTGGCCATCCTGGTGGTTGGGGTGGGGAGCATTACCGGACTCATTCCCATCTTTCGGATAGGGGCTAACGCCGGAGGCAGCGGCCATGACGAGGCATCCATTTTCATGTCTTATGCCGGGCCGGTGTTTCCCCTGACCCTGAGGGAGGCCAACGACAGCATTACCGCTCAGCGTGACATTACTCTGGATTTTTCCCCCTGGGTGCCCCAGTGGGAGAGCAATGAGGAGCAGCTTTCGGACCGGACCTGGCTGACGGAGGAGGAGCGGCAGGAGGCGCTGGAGCAGTACAACGAGTGGTTCCCGGAGGGCGGGCAGTACCAGTATGACAGCCATATTCTGGTTACTGACGCCTATACCCTGACTAATACCTCGGAGGAGGACCAGACCATTACCCTTCTCTATCCCTTTGCCTCCTCCCTGAACGAACTGGGCTGGAACCGCCCCACCCTGACGGTGGACGGACAGAAGCTGGAGGATAAAATCCATGTAGGGGCCTACTCCGGTTCCTTCGAGGGAGCCTGGAACGGCACCTTGATGGAAGGAGAGGAGGGGGGCAGTTCCAACCTGGACTACGCCGAAAGCTGGGAGGACTACAAGGCCCTCCTCGGCGACGGTAGCTACCTGCAAAACGCCCTGGGTCCGGCCCCTGACGTGAGCAGTGTTCCTGTGGTGGTCTATGAATTTACCGACCCCTACGGTCCGGCACAGGATGAGGAGGCTGGAATCCCCAACCCCTTCCTACGGGTAGGCTTTGACCTGGACTACGACAAAACCACTGTGCTGGCCTACGGCTTCCACGGCGGGCGGTATGACCGGGAGAACGGCACCATGATTCAGGGCTTCTCCATCCCACAGGAGGGTGAGCCCCGGTACGGCCAGACCTTCTATCTGCTGGTAGTAGGGGAGGACGTGTCCAACATGACCGTGGGAGGCTATGTCACCGGAGGAACCGACCCGGACACTGAGGAGCTGGAGGGCTGCGGAGTCACCGTGGAGTGGTACGAGAGCGATTTGGACACCATGCTCCGGGAGATCCTGACCCCGGTGTGGGAGGAGGAAAGCCAGAAGACCTACGAGCAGGACGGCAGCGAGCTTTCCGTAGACTTTGATACCTGGTACCGGGCGTTTCTGGAGCACCTGCTGGCCTATGGGGTTCTGTCCCCCACGGCCATGGAGCGGTACGGTACCGGCTGGCTGGAGGAGCTGGCCAGTGATGTAAACACCATTGATCGGGTGTGCTGGCTGGAGGCGGAGGTTACCGTCCCCGCCGGAGGCAGCGTCACGGTGAGCGCCCAGATGAACAAGGAGGAGAGCGCCGACTTCTACTGCGCCCACACGGAGAATCAGGGTGTGAGCGGCTACGATCTGGTAACTTCCCTGGGATCCAACCTCACTTGTACCGGGCAGACCACCACCCTGGAGGACCGGGGACAGATTGCGATCGTGCGGCAGAACTTCGGCTTTGACCTGGAAAACCGAGTGAAAACCGTGGCCCTGGACCCCGGTACCGAGCACTATTACCTAGAAGTGAAGCGCCTTGCGGGAACGATCCCAGAGGAGCCTCCAGAGTCTTGAACGAACAGAAGGAAAGGGAGACCGCTTAGGCGGTCTCCCTTCTCGTTTATGGTTTCGGTTTGGGCTTACAGACCAGCGCCACCAGAAAACCGAAAAAGATGGCAGCGGTAATTCCTCCCGCCGCGGCGGTGGCCCCTCCAGTGAGGGCGCCCAACAAGCCATTCTCCGCCACTGCTTTCCGAACGCCCTTGGCCAGCAGGTGCCCAAAGCCGGTGAGGGGAACGGTGGCGCCGCAGCCGCCCCAGTCCACCAGGTACTGATATACCCCCAGACCGCTGAGGATTACCCCAGCGGTGACGTAGCAGACCAGGATCCGAGCGGGGGTGAGCTTGGTCTTGTCAATGAGCAGCTGGCCGATGACGCACAGAATGCCGCCGCATAGAAAGGCATTGAAGTATTCCATAAGAACCTCCCAAAGGAACGAGCGGGCTTAGCCCGCGGAAATGGCGATGGCGTGGCAGATGCCGGGGATGGATTCCCCCTGGAAGGAGGAGGTGGGGGAGTGGAGAGCTCCGGTGGGGCAGAAGAGGATGTGCTTCCAGGTCCCTTCCTCCAGCTGCCGCAGCAGGTAGCCCGCCAGCACTGAGGCGCAGCACCCGCAGCCCGACCCGCCGCAGTGGACGTCCTGCTGTTCCAGATCAAAAATGAGCGCGCCGCAGTCCAGATGATTGTTCAGGGAGATGCTCTCCTCCTCCAGCAGCCGCAGCAGCAGGGTGCTGCCCAGGACCCCCAGGTCGCCGGTGATAATTTTGTCATAGAAATCCGGGCTCCGTCCAGTGTCCCGCAGGTGGGCGGCGATGGTCTGGGCGGCGGCCGGAGCCATGGCGGCCCCCATGTTGTTGGTGTCCTTGATGCCCTTGTCCACGATTTTACCGGGGGTGACATGGGTAATCCGGGGGCCTGTCCCTTCCCGGGCCAGCACAATTGCCCCGGAGCCGGTCACCGTCCACTGAGCGGTGGGTGTGCGCTGGCTGCCGTACTCCAGGGGAGTGCGGTACTGCCGCTCGGCGGAGCAGAAGTGGGAGGACACCACCACCGCCGCCCGCTCCCCAAAGCCGCCGTCCAACGTCATGGAGGCCAGAGCCAGCCCTTCTCCCATGGTGGAGCAGGCCCCGTACAGGCCGAAGAAGGGGAGGTCCTGTTCCCGGGCGGCGTAGGAGGAGCCGATGCACTGGTTCAGAAGGTCGCCGGCAAACAGCCAGTCCAGATTGGAGGCCGCCAGTCCCGCCTTCTCCAAAGCCAGGGAGAGAGCCTGCTTCTGCATGGTGCTCTCCGCTTTCTCCCAGGAGGACTGTCCAAAGGCGTCATCCTCGGCAATGGAATCAAAATAGCTTGCCAGCGGCCCCTGGCCCTCCTTCTGACCCACCACGCAGGCCCGGCTGATGAGGAAGGGGGGATTGGCCAGAGCCGCCGTCTGGCCGCCCAGTTTTTTTGTGTTCATATCGCATATCGCTCCGCTTTCTTCAATCTGGAGGATAGTTTGTCCGGCGGCGCAAAAACTATCCTCGCAAGGGAAAAAGAAACTGGATGGCGGGGTGGTCAAGAAAGAGAGATTTTAGTATAATGGACCCAACGACAAAAGGAGTTGATTGCTTTGCCTCAGTTTGATCCCCAGAAGTATGCCTATCCCTCCCGGCGGAATGTGGTCTACGGCCGCCATGCCATGGCCTGCACCTCCGTGCCCCTGGGCGCTCAGATCGGCCTGGATGTGATGAAGGCGGGTGGCAACGCCATGGATGCCGCGGTTGCCATGGCTGCCGCCATGCCGCTGATGGAGCCTACGGGCAACGGCCTGGGCTCAGACTGCTTCGCCCTGGTGTGGGTGGAGAAAGAGAAAAAGCTTTACGGTCTGAATGCCAGCGGGAAGGCTCCTATGGCTCTGTCAGCAAAGCTTGTGAAGGAAAAAGGCTTTGCGGAGATGCCTGAGGCCGGCTGGCTGCCCACCATGGTTCCGGGCGCTCCGGCGGGGTGGGCGGAGCTGAACCGCCGCTTCGGGACCAAGTCCCTGGAGGAGCTTTTTGCCCCCGCTGTGTCTTACGCCCGGGAGGGCTGTCCAGTGGCGGTGAATGTGGAGCCCCAGTGGGAGCAGGACTCCCGGCGCATTGCCAAGGCCATGGAATCCGACCCGGCGCCTCACGCCTACTGGTGGAAGACCTTTATGAAGGAGGACGGTAGCCCCTACAAGGCGGGGGACATCTTCCGCTGGGAGGAGTATGCCCAGACTCTGGAGGAGCTGGCCGCCACGGGCTGTGAGAGCTACTACCGGGGCCCAATCATGGAGAAGATAGTAGCCTTCAGCCGGGAGACCGGGGGCTACTTCTCGGAGGAGGATTTTAGAAGCTACTACCCGGAGTGGGTAGAGCCCATCACCGCCGACTACAAGGGCTATACCGTCTGTGAGATTCCCCCCAACGGCCACGGCATCACCGTGCTTATGGCTCTGAATCTTCTGAAGGGCCTTCCCCTGTCGGAGGAGCGGGACTGTGCCGATACCTATCATAAAATTCTGGAATGTATCAAGCTGGCCTTTGCCGACACCAAGACCTATGTGGCCGATCCCCGGTACATGAGGACCAGGGTGGAGGACCTGCTCTTTGAGGAATATGCCCACCGCCGCCGGGCCCTCATCGGGGACCGGGCCCTGCTGCCGGAGGCGGGAGACCCCTCCTGCGGCGGCACCATCTACTTATGTACCGCCGACCCCTTCGGCAACATGGTGTCCTTTATCCAGAGCAACTACACCACCTTCGGGGCGGGCGTGGCCATCCCCGGCACCGGCATTTCCCTGCAGAACCGGGGGGCCAACTTCTCTCTGGACGAGAACAGCGACAACTGTCTGGCGGGAGGCAAGAAGTCCTACCACACCATCATTCCCGGCTTCCTTATGAAGGACGGGGAGGCGGTGGGCCCCTTCGGAGTCATGGGCGCCTTTATGCAGCCCCAGGGCCACGTGCAGGTGGTGGTGAACACAGTGGACTACCACATGAATCCCCAGGAAGCCCTGGATGCCCCCCGGATGCAGTGGATTGGCGGGCGGCACATCCAGCTGGAGCGGGAGGTGCCCGCCCACATCGGAAAGAAATTGGCGGAAATGGGTCACGAGGTGGAAATTGTAAATACAAACATTTCCATGGGCCGGGGCGAAATCATCTGGCGTACGGAAAACGGTCTTCTTGTGGGCGGAACAGAGCCCAGGTGTGATGGAACCGTGGCCGCCTGGTAAACAGCCGCCGAAATTTACCGCTCATAGGATACGGAAAACTTGCCAGCCTAACCGACAGAAAGAAAAACAGGAGGGCAAGCGAACCGTGGATGAGGAGAGATTGTGGGCGCTGTTTTTTGCCACCGGACTGCCCCAGGCCTACCTGGCTATCCGGGGTGTGGAGAAGGAGCGGGAGGCGCAGACCCTCCTGCCGGAGGCGCGAACCGCCTTTCGGGCCGGGCCGCTGTCCGCCCGGGAAATTTAAGAGCGAAGCCCAGGCTTCGCTACATAGTCGAGGGATTTATATGCATGTTGCCACCAAGGCGCTGGTTCTGCGGGGCGTGGACTATAAGGAATCGGATAAAATTTTGACCCTGCTGACCCAGGACCAGGGCAAGCTTACCGCCTCTGCCCGGGGCTGCCGGAAGAAGGGCAGCCCGCTGGCGGCGGGGTGCCAGCTGCTGAGCTGGGGGGAGTTGGTGCTCTATGACTACCAGGGCCGGTGGACGGTGAAGGAGGCTGCGCCGGAACGGCTGTTCCAAGGAGTGCGGGACGACCTGGATAAGCTGGCCCTGGCCTGCTACTTCGCTGAGGTCATCGAGCTTCTGGCGGTGGAGGGGGAGCCCAATCCACAGCTGCTCTCGCTGATTCTCAACAGCCTTCATGCCCTGGACAAGCTCCATAAGCCTCTGGCCCTGGTGAAGGCGGCCTTCGAGCTGAAGGCTATGTGTCTGGCGGGGTACGAGCCGCTGCTGGAGGGCTGCGCCGTGTGCGGCGCAGAGCAGCCGGAGGAGCCCCGGTTCCACCTGCGGGAGGGGGTGCTCCACTGCGCCCGCTGCCGGGACCAGGTGGGGGAGGGGATCTCCATGCCCATCAACAACCAGGCCCTCCAGGCTATGGAGCACATTGCCTACGGGGACCCCAAGCGGCTCTTTTCCTTCCAGGCGGAGGGGGAGGGCCTGCGGCAGCTGGGGGATTTGACAGAGGCTTACCTCCACACCCAGTTGGAGCGGGGGTTCCGTACGTTGGATTTTTATAAACAGCTGCAGATGGGAACGCCCTAGCATGGAAAAAGGCCTCTGCGTCCATTGGACGCAGAGGCCTTTTCACTACGTTGTCTTTGTGCTTACTGCTGAGCCTCGACCTGGCCAAAGGTGTGGCCGTTGTAGGTCAGACAATTTTTGCACATCCGGTGGGGCAGCCGGTAAGCCCCGCACTTGGGGCAGGTCACGATACCGGGAGTCTCCAGCTTCCAAACGGAGCTGCGCCGCTTATCGCGCCGGGCCTTGGACACTTTTCTCTTAGGAACCGCCATGTTTGACACCTCCTTCGGTTTTCGTGCCAATCGAGGCACTTCGACTACTCACTCAGCATCATTATCCAGCAGCTGCGCAAGGGCCGCCAATCTTGGATCTACTTCAGGTTTGCACCCGCAGGGGCCAAGGTTCAGGTTGGCTCCGCACTTGGCGCACAGCCCTTTGCAGTCGTCTGAGCAAAGGTTTTTGGTATCCATCGCGAGGACAAAGGCCTCAGAAGCCGCCTGGTCCAAATCCAGTTCGGTGCCTTCCAGCAGAAGGATGTCGTCGTTTTCCTCATCCTCCAGCTCCTGAGCCACCAAGCTGTCCAGCTTGACCACCTTTTCCCGGGAAAAGGCTTTCCCGCAGCGGTCGCAGACCAGATCCAGCTGGGTTTCCATGGTCCCCTCCAGCACCAGAGCGCCCGCGTGGTTGGTCACGCTGCCCTGTACCAGAACGGGGTGGGTAATGGGCTTGTATCCATAGAAATCCAGGTCAGACAGGTCCAACTGGAATTGGAACGTTTTTTGCGCGTCGGGCGTATAGATAATCTCACGTAAATCCAGACGCATGACGTTCCTCCCAGGTGCTTGACCTTCTACTCGCATAATGGTACGGAGAGTATTATAAAGAAAATGGCTCAACTTGTCAAACCTTTTTTTGTGATTGACAAAACTATTTTTTTGTGGTCCAATCTTGAGAGAATCCCACATGTTGTACAAAAGGAGTCGTACCGGTCCATGAAGGAGTTTGTCATCGGGAAAAACGACGCCGGACAGCGGCTGGACCGTTGGCTGGCCAAGACGCTGCCCCTGCTGCCCGCGCCCCTGGCCCAGAAGTACATCCGCCTCAAGCGGGTGAAGGTAAACGGAAAAGGGTCCAAACGGGACGTGCGGCTGAATGTGGGGGACGTGCTGCAATTATACATCAACGACGAGTTTTTTGAAAGACCTACCCCGGAAAATGCCTTCTTGTCCCTGTATCAGCCCAAGCTGAATATCCTCTATGAGGACGAGCACATTATGCTGCTGGACAAACGGCCGGGGCTGGTGGTCCACCCGGATGAGAACGAGCGGGTGAACACCCTTCTCACCCACATTCAGGCCTACCTCTACCAGAAGAAGGAGTGGTCCCCCTACTGGGAGAACTCCTTTGCCCCTGCTCTCTGCAACCGCATTGACCGGAACACCGGCGGTATTGTCATTGCCGCCAAGACCGCCGAGGGTCTGCGGGTGATGAACCAGAAGATCAAGGACCGGGAGCTGAGCAAGTACTACCTGTGTGTGGTCCAGGGCCGGATGGAGCCCAGAGAGGGCAAGCTGGAGGGCTACCTCTTCAAGGACGAGGTGAAAAAACAGGTCTACGTCAAGAGCCGTCCTCAGCCCGGGGCCAAGACCGCCATTACCTTATATAAGACGCTGGCGGTGGAGCACGGGCTCTCCCTGGTGGAGTGTGACCTCATCACCGGCCGGACCCACCAGATCCGTGCCCAGTTCGCCGCGGCGGGCCACCCGCTGCTGGGGGACGGGAAGTACGGCAGCGAGCGGGAGAACCGGAAGTACGGCCGTCACGGCCAGGCTCTCTACTCCTACAAGCTGGAGTTCCGCTTTACCACCGACGCCGGGCCGCTGGAGCACCTCAACGGCCGCACCTTCCAGGTGGAGGACGTGGACTTTGTGGCGGAGTATTTCCCCCGTTATCAGTGGAAAGAGACGGACCGGGAACAAGAGAAGAACGTCTGAACCAAGCGGGGCCGCAGGCCCCGCTTTTTCTCGCTAAGAAATTATTGACAAACGATAATTCTTGTGTTATATCTGAATTAGAAATTATCGCAAAACAATAATTGGAGGTGCGCCATGAACCGAAGAAATCTGTTCTTAGTGGCTGGAGCCGCCCTGCTGGGGGCCGCTCTGGCGGTGCTGAGCGGGATGCTGGGCAGTACGGAAGCGGCAGACGCCCTTTCTGCCCCGGCCAGATGGATTGGTTCCGGGCTGCGGGCGCTGTCCCTGTCCGGCTTCTGGGGGAACCTGGCGGCCTGGTTTGTGACCTTTTTGGTGTGTGCTCTGCCGGTGCTGCTGGTTTTGTGGTGCGGCCGGTGGGAGGAGAGCCGGGGGACGGAGGACTGGCTGGCGGGGCTGATGGTGCCCGTCCTCTTTGCCGCTCTCTTTTATGCCGTCAATCCCACCCTGCTCTCCAAGCCCATGGAAGTGATATTCCCTCTGGCGGCGGGCGGATGCCTTCTCTCCCTGCTGGTTGCCTGGCTGGTGCTGAAGCTGCTGCGGGGGATGGAGGACTGTTCCCAGCAACGGCTTCTGGGGGCGCTTCAGCCGCTGCTGGTGGGCGGAGCCATACTGCTGGCCTTCGGCGCGGCCGCAGGTCAGCTGGCGGCCTTCATGACCCGGAGTCAAGAGATCTTCCAGGGCAACACCGGAGACCGGGAGGGGGCCTTCTTTACCAGCGCCGTGCTGCTGGTGTTGGTCCTGCTGGAGCTCACGCCCTATATTATGGGGGCATTCACCCTCCTGTGGGGAGCGGAGCTGGCCCGGACCATGGAGGAGGAGCTGTTCGGCGAGGCGGCGGTGGAGCTGTGCGGACGGACGGCCCTGGGGTGCCGGGTTGTGGTGCAGGCTACGGTGCTCATTTCCGTGTTCACCAACCTGCTCCAGCTCTGTCTGATGGGTGTGATGAAGAGCACCAACGTCTCCGCCTACATTCCCCTCTTTCCCCTGATTCTGGCCGGGGCGCTGTTCCTGCTGTGCCGACTGATGGAGAAGGGCCGGGCACTGCAGGAGGACAGCGATTCCATCATCTGAGGGGGCGGAGCCATGGCGATTGAGGTACATCTCAGTGACGTGCTGAAAGAGCGGGGGATGACTGCCAAGGAGCTGTGCACCAAGGTGGGCATCACCGAGGCCAACCTGTCCATTCTGCGCTCCGGGAAGGCCAGCGGTGTGCGCTTTCATACCATCAATAAAATCTGCTATTACCTGGACTGCGATGTGGGGGACATCCTCCGCTTCGACGGGAGATTGGAGGACGGCGATGAAGAAGTATAAGCGGACAATCCTGGTGACCCTGGCCGCCCTGCTGGTGCTGGCAGGTGTGGTGGATGCAGCCGGGGGCAAGCTGGCCCAACCGGAATATCAGGGGCCGGAAAATGATACGTGGATAGGCTATTTCCTGTCCTGGGAGTACTTCCCGGGAGAGGGAGAGGTGATCTATCAGGATCGGACAGACTGGGTGGAGTACGGAAGTCAGAATTTGAATGTGAGCGGCCTGGGCAGCGTCCGTATTCCCCGGGAAATTCTGATTGGACAGTATCAGGACGGGAAGGGATTTACTTTCCCAGGCCTGGAAGGGTATTGCGCATTCCTGGCCCAGGTGGAGCAGGAAGACGGCAGCGTTGTTCTGTCGGGCAACCAGCTCATGGACGCAAAGACCAATGTGGGAGATACCAAAAACTCCGTCAGTGGCACCATCTACTACGGACTTCCCCTGGGGAAGACAGAATGGACGGAAAGTGGGTCGGAATATATCTGGACCGCCTACGATGTCTATCAGATGCCGGACGGCACCGTCTATCTGGACGGCGGCGGCAACAGCTATGGCGGCGCGGGGGGCATGACCATCAAAGGCGAACAGACCAGTACGGAAACTATAAATGGAGAAACAAATTCGGTCACCATGTCTGCCGAGGTGCGTTTTGAGACAGTCAGCCGCCTTCAGGAGGTACGGGTCAAGCAGTTTGATGCCTCCGACCAGGTGATTGAGGAGACGGTGCTTCCGGCCGATATTCTGGAAGATGAAACCACGGTCACCTTGGCAAAGGACACCCAGTGGCTTGTGGTGGAGGAGCACTGCACGGACGGTACGGTGACGCGCACGGTCTATGATGCCCAGCAGATTACCTGGATGGAAGAGCTATATCACTCCCTGGTGGTGCTGGATGACGAGGGCATGGGAAGCAGTCGTACCCTGAGTCTGAAAAGCGGAACGCAGGGGACTGCGGCGGCGTAAAATAAGGTGGTAATGGGCCCTTCGGCAGCATTTTGCCGGAGGGCCCATTTTCGTGCCGGAAGAAGGCTGCAGAGGCGTGTAAAAAACAGGGAAAATTTCAGGAAAATGATTGACAATTAAGGGGTAAACAGATATAGTGTATCTCGCTATCCGTGAAAGCCCGGCCCCCCGGATGTCCCACTGAGGAGCGCCGAACCGGGCGAATAAATCGAGGGAGCTGACAGTGTCATTTACACACAAGATTGTTAGGGGGGAGCCATATGTCCAAAGAGCTGATCCGCCTGTCTGACTGCACCATGAAGTTTGACGACGAGGTGATCCTGGACAAGATTAATTTGTATATCAGGGACAAGGAGTTCCTCACGCTGCTCGGACCCAGTGGGTGCGGCAAGACGACCACCCTTCGGATTATCGGTGGTTTTCAGACGCCCACCTCGGGAGATGTATTGTTCGACGGTGTGAGGATAAATTCTGTCCCGCCCCATAAACGGGCCATCAACACCGTGTTCCAGAAATACGCCCTGTTTCCGCACTTGAATGTCTATGAGAACATCGCCTTCGGCCTGCGGGTTCCCAAGGTGGAGGAGCAGCGGGACGAGAAGGGAAAGGTCATTTCCCGGCGGAAGGTGAAGCTCAGCGAGAAGGAGATTGACCAGCGGGTGATGGAGATGCTGGAGGTGGTGAACCTCCGTGGCTTTGAAAAGCGCCATGTCACCCAGCTGTCCGGCGGCCAGCAGCAGCGGGTGGCCATCGCCCGGGCCCTGGTGAACAAGCCCAAGGTGCTGCTGCTGGACGAGCCTCTGGGCGCTCTGGACCTGAAGCTGCGCAAGGACATGCAGAACGAGCTCAAGCGCATCCAGAAGGCCATGGAGATCACCTTTATCTACGTCACCCACGACCAGGAGGAGGCTCTGGCCATGTCCGACACCGTGGTGGTGATGGACGGGGGCAAGATCCAGCAGATCGGCACCCCGGAGGACATCTACAACGAGCCCAAGAATGCCTTTGTGGCCGACTTCATCGGCGAGTCCAACATTCTGGACGGCATTATGCGCGCCGACGGCGTAGTGGAGATCTTCAACCGCCGCTTTGCCTGTCTGGACAGCGGCTTTGAGAAGGACGAGCCGGTGGACGTGGTCATCCGCCCGGAGGACGTGGACATCGTTCCCGAGAACGAGGGGCAGCTGAAGGGCACCGTCACCAACGTTACCTTCAAGGGGATGCAGTACGACATCATCGTGGACTTCTACGGCTTTAAGTGGCTCATCCAGACCACCGACCTGTCCCCGGTAGGCTCCAGCATCGGCATTAAGATTGATCCCGATGGCATCCACGTCATGAAGAAGAGCCAGTATTCCGGCCTGTTCGGCGACTACTCCTCCTACTCCGAGGAGTACGAGGAGATCAGCGACGCCGACTACGAGCCCGAGGAGCTGGACGGGCAGGAGGACGGAGATGAAAAATAGCCGTTCTCTGCTGGCCGCCCCCTATGTGTTGTGGATGGCTCTTTTTGTGGTCGCCCCGATTGTTGTGGTGGTGATCTACGCCTTTACCTCTGCGGGTGTGACTGCGGCAGAGGTGGGGGATTTCACCTGGAGCAACTTTACCGGCATGGGTATCTATCTGCCCATTTTCAGCCGTTCGTTTCAGCTGGCCCTGATTGCCACGGTGATCTGTCTGCTGATTGGCTACCCTCTGGCGTATGCCATGGCAAAGGAGGGGCCCGGCTTTCAGCGTACCGCCACCGTGCTCATCATGCTTCCCATGTGGGTGAACTTCCTGCTGCGCACTTACGCCTGGATGGCCATCCTGGAGAACAATGGCCTGCTCAATCAGTTCTTCCAGAGCGTGGGGTTGATTGACTTGGTCAACCACATTCTGGGGACCGACATGGCCTATTTCCGTATGATCCGCACCCAGGGCGCGGTGGTGCTGGGCATGGTGTATAACTACCTGCCCTTTATGGTCCTGCCCATCTATTCCGTCATCATCAAGTTGGACCACTCCCTGCTGGAGGCCGCACGGGATCTGGGGGCCGACTCCACCGGTGTGTTCCGCCGTGTGATCTTCCCCCTGTCTCTGCCGGGTATTCTGTCCGGCGTAACGATGGTGTTTGTTCCCTCCGTATCCACCTTTGCCATCTCTCAGCTGTTGGGAGGAGGCACGCACATGCTGCTGGGCAATCTCATTGAGCTGCAGTTCCTGGGCGGGGCTTACAGTCCCCATCTGGGCAGTGCCATTGCGCTGGTGATGATGGTGATTGTCATTATTTGCATGTGGATTATGAATCGCTTCGGTGAGGGCGAGGAACAGGCGGTGGTCCTATGAAAAAAGAACGCCGTTTGGGCAGCCGGATCTTCATGGGGCTGATTTTCCTGTTCCTGTATGCCCCGATCCTGCTGATGATCGTATTTTCCTTCAACGCCGGCAACAGCAACGTGGTGTGGCAGGGCTTCTCCCTGCGCTGGTATGAGCAGCTCTTCCACGACCGGGCCATCATCCAGAGCGTCTACACCACTCTGCTGGTGTCTGTCTTGGCGACCGCTATCGCCACCGCTGCGGGCACCTTCGCCGCTGTTGGCTTCTACTCCATGCGCCGGCGTACCCGGACCATGCTGATGAATGTGAACAATATCCCCATGATGAATGCGGATATTGTCACCGGAGTATCCCTGTGCATGCTGTTTGTGGCGGTATTTGGCCTGTGGAACGAATTTGCCGTCAACTACCGGGTGATTATCAATTTCTTCGGTACCAAGTACCGCATTACCTTTCCGGAGCTCTCCCTGGGGTTCGGCACCATGCTCATTGCCCACATTACGTTTAATATCCCCTATGTGATTCTGTCCGTGGGCCCCAAACTGCGGCAGATGGACCACAACCTGGTGGATGCGGCCCGTGATCTGGGCTGCACCTGGATGGGGGCCTTCTTCAAGGTGATTTTGCCTGAGATCAAGTCGGGCATTGTTTCCGGCGCCCTCATTGCCTTTACCATGAGTGTGGACGATTTCGTCATCTCCTATTTTACAGCTGGATCCTCGGTGTCCACCCTGGCCATGGAGATCTACTCCATGGCGCGGAAGAAGGTCACTCCGGAGATCAACGCCGTATCCACCCTTCTGTTTGTAGTGGTGCTGCTTCTGCTGGTGGCGGTCAACCTCCGGGAGGCGAGACAGGCCAAAACGGAAGCCCGGCGAAAGTACGGAACCATGCCGCACAGCGCGGGCACCCGAGCCCACACCTGACCCCATAAAACTGGAGGAATGTTCTCTTGAAAAAAATCACTGCTCTCATCTTGGCTCTTGCGCTGGCACTGTCCGTCTCCGCCTGCACCATTGAGCGGGTGGACGAGAACGACGGCAACGGCAATGCCGCCGGCTCCGGAGGAAGCGGCAAGCCTGCCGCAAACCGGCAGGTCACCGTTTACAGCTGGGGCGAGTATATTGACGAGTCCCTGATTGATGAGTTTGAGGCTCAGACCGGTATTACGGTTAATTACCGTACCGTCCCCAGCAATGAGGAGCTCTACTCCCAGCTTCAGCAGGGAGCCATTTCTCCCGATGTCATTGTCCCTTCCGACTATATGATCTCCCAGCTCATTGAGGAGGGGTGGCTCCAGCCGCTGGACTACTCCAAGATTCCCAACTTTGACAAGATCGCTGACCGGTTCAAAAACTTGTCCTACGATCCGGAAAACCAGTATACCGTTCCCTATACCTGGGGTACTCTGGGCATCATCTACAACATGACTATGGTGGACGAGCCCATCACCAGCTGGAGTGCCATGTTCGATGACACCGCTGCCGGCAACGTTATCCTGATCGATAACTCCCGGGACGCCTTTGGTATGGCACTGCGCTATCTGGGCTACTCGGTCAACACCACGGATGAAAATGAGATCCGGGAGGCCGCAGCCCTGGTGGCAGACGCCTGGTCCAAGGGGGTCTATCAGGGCAAGACCATGGACGGAATTTTCCAGATTATGGAGGGCGGAAACGCCGCCATCGGCACCTATTATGCCGGCGACTTCCTGTCCATGCACGAGAACAATCCTGACCTGGCCTATGTGATCCCGGAGGAGGGCTCCAACTGGTTTGTGGACGCTATGTGTATCCTGAAAAACGCCAAGAATGTGGACGAGGCCCACGAGTGGATTAACTTCATTGCCTCCACCGATGCCAACCTGCGGAACATGGACTATATCTGGTACGCCTCTCCCAACGAGGAGGCTCTGGAGGAATACCCTGATTGGTATGAAGAGCAGTACGGCGAGCCTCTTGACCAGGAGCTGTATGAGATTATGGCCGCCCCTCAGGAGGTGCTGGACCGGTGCGAGTCCTATCTGGTTCTGCCTCAGGAGATCCGACAGCTTTATAATGAACTGTGGATCGAACTGGGTGCGGCATAAGAACGTTAAAAGCGTCAGCGCCCCGGGCTTGGAACTTGTTCCAAGCCCGGGGCGCTTCGTTTGTGGAAAATGCCCCCTGAAATGGCAGTTGTATGTTTGGTCACGTGAGCGTTCCAAGGCGGAAGAGTGTCCGGGAGGGGACGACCTTCCCCGCAGGGTCAAAAGAGGCGTATATCCGGCTCCCATTCCGGACATTCTGAGCATATCTCAACAAGGAGGTGCTTTCCATGAAGCAGGAGAAGCAGCCTAAAAGCCGAAAAGGCCGGAGCCTGAAGGGCTCATCCCCCATCGCCGGGCAGAACCGGACGGATCCTGAGACCAACGCCCAGGACCCCATGGCGGATCCGCTGGAGATGCGGATGAAACGGGAAGGGCATGATATGTAAAAAAGATAGAAACCATTCACAAACTGTTCACGGTTTATTCGCTGTTTTTTGAAATATTCGGCAATGAACTGTGCTATCCTGTGTGTGGAACAAGGATCCAATGTTTTCCCTCTTGTTTGGCAAGCCAACAGGCTGCCGGGGCCGGTTTGCCCGCGAAGAGCCGGTCCAACGGTGGACTGATGTGAGAATCCTCGTATCAGGAAGCCGATCGCCTGGCGCCGATATGCGCCTCACTGCCGCCCTGTGGCAGCGCCCCGGGGCGGCAGACCACAAGCAGCCGCTGCAGCGGTTTTCATATATAGAACCAACACACCTCTCCTCTCGAATGCAGTGCCGGCTCCACCGGCAGCGGAAAAGACAGACTTGTCTGTGCAGTAAGGCACAGCGGGTCTGTCTTTTCTTTGTGCAGAGAAGGGGAGACAGGACGAAAGCCGGGTGGAGGAGGGGAATCCCTTAAAAAAGAGGAGTTTTTTTAAATTTTTATAGAATTCTGGTAAGAATTGGCCTTTTTGCTTGCAACAAAGCGTTTAGATTGCTATAATTAAGACTAGAATACTGGTAGGAAAAGGATGGTTGAGGGACGGGAGGTTGGGGATGTCATTTCAGATTGGTGATAAGGTAGTCCACCCGATGTACGGGGCCGGCATTTTGGAGAGTGTAGTGCAGCGAAAGGTTGGCGGAGTGGTTCGGGACTATTACATCATGAAGCTCCCCGAACGGTCCATGGTCGTGATGATCCCCACAGAGAACAGCGAGGAGATCGGAGTTCGCCCGGTCATCGACTGCGAGCAGGCGGATCGGATCCTGGCCTCCATACCCAACATTCAGGTGGAGATGACATCCAACTGGAACCACCGCTACCGGGAGAATCTGGAGCGGCTGAAAAGCGGCGACCTGCTGGAGGTGGCCTGGGTGGTCAAGGGGCTCACCCAGCGGGAGACAAGCCGTGGCCTGTCCACCGGGGAGCGGAAAATGCTCCATTCCGCCCGTCAGATTCTGATTTCCGAGCTGGTGCTGTCCAAGAGCATCAGCTATGAGGGCGCCGAGCAGGCGCTGGATACCGCTTTGGCCTGAGGCCGATTTGGCGAGATAAAAAAGAGCCGGCAGGCTCTTTTTTTACAGGGAGGATGGAAGATGGAAGGACTGTTGTCGCGCTGGCAGAGAAACCGGCGGGAGCGGAACCCAATCTGCTCTGTGGTTGTGGTGGCTGCGGGCTCGGCCCGGCGGATGGAGGGAATTGATAAAATCCTGACGCCGCTGGGCGAACTGCCTGTGCTGGTCCACACCCTGGGGGTGTTTCAGGACTGCCCCAGAGTGGAGGAGATTGTGGTGGTCACCCGGGAGGATCTGCTGGTGGAGATCAGCCGTCTGTGCCGGGACTACGGCATGGACAAGGTGACCAAGGTGATTGTGGGAGGCGCGGAACGGATTCATTCCGTTCGGGCCGGGCTGAGAGAAGTGCGGCCCGACGCGGAGCTCATTGCTATTCACGACGGGGCACGGCCTCTGGTGACGGGAGAGCTCGTGTTGGAGACCATTGCACGGGCCGGGGAGACAGGAGCGGCGGCTCCGGCCATTCCTATTACCGATACCATCAAGCGGGCGGAGGGGGACCTGGCGGTGGAAACGGTGGACCGCGCAGACCTGCGGGCCATCCAGACGCCCCAGATCTTTCAGGCCGACCTCATCCGGGCCGCCATTCAGAAGGCGCTGGAGGACGGCGAGGTGCTCACCGACGACTGTGCGGCGGTGGAGCGGCTGGGTATGAAGGTTTCGCTCACCCGGGGCAGCCGGGAGAATATTAAAATTACCACGCCCTTTGATTTGCTGCTGGGAGAAGCCATCCTGGAGCATCGGGCAGGAGGTGTGTTGTGATGCGGATTGGACACGGATACGACGTACATAAACTGGTGCCGGAGCGGCCGCTGATCCTGGGCGGCGTGACGGTGCCCTATGAGAAAGGCCTGCTGGGCCACTCCGACGCCGATGTGCTGACCCATGCGGTGATGGACGCCCTGCTGGGGGCGGCTGCCCTGGGGGATATCGGCCGGCATTTCCCGGACAGCGATCCCTCTTACAGCGGAGCGGACAGCCTGAAGCTGTTGGATCATGTGATGGTGCTGCTGCGGGAGAACGGCTGGAAGGTGGGGAATGTGGATGCCACCATTCTGGCCCAGCGGCCCAAGCTGGCCGCCTATATCCCTCAGATGCGGGACAATCTGGCGGTCCGTATGGGCGTGGAGCCGGAGCGGGTGAATGTGAAGGCCACCACGGAGGAGGGCCTGGGCTTCACCGGCGCAGGAGAAGGGATTGCCGCCCATGCGCTGTGCCTTCTGGAGCAGCGCGGCGACGTATAAAACGAGCAGAATAGAGGAGGGCTCCGGTGGTGATGCACCGGAGCCCTTTTTCTTTTTGAAGTTACTCCACCAACGTCTTCCAGTTGGGGTCGTCCTTGGCATGGAAGCACAGGCGGATCTGTTCCTCCGTACACTTGTCCCGGCACAGGGGCGGAAGACTATCCAGGGGGAAATAGCCGCTGGCCGTGGTCTCGATGTTGGAAACAAAGGAACCGCCCAAAACAGTGCAAAGGAAAAAGACCTTACAGATTCCGTAGGCGTAGGGCGGCAGGTTGTGTTTGTTCCGATCCTGGAGAGCGATGACCCGGTCAATGGTCACCTCCAGCCCGGCCTCCTCCCGAACCTCTTTGACGGCGTTTTCTCCCACCGAGAGGTTCACATCCGCCCAGCCGCCGGGCAGGGCCCAGAGGCCGTTGTTTTCCTGCACCAGGAGGATTTTGTCCCCCTGGAAAATGGCCGCCCGGGTGTCCAGCTTGGGGGTCTGATAGCCAGTCTCGCAGCAGAAGAGCTCCTCCACCTTTTCCAGAGATACATCGGAGATCTGGCTGACCATTTCCGCCGCGATTTCCCGGATGCGGGTAAAGCGTTCAATGTCATAAACGTCCTTGCCGTAAAACAGTCCGGCCTGAGCCAGGCTTTGCAGCTCCACGGCCCAATCCAGCAGCTGACTGCGCTCCATAGTTCTGCCTCCATTCACGGTTGTCCAGGTAAGACCATTATAGATCGGCTGGCGGCTGAGGCGCAAGGGGAGCGGAAGGGAGGGCGGCGGCATACAATACATCAGGGAGAGAATCCCCGGTCTGGCTGCCGGCATTTTGCCTGCCGGGGCCAGTCTGTCATGGGGGAAAGGAACGTATTATGCTCTATTATCTGATTGTATGCCGCTCCCTGACCTATGCCCAGCGGACCGCCGCGGCGCTGGAGCGGGCGGGCATTACCACCCGCATCCTGCGCTCGCCCAAGAGCATTGCCGGGGAAGGGTGCAGCCACAGTGTAAAAATTTCGCAGCGAAATCTGCCCGATGCCCTGCGGGTCCTGGAGCGGGTCCAGCTGCAGCCAAAGCGTATCTTCATTACTGCGGGGGATGGAAGCTACCAGGAGGTGGAGCTGTGATCTACCTGGACAGCGCCGCCACCACCCTGCAGAAGCCTCCTGCCGTGGCCCAGGCGGTGGCCCGGGCAGTTAACCGCATGGCCAGCCCTGGCCGGGGAGGACACCGCCCCGCCATGCTGGCTGCCCGGACGGCCTACGCCTGCCGGGAGGAGGCGGCCGCGCTCTTTCATGTGCCGTCGCCGGAGCAGGTGGTGTTTACCTTCAATGCCACCCACGGACTAAATCTCGCCATCTATTCCCTGGTGAAGCCGGGCATGCGGGTGCTGATTTCCGGTTATGAGCACAACGCCGTCACCCGGCCGCTCCATACCATTCCGGACGTGGAGATCCAGGTGGCGGACGGGCCGCTGTTTCAGCCCGGAGAGATGCTCCGGCGTTTTCAGGCCATCCTGAACGAAGGACGCATAGATGTGGTGGTCTGCACCCATGTGTCCAACGTGTTTGGCTATGTGCTGCCCATCCTGGACATCGCGGCGCTGTGCCGGGAGCGGAAGGTACCGCTCATCGTGGACGCCTCCCAGTCTGCCGGCTGTCTCCCGGTGGACTTTCAAGCGCTGGGCGCGGCGTTTGTGGCCATGCCCGGGCACAAAGGGCTCTACGGCCCCCAGGGAACGGGGCTTCTGCTGTGCGGACAGCCAGGAGAGGCCCTGGTGCAAGGCGGAACAGGCAGCGAATCCATCCGCCAGACCATGCCGGAATT
The DNA here is from genome assembly GCF_058136395.1 of Pseudoflavonifractor sp. HNCC25GI2. NCBI lineage: Bacteria > Bacillati > Bacillota > Clostridia > Eubacteriales > Oscillospiraceae > Pseudoflavonifractor > Pseudoflavonifractor sp. HNCC25GI2. The sequence continues at coordinate 150,211 of NZ_JBYUOW010000004.1, forward strand.
CCTGCCCGACCACCTGGAGGCCGGCACCCATAACATTGCTGGGCTGGCCGGACTGCTGGAAGGGCTGCGGTATGTACGCAGGGTGGGCACCCCGTCCATTGCCGCCCGGGAACGCCGCCTTATCCGGCAGCTTGGTACGCAGCTGAAAAAGCTGCCGGGGCTGGAGGTCTGGCTGGCACCGGACCCGGAGGCCCAGAGCGGAGTGCTGTCCTTCCGGGCCGCCGGAGTGGACTGCGAGGAGCTGGGCGAACGGCTGGGAGACCGGGGGATTGCCCTCCGGGCCGGGCTGCACTGTGCTCCGCTGGCCCATCAGACGGCGGGGACGCTGGAGATAGGCACCCTTCGGGCCAGCGTATCCGCATTCAACACGGAGCGGGAAATTCAGCAGGCTGCCTCGGTTGTGGGCCGCCTGTTGGCCTGAAAAAAGCCGCTTTCGGGCCGTGGAAACGAGTGCCTGACGGCCCAAATGCGGCCGGAAAACAGGAAAAATACAAAGGCTATTTTTTGAACGGGCGCTGGAACGCACAGCCGTTTTTTGAGCAAGCGGCTATGGCTTCCGGCGCCTTTTCTGCTTGGGATAGAAGCAGGAATTTCTGCCGTCCAATACAAAATTCCCGCGAAAAATTCATGAAATTTTCATAAGGAAGAAGCCCTTTCGTGTTGCCATCCAAGCAGGAATATCGTATAATAACAAAATAGGAAAATTGTGTCCAGGGATTTTCCCGGATGCCTGGAGAAAGGAGTGGTCTTCTTGCTGGAAGCGGTTCAGACCTTTTTACAAATGTCGCTGCCGTTAAGTCTGAGGCTGTCCGACCTGCTGGATATTGCCATTCTTTCCTTTGTTATTTATAAAATCCTGTGGATCCTGCGGAAAACCAGTTCCGGCCGGGTCCTGTGGGGAATTCTGATTCTGCTCTTTGCCATGGCGCTCTTTTCCCAGATGGAGCTGATTGCCACCAGCTTCCTGCTGGGAAAGCTGGTGGAATGGGGCGTCGTGGTCCTTGTGGTTCTGTTCCAGCCGGAGATCCGCCGCTTTTTGGAGCGGGTGGGCAGCAGCCGGTTGGGGCTGGTTTTCTCGTCTAATAAATCGTCCCCTATGGATTTGGAATTTGCCATTGCCCAGACCACGGCCGCTTATACGGACATGTCCCGGGACAAGGTAGGGGCGCTGATGGTATTTGAGCGGCAGAACCTGCTGGATGATGTGATTAAGACGGGTACCGCCCTGGACTGCGCAGTGTCCAGTGAGCTTTTGAAAAATATCTTCTGGAATAAGGCGCCCCTTCACGACGGCGCGGTCATCGTCCGCGACGGCCGGATTGTGGGGGCGGGCTGTATGCTGCCCCTGTCGGGCAACGTGAATCTCAGCCGGGATTTGGGAATGCGTCACCGGGCCGGTATCGGCATGAGTGAGCACTCCGACGCTGTGGTGGTGATTGTCTCGGAGGAGACCGGATCCATCTCCGCGGCTGTGGGCGGCATGCTCAAGCGCCATCTGGCGCCGGAGACGCTGGAGCGCCTTCTGCGCAACGAATTGCTCAACGATGACAAACAGGAGGAGAAAAAAGGCACTCAGATCCCCCTGCTGAACCAGATTTTAGGCTGGAGCAGAAAGGAGGGCGACCGGTCATGATAAATCGTCTTCGTGAAAGCCGGTGGGCCTATATTCTGCTGTCCATTCTTCTTGCCTTTGTGTTCTGGTATTATGTGCGGGCCGAGCTGGACCCGTCGCAGCCCACTTGGTTCCGGGACGTGGAGGTAGAAATCGTCAACGGCAGTGTGCTGACCCGCCAGGGTCTCACTGTATCCGAACTGTCTCAGGACACCGTGGATCTCTATATTGAAGCGCCCGCCAGCATCCGGGAGGCCCTGATCCGAAACCGCGCGGAGATTACCGTGACGGTGGACGTCTCCCGCTGCGTGGAGGGGGAAAATAAGCTCTCCTATGACATCAGCTGGCCGGAGAGCGTCAATGTTGAGAACAACAACAACGTCGCCGTGTTGGAGCGGGATCCCAGTGTCATCACGGTAACGGTGGATAAGCTGTATACCCAGACCTTTGATGTGGAGTTCCAGCTGAAGGGCTCGGTGGCCAAGGGCTACCAGGCCGGAACAGCAGTGCTCAGTCCGGAGACGGTAACCGTCAGCGGATCGGTGGATCAGGTAAGTCAGGTTGCCAAGGTCGTAGCCGTTCTGGAAGAGGAGGAGCTGGACGAGCGCTTTGCCGGCGATCTGCCTCTGACTCTGCTGGATGGAGACGGTAACGTGCTGACGGATCTGGAGGTCACGCTGGACACCGAGTCGGTGTACGTGGTACTGCCCATCGTAGTCGTGAAGGAAATTCCGTTGACAGTCAATGTGATTCCCGGCGGCGGTGCTACCGAGGATGATGTAAAGATTAAGATTGAGCCCAAGACGATTACGGTGTCCGGAGCGGAGGAAGATCTGGAGAATCTGACCGAGATCTCCCTGGGCAGTGTGGATTTGTCCAAGGTGATGGGTACCACCAGCATTACCAAGGAGGTGGCGCTGGATCCCAGCCTGGAGAACGTCAGCGGCATTACGTCCGCCGTGGTGACGGTGACCGTGGAGGGACTTGCCACCCGGAATATTGACGTGGACAACATTTCACCCTCCTCGGATATTCCCAGCGGCTATACCGTGACCTTCGCCACGCAGGTTAAGACCGTCACCGTGCGGGGAAAGCAGGAGGCTGTGGATGCGCTGGACGCCAGCCAAATCCGTATTGTAGCGGACCTGTCGGACATCGCCTCGGTGGGTACCTATCCGGTGCCGGTGAAGGTGTATGTGGACGCAGAAGGCGTGGGCGTAGTGGGCGAATACAGCATTGTGGTCAATGTAAGCAGATAGTTTGCTGGGAGGCAGCAGAAATCATGGTTCAAAACGCAATTGTCAAACGAATTGTCCAGCCCGGTGTGGCGGAGGTATCCCTGCTCCGGCAGATGGAGTGTGGGCTGCACTGCGACGGAGCCTGTGCTGGGTGCAGCCAGAAGCCCAAGGAGGAGATTCTGGCCCTGGCCAGCAACTCCATCGGAGCTCAGCCGGGGGACCACGTGGAGGTGGAACCCACTTCCCGACACAACATCGGCATCTCTGTGGTAGCCTTTGTGGTTCCCTGTGTGGGACTGGGTGCGGGCTATGCCCTGGGACAGTCCCTGCTGGGACTGGGGGAGGGGACGGCCCTCCTCACGGCGCTGGTGGGACTGGCGGTAGGATGTCTGCCCGCAATTCTGATGAATCGTGCCATGGTCCGGAGCAAGGCACCTGAGTTTTCCATCTTAAAGTTCCTGCGCTGAGGGAGTTTCCATGTTTGGCTATGTGAGGCCCCTGCGCCCGGAGCTGAAGTGCCGGGACTTCGACCTGTATCGGGCCACCTACTGCGGACTGTGCCGGTGCCTGCGACGGCGGTACGGTCTGGTGGCCCCTATGCTGCTCAACTTCGATTTCACCTTTCTGGCGCTGCTGCTGTGGGAGGCGGAGCCCTCCTTTACCCCCTGCCGGGGGCGGTGCCACGCCAACCCGCTGGTGAAGAAGCCCATGTGCCCCGACAGTCCCGCATTGGAACTGGCGGCGGATGCCACCATCCTTTTGACTTGGTGGAAGGTGAAGGACTCGGTGGCGGATGAGAGTCTGTGGCGGGGAATCCCGGCACGGCTGCTGGAAGTGATTCTGTACCCCGCCTATTGCAAGGCGGCCCGTCAGCGTCCGGACTTTGACCGGACAACCCGGACCTGTCTGGAGGAGCTTGCCGCCTTAGAGCGGGAGGGCTGTCCCTCCATCGACCGCACGGCGGACACCTTTGCCCGCATTCTCCAGGCGGCAGCACCGGAGGAGGGCGAGCAGGGACGGGTTTTGAGACAGCTTCTCTACCACCTGGGACGGTGGATTTACCTTGTTGATGCCAGAGATGACCTGGCGGAGGACCGGCTGGCGGAGCGTTATAATCCCATTGCGCTGCGCTACGGACCGGAGGGGGATGACCCGTCTCTCAAGCAGACCCTGGACCACTCCCTGGAGCTGATAGGCGCCGCCTTTCAGCTGGGGGAATTTGGGTGCCGGACACCCCTACTGGAAAATATCGTATACCTGGGCCTTCCGCTGGTGCAGCGGGCCGTCTTTGACGGCAGCTGGGCTCAAATTAAAAAACAAAAGATATGGAGTAACCGAGAATGAGAGACCCATACAGCGTCCTTGGCGTAAGCCAGAATGCCAGCGATGAGGAGATCAAAAAGGCGTACCGTGAGCTGGCCCGTAAGTACCATCCGGACAACTACCAGAACAATCCTCTGGCCGACCTGGCGGAGGAGAAGATGAAGGAGATCAACGAGGCCTACGAGGCGATCACCAAACAGCGTGCCGGCGGTGGCGGCGGCTATCAGGGGTCTTCCGGCTATTCAGGCGGTTACTCCGGCGGCTATTCCGGCCAGCAGGGAGGGTATTCCTCCGCGTCTTCCAATCCCACCTACGCCCGTGTGCGGAGCATGATCAATGCCGGGGATCTGGGCACGGCAGAGCGCCTGTTGAACGAGGTGCCCAACCGGGACGGAGAGTGGTACTTCCTCAGCGGAAGCATCGCCTACCGCAAGGGATGGCTGGATGAGGCCTCCCAGAACTATATGCGTGCCGTGCAGATGGAGCCCAATAACATGGAGTACCGCCAGGCCTACGCCATGATGCAGCAGCGGGCAGGCGGCTACCGGCCCTACGGCAACGCAGGTACTGTGGACGCGCTGGACTGCTGTACCACCATGATGTGTCTGAACTGTCTGTGCGGGGGAGGGCAGTGCTGATATGCCCGGACCATTTTCTACCAAAAGCCGTTCTATTGCTGTGGCCGGCGTGCTGGCGGCCGGAAGCCTGGCTATTTTGTGGCTGGCCTGCGTAGTTCCCTCCGGGCGCCTGGGCGTGACGGCGGCGGCCGGTCTGTTTCCTGTGGCCGGTGTGCTGGCAGCAGGGCGGATGGCCGGTTACCTGTGCTGGGCGGCAGGGGGCATTCTGGGCCTCATCCTGCTGCCGGACAAGGGCGTGGCCCTGTTGTATCTGGCCTTCCTGGGGCTCTATCCGGTGGTGAAGAGCCGCATTGAGTCCCTGCGCCGTTTGAGCATAGAGTGGGTGTTGAAGCTGGCGTTTTTCAACGCGGTGCTGACCCTTTTTTGGTTTGTGTTCCGGAGCATGTTTTTGCCCCAGCCGCCCCAGTGGCTGGGTGACAACAGCCTTCTGCTCTATGGGGCGGGCAACCTGGTCTTTATCGTCTATGATATAGGCCTGTCCCGCCTGATTGGCCTGTTCCAGGCCCGGTTGGGCCCGGGGCGGCGTCGCTGAAGTACCAATTCACAAGAGGAGAGTGACAGTCTTGGTCAAGAGTATGACCGGCTATGGCCGGGCGGAGGAGACAGTAAACGGCTGTACCATCACCGTTGAGCTGCGGTCGGTGAACAACCGCTATCTGGATTGCAATGTCCGTATTCCCCGGCTCTATCTGTTTGCGGAGGATGCCATCAAGACCCGGGTGCAGAACACCATTTCCCGGGGAAAGGTGGATGTCTTTGTTACATTGGACAATGCGGGGGCGGAAAAGGTCCAGGTGTCGGTGAACCGGCCTGTGGCCGACGGTTACTACGCCGCCCTGCGGCAGCTGTCTGAGATCTACGGCCTGGAGGGAGAGATTTCCGTTTCCCTGCTGTCCCGGTTCCCTGAGGTCCTTCTGGCTGAGAAGGCGGAGGAGGACGTGGAGCAGATGGCCAAGGACATCTGCTCGGTGCTGGACCGGGCGCTTGCTGACTTTGACCAGATGCGTACCCGGGAGGGCGAGCGCCTGCGGGAGGATGTCCTCAGCCGGGCCGCTGCCATCGAGGAGAAGGTGGGCCTGGTGGAGGAGCGCTCCCCCCAGACCGTGTCGGAGTACCGCGCCAAGCTGGAGGCCCGCATGGATGAGGTGCTGGCCAATACCCAGATTGACCCCGCCCGCATCCTCACCGAGGCGGCTATCTTTGCCGACAAGGTGGCGGTGGACGAGGAGACCGTCCGCCTGCGCAGCCACATCGGCCAGCTCCGGGAGATGCTGGACAAGGGCGGCGCCACCGGACGAAAGCTGGACTTCCTCATTCAGGAGTTCAACCGGGAGGCCAACACCATCGGCTCCAAGTGCAGCGACATTGAGATTGCCCGCCATGTGGTGGACATCAAGGCGGAGATTGAAAAGATCCGGGAGCAGGTCCAGAACATCGAGTAAGGAGGCGGCCTTGTGCGGCTTATTAACATTGGATTCGGCAACCTGGTGTCCGCCAACCGCCTGATTGCCATTGTCAGTCCGGACTCCGCCCCCATCAAGCGTATGGTACAGGAGGCCAGAGACCGGGGTGAGCTCATCGACGCCACCTACGGCCGGCGTACCAAGGCGGTGATTATGATGGATAACGACCATCTGGTTCTGTCGGCGCTTCAGCCGGAGACCATAGCCAACCGCCTGTCCGGAGAAAAGGACGGAGCAGAGGAGGAAGCAGAATGGCAGTAAGAAAGAAAGAGAAAGGCCAGCTCATTGTACTCTCCGGCCCCTCCGGGGTGGGAAAGAGCACGGTGATTGCCGAGCTGCTGGGCCAGCGGGACAACATCTATTTCTCCGTTTCCTACACCACCCGGAAGCCCCGGGTTGGGGAACAGGACGGAGTCAACTACAACTTTGTCTCCCGGGCCGAGTTTGAGCGGATGATCGCAGACGATGAGCTGCTGGAGTATGCGGAGTACGTGGACAACTACTACGGCACCTCGCTGAAGGCTATCCGGGAGCGCTTGGATGCCGGAATTGACGTGCTGCTGGACATTGAGGTCCAGGGCGCGGCCAAGGTGAAGAAGCGCTGTCCCGACGCGCTGTTTATCTTCATTATGCCGCCCTCCTTTGAGGAGCTGTCCCGGCGGCTTCACAAGCGCAATACCGACAGTGAGGATGTCATTGCCGGCCGGCTGGAAAAGGCCCGTACCGAGTTCCGGGAGGTGCCCAACTACGACTACCTGGTCATCAACGACAAGGTATCCGGTGCGGTGCACGAAATTGAGGCCATTCTCACCGCGGCGGAGTGCCGGGTGGAAAACCGGAGACAGATGCTGTCTCAGTTTACCTGATTTTGGTTAAAACCTATTTGGTGTGATATTGGAAAGGAAGTTTTGTGTTATGATGCTCTATCCTGCAATGAAAGATCTGCTGGCCAAGGTGCCCAGCCGCTATAAGCTGGTGAATGTGGTGGCCCACAAGGCCCGTCAGATTGCCCTTGAGGCTGAGATGACCGGCGAGCCCCTGGAGGATAAGCCGGTAAGCATTGCCATCCGGATGGTTGCGGAAGGCGAAGTAGACGACGAGGAGTAAGGGAGTGAGGAAAGCAAGCGATGGGGGAGCCCTCGCTTGCTTTCCTTTCCGCAAGCGGGGAGGTGAGGCATATGGGACGTCTGGTGGCCAAGGTGGCGGTGTCCAAAGCCGTCTACGCCATCGACAAGCCCTATGACTACCTGGTCCCCGCTGCTCTGGAGGAGACTCTGCGCCCCGGAATGCGTGTGCTGGTCCCGTTTGGGGCGGGCAACCGGGGCAGTGAAGGGATTATCCTCTCTTTGGGAGAGGAGCCCATGCCCGGCCCATCCCTGAAGGCAGTTCACGCCCAGCTGGACCCGGAGCCGGTGCTGGACCACGAGGGCATTCAGCTGGCCCTGTGGATGCGGGAGCGGTACTTTTGTACGGTTTACGACTGCGTCAAGGCCATGCTGCCCGCCGGGCTCTACTTTGCCCTGAAGGACCAGGTGGTGCTGCGGGAGGACCTGGACCGGGAACAGGCCTATGAGGCGGTGGAGGGCTCCGGCAGCGCCAAACAGCTGCTGGAGATGCTGCTGAGCTGGGGCGGCGGAGGCGACATGGAGCAAATCCGCCTGGCCTTCGGCAGCAAAGACCCCAACCCAGCCATTCATACCCTCACTCAGCTGGGACTGGCGCGTGTGGAGACCAGCGCCCAGCGGGGCGTCGGAGACAAGACGGAGAAGCTGGCGGTGCTGGCCATTCCGGCAGAGGACGCTATGGCCATGGTCACCCCCCGGCGGAAGTCGGCCCCTCTGCGCTACTCGGTGACCCAGCTGCTGTGTACCCTGGGAGCAGCCTCCGTGAAGGAGCTGTGCTACTTCACGGGATCCTCTATGCCCACCATCAAATCTTTGGAAAAAAGCGGAATCCTCACGGTGGAAAAGCAGGAGGTGTTCCGGCGTATTTCCGTCCAGGACGTGGAGCCGGCAGGGGAGCTGGTGCTCAATGAAGAGCAGCAGGTGGCCTTTTCCGGGCTGGATGCCTTGGCGGAGACGGGAAAGCCGGAGGCGGCGCTGCTGTACGGCGTCACCGGCAGCGGCAAGACCCAGGTCTATATCCGGCTTATTCAGAAGACCCTGGAGCGGGGGAAAGGGGCCCTGGTGCTGGTCCCGGAGATTGTTCTGACTCCCCAGCTCCTTCGAATTTTTACATCCTACTTTGGAGAACAAATTGCAGTGCTTCACAGCTCCCTGCGGGCGGGAGAGCGCTACGACGAGTGGAAACGGGTGCGCAGGGGCGAGGCCCGAGTGGTCATTGGAACCCGGTCGGCCGTCTTTGCTCCGGTGCAGGAGCTTGGGCTCATCGTGCTGGATGAGGAGCAGGAGAGCAGCTATAAGTCGGAGAACGTCCCCCGCTACCACGCCCGGGATGTGGCCAAGTACCGCTGTGTGCAGAACCGGGCCCTGCTGGTGCTGGGCTCGGCCACCCCTTCGGTGGAGACCATGTACCAGGCCAGGCAGGGCGTTTTAAAGCTGTTTACCCTGAAAAAGCGCTACAACCAGAAGGCGCTGCCCCAGGTGATCCTGGCCGACATGAAGGAGGAGCTGCGCAGCGGAAACGCCGGTGCCATCAGCAGTGTGCTCCGCCGGGAGCTGGAGGCCAACCTGGAGCGGGGGGAGCAGTCTATTTTGTTCCTCAACCGCCGGGGAGCCAACCGGATGGTGTCCTGCGGGGAGTGCGGCCAGGTGCCCGAGTGCCCCCGCTGCTCCGTCAAGCTGACCTACCACTCGGCCAACGGGCGGCTCATGTGTCACCACTGTGGCCACTCCCAGCCGCTGCCGGCCGCCTGCCCCTCCTGCGGCGGGAAGCTGAACTTCATCGGCATTGGCACCCAGAAGGTGCAGGAGGAGCTGGAGGAGCTGTTTCCCGGGACGGAGATTCTGCGCATGGACACGGATACCGTCTCGGCCGCCCATCCACACGAGGAGCTGCTGGAGCGTTTTCGAAAAAAGAAGGTGCCCATCCTGGTGGGGACCCAGATGGTGGCCAAGGGACTGGACTTTGAAAACGTCACGCTGGTTGGCGTGGTGGCCCCGGACCTCGCCCTGTATGTGGATGATTTTCGAGCGGCGGAGCGCACCTTCTCCCTGCTTACCCAGGTGGTAGGCCGGGCCGGGCGGGGTGAGAAGCAGGGCCGGGCGGTGATCCAGACCTATACCCCCGACAACGATGTGATTTCCTTTGCCGCCCGTCAGGACTATGCAAATTTTTACCGCGAGGAGATTGCGCTGCGGCGAATGCGCCGCTATCCACCCTTTTCCGACCTTGTGGTGATAACGGCCTCCGGGCTGGAGGAGGGGGCGGTTCTGCGCTGCTGTGTCCGCCTGCGCCAGGGGCTGGAGGCTTATCCGGCAGGAGAACAGGCCTGGCAGATTCTGGGGCCTGCGCCTGCGGCGGTGGCCAAGGTGAACAACCGCTACCGCTATCGGCTGACGCTGGTGGGGCGGCAGGACAAAGCCGCGCGGCAGCGTATCGCGGCCCTGCTTCGGGCTGCACAGCAGGACAAAGAAAACCGAGGCATTTCCGTCTATGCGGATTTGGACCCCTATAACAGCTGAGTGTAATCAGAATAAGGAGACGATACCATGGCAATCCGTACCATTTTGACCAAGGGTGAGCCTGCGCTGAACAAGGTGTGCCACCCGGTCACCAAGTTTGACGATAAGCTGGCCGACCTCTTGGACGATCTGAAGGAGACCCTGGCCCAGGCCAACGGACTGGGTCTGGCGGCGCCCCAGGTGGGCATTCTGCGCCGGGCGGTCATCGTGGTCAATGAAGAAGGAGAGATGCTGGAGCTGGTCAACCCCGAGATCATTGCCCGGGAGGGGGAGCAGGACGGCCTGGAGGGCTGCCTGTCCGTGCCTGGCATGTGGGGCTATGTGAAGCGGCCCGCCTGGGTTCGGGTAAAGGCCCAGGACCGCAAGGGAAACTGGTTTGAGGTGGAGGGCAGCGACATCACCGCCCGCTGCTTCTGCCATGAGCTCAGCCATCTGGACGGCCATCTGTATACGGAGCTGTGCGACAAGCTCTATACCAACGAGGACCTGGACCGGATGATGGAGGAGCAGGAGGACCAGGAATGAGAATTGTGTTCATGGGCACGCCGGACTTCGCGGTTCCCTCGCTGGAGGCCCTGCTGGCCGCCGGCCATGAGGTGTGCGGCGTGTTCACCCAGCCGGACAAGCCCAAAAACCGGGGAATGAAGCTGCTTCCGCCTCCGGTGAAAGTAACGGCCCAGAGCCATGACATCCCGGTGTTCCAGCCCACTCAACTGCGGGACGGCAGCGCCCTTGAGGAGCTCCGCGCCCTGGCTCCGGAGCTTATTGTGGTGGCGGCCTACGGCCGCATTCTGCCCCAGGAGATTCTGGACCTGCCTCCCAAGGGCTGCATCAATGTCCACTCCTCTCTGCTGCCCCGCTACCGGGGAGCCGCCCCTATTAACTGGGCGGTGGTGAACGGAGACAAGGAGACGGGTGTGACCATTATGAAGGTGGCGCCCGAGCTGGACGCGGGTGATATTCTGGGCCAGGTCTCTACCCCTATTGACCCGGAGGAGACGGTAGAGACCGTTCACGACCGGTTGGCCGGGCTGGGAGGAGAACTGCTGGTGAAGGTGGTGGAGGAAATTGCCGCCGGAACGGTGCAGGCGGTTCCCCAGGATCCTCAGCTGGTGACCTACGCCCCCATGCTGTCCCGGGCCCTGGCCCCCATCGACTGGAGCCAGAGCGCCAATTCCATTCACAACAAGGTTCGTGGCCTGGTGCCCTGGCCTGCCACTTCCACCGATGTCTTTTCCAAGGAGCCGGTGAAGGTGTTTGCCGTAGCCGAGACAGGGGAGCACACCGGAAAGGCGCCCGGCACAGTGCTTGCCGCCCGGCCGGAGGGCATTGACGTGGCCTGCGGCGACGGCATGGTTCTGCGTATCCTGGAGCTGCAGGCTCCGGGCAGCCGGAGAATGGCGGCGGCGGACTATCTCCGCGGCCACCCCATCACCATCGCGTAACAGAGCGGGACCAAGTCCCGCAGCTTATCAATCGGAAGGAGGCGGAGCGGTATGGACGCCAGGGAAGCGGCTCTTTTGACCTTAAATGCCTGCCATCGGCAGGGAGGCTGGTCGGACGGTGTGCTGAAAAAGCAACTGGCCGCCGCCAAGCTGGACAGCCGGGATGCCGCCCTGGCCACCCAGCTGTGCTTCGGCGTGCTCCAGAACCAGCTGCTGCTGGATTTCTATCTGTCCCAGTTTTCCAACATTGCCCTGAGCCGCATGGAGGGAAAGGTGCTCCAGGCCCTGCGCCTGGGGGCCTACCAGATGCTGTTTCTGGACCGCATCCCCCACAGTGCGGCGGTGAACTGCTCGGTGGAGATGACCAAGCGGCTGTGCAAAAACCCCAGGGCCGCGGGAATGGTCAACGGAATTCTGCGGAGCGTGGAACGAAATCTCGACCATCTGCCTGCCATCCCCAACACCGACCCGGTGTCCTATCTGTCCATCCTTTACTCCCACCCGGAGTGGCTTGTAAAGGAATTTTGCATGACACTGGGGACGGAGGAAGGGGCCAAGCTTCTGGCCGCCGACAACCACCAGCCCTCCATGACGGTGATGGTGAACACGCTGCGTGGGACCGCGGAGCAGGTGGCTCAGCAGCTGATGGAGCAGAGGGTGGAGGTCACGCCCCACCCCTGGCTTGACGACTGCCTTGTTCTGTCTAAAACGGGGGACCTGGAGGGACTGGAGGCCTTCCGGGAGGGCCTGTTTTACGTTCAGGACCCCGCCTCCCGTCTGGCTGTGGAGGCAGCAGAGGTGCGCCCCGGCATGCGGGTGCTGGACTGCTGCGCCGCCCCGGGCGGCAAGTCCTTTGCCGCCGGGATTGCCATGAAAAATGAGGGGGAACTCATCTCCTGTGACATTCATCCCCACAAAAAGAAGCTGCTGCAGGCGGGGGCCGACCGCCTGGGCCTGTCTCTGCTTCACCCCATGACGGCGGATGGAAAGGTGTTCCGCCCGGAGTGGGAGGGGGCCTTTGACCGGGTGCTGGTAGACGCCCCATGCTCCGGCCTGGGAGTCATCCGGAAGAAGCCGGACATCCGCTACAAGGACCCGGAGCCCCTGAAGGGGCTTCCGGAGGTGCAGCGGGCCATTCTCGCCAACGCATCCCGGTATGTGCGTCCCGGCGGAATTTTGCTCTATTCCACCTGTACGCTGCTGCCCCGGGAGAACGAGGAGGTTGTCCGGTGGTTCCTGGAGGAACACAAAGACTTCAAGGCAGAAGCCTTTACACTGCCTGGACCGGTTGGAACTGCGGCTGACGGTCTGGTGACGCTGCTGCCCCACCGCCACGGGACGGACGGCTTCTTTATCTGCCGCATGAGAAGGGAGGGGCGCGCGGATGGTTGACATCAAATCCATGACCCTGGAGGAGCTGACCGCCTGGTTCAAGGAACAGGGGGAGCCCGCGTTCCGGGCCAAACAGGTGTTTCGTTGGCTCTATCGCGGGGTAAACTCCTTTGAGGAGATGAGCGATCTGTCCAAGGCGTTACGGCAGAAGCTGAGCGAGACCTGCTTCATCACCCACCCGGTTGTGGCCCGGAAGCAGAAGTCCGCCCTGGACGGGACCATCAAATACCTGTGGGAACTGGGCGACGGCAACTGCATTGAGACGGTGTTCATGCGCTACAAGCATGGCAACACCGTGTGCATCTCCAGCCAGGTGGGCTGCCGCATGGGCTGTGCCTTCTGTGCCTCCACCATTGCGGGCAAGGTGCGCAACCTCACCCCTGCGGAGATGGTGGACCAGGTGCTCTTTACCCAGCTGGACAGCGGGGAGCCCATTTCCAACATCGTGCTCATGGGTATTGGAGAGCCTCTGGATAACTTTGACACGGTGATGCAGTTTCTCCGCCTGGTCAACCATCCCGACGGACTAAACATCGGCATGCGCCATATCTCCCTGTCCACCTGCGGACTGGTGGACCAAATTGACAAACTGGCTCAGTATGGGTTACAATTAACCCTGTCCGTGTCCCTCCACGCCCCGGATGATGAGACTCGGTCCAAAATTATGCCTGTCAACCGGGCGGTGGGCGTGAAGACGCTGATGGACACCTGCCGGCGGTATTTTCAGACCACCGGACGGCGGATTTCCTATGAGTACGCCATGATCGACGGGGTAAACGATTCTGACTGGCAGGCCGACCTGCTGGCGGATCTGCTGAAAGGGATGCCCGGCCATGTGAATCTCATCCCCCTCAACGAGGTGGAGGAGAGTCCCCTGAAGCCCAGCCGCCGGGTGGCCGCGTTCCAAAAGCGGCTGGAGCAGCGGGGCGTCACCGTGACGGTGCGCCGCAAGCTGGGCGGCGACATTGACGCCTCCTGCGGCCAGCTGCGCCGCAAGGCAATGAAAGAGCATCAGCCGCAGTAGTGCGGCTTCGGTCTGGAAGCGCCGGAACTCCGGCAGAAAAGAGGAAGATGAACATGCAGGTATGGGGTGTCACCCATCAGGGTATGGTTCGACAACAGAATCAGGATACCTTTGACGCGAGGACGCTGGAGGACGGCCGGATTATAGCCTTGGTGTGCGACGGCATGGGCGGAGCCCGGGCGGGCAACGTGGCCAGCACCATGGCGGTGGACCTGTTCATGCGGAACTTCCTGGAGGCCGGAGATGTGGCCGACGGGGAGGCCCGGATGCGCCAGGCTGCGGCGGCTGCCAACCACGAGGTATTTCAGCGGGCCACCACCGATCAGGAGTGCGTGGGCATGGGTACCACGCTGGTGGCTGCTCTGGCGGGTCCGGAGGAGGCGGTGGTCCTCAACGAGGGGGACAGCCGGGCCTACTACGTGACCCAGGACGGCATCTCGCTGGTGACCCGGGACCACTCCCTGGTGGAAGATATGGTGGCGCGGGGAGAGCTGACCCGGGACGAAGCCCGCAACCATCCCCACAAAAACCTGATTACCCGGGCCCTGGGGGCTGAGCCGGTGCTGATGGCCGACTGCTTCCGCCAGAGGCTGGAGGAGGGCAGCTGCCTTCTGCTGTGCAGCGACGGACTGAGCAATGTGGTCTCCGAACAGGAGATGCTCTACGAGGTCATTCACGGCGGAGACAATGAGAGCTGCTGTCAGCGGCTTTTGGAAATTGCGCTGCATCGCGGAGCTCCTGACAATGTCACCGCGGTGCTGATCTGCCGCTGAGAATCCCTGTATGAAGCTGAATAGAGGAGGATATTTACCATGGATCAATACATAGGTAAATTACTCGACAACCGATATGAGATTCTGGAAATCATTGGAACGGGCGGCATGGCCCGGGTTTATAAGGCCCGGTGCCACCGGCTGAACCGTCTGGTGGCCATCAAAATCCTGCGGGAGGACCTGGCCCAGGACGCCGAGTTCCGCCGTCGGTTCCACGACGAGTCTCAGGCTGTCGCCATGCTGTCTCACCCCAACATTGTGGCTGTGTACGATGTAAGCCGCTCCTCGGAGCTGGAGTATATCGTCATGGAGCTCATTGACGGCATTACCCTGAAGCAGTATATGCAGAAGAAGGGGAACAAGCTGAACTGGCGGGAGGCCCTGCACTTCATCACCCAGATTGTCAAGGCGCTGGGCCATGCTCACAGCCGGGGCATCATCCACCGGGACATCAAGCCCCACAATGTGATGGTGCTGCGGGACGGCAGCGTGAAGGTGGCTGACTTTGGTATCGCCCGGGTGGCTTCCGGCGGCCACAGTACCCTGACCCAGGAGGCACTGGGCTCGGTGCACTATATTTCCCCCGAGCAGGCCCGGGGCAGCCACATTGACGCCCGATCTGACCTCTATTCCGCCGGTGTGGTTCTCTACGAGATGATCACCGGGCGGCTGCCCTTCGAGGGGGACACTCCGGTCTCTGTGGCTATCCAGCATATCAACTCCATCCCGCTCTCGCCCCGGGAGATTGACCCCACCATTCCCGAGGCTTTGGAGGCCATCACCATGAAGGCCATGGCTCCCAACCCGGACAACCGGTACAGCTCCGCTGACGAGATGCTGGCTGACTTGGAGGAGTTCCGCAAGAACCCCAACATCAACTTTGATTATAATGTCAGCGACTTCATGCCGGAAGAGGAGCCGGATGACGATAAGACCCGGATCCGTACAACTGGTTCCGCCGTCAGTCGGGAGTCCAGGCCTCGCACCCACAGACAGCCCCAGCACAGCAGCGGGCGGCGTTCCCGGCGCTACGAGGAGGACGAAGAAGAGGAGGAGCGGCATTCCAACTCTTCGCCCTGGATGATTGTGGGTATTGTTGCAGCGATTGTAGTATTTTTGGTGGGTGTGGTATTTTTCATGACCCGGGTGCTCTCCTCCACCTTCACACCTGCCACCCTGTATGAGGTGCCCAAGGTAGTTGGAGAGAACTATGAGTCCGCGGCCCAGGATACGGAGCTTCTGGGACGATTTACCCTGGTGGTGGGAGAAACCGTAGCCGATGAGGAAGTGGAAGCTGGGACCATCCTTCGCCAGTCGCCGGAGGCAGGAAGCCAGGTGGGCGAGGATGTGACCGAGATCACCGTCACCATCAGCGGCGGCCCGGACCTCATCGAAATGGTGGATGTGACCAACATGGAGTACCGGGAGGCATATCTGAAGCTGAGTGGTATGGGACTGAAGGTAGCGAGTCCTACCTATGAACCCAGTGAGGACGTGGCCAAGGACCACGTCATCTCCTATAATCCGCCGGAAGGGGCGAAGCTCTCTCCGGGGGATGAGGTCCAGCTGGTGGTCAGCTCTGGCCCTGAAGAAAAGACGGTAGTGGTCCCCAACCTGGAGACCCTGACCGAGGAAAAAGCACAAAGCGACATCCGGCTGTCCAACCTGACGGTGGGCGAGACTGAGCGGGTCTATGATGATACTGTGCCCGAGGGGTACGTGGTGGGACAGTATCCTGCCGCAGGAACTGAAGTGCCGGAGGGCACCACGGTGAATCTTCAGGTGAGCAAGGGCCCCGACCCGGATAAGCAGCCCCAGGAGGTGGAGAAGACTATCACCGTGGACCTCCCGGACAGCGAGAGTCCCGTTAACGTCCAGGCTATGGTGGACGGACAGGTGATTTTCAGTGAGACCAAGGATCCCACCATGGACCTCAGCGTGGATATTCCCGTGAAGGGCAAGGCGGGGGAGACCAAGACGGTAACCATCTACTTTGATGGCGTGCAGGCGGATACCAGGGAGGTAACCTTCTGATGGCGGAAGGGGTCATCATGAAGGCCCTCAGCGGCTTCTACTACGTGGATGACGGAAGTACCACCACCGCCTGCCGGGGCCGGGGAAAGCTCCGGCTGGAAAACACCGCTCCGCTGGTGGGGGACCGGGTCCGCTTTACCCCTCTGGGGGATGGCAGCGGTGCGCTGGAAGAAATTTTGCCCCGCAAAAACCAGTTTTACCGCCCGGCCGTGGCCAACATTGACCAGCTGGTCATTATGGCCTCCGAGGCCATCCCAGTGACCGATCCCTTCCTCATTGACCGGGTGGCCGCCATTGCCGAGCACAAGGGTTGTGAGTGCGTCATCTGCATCAACAAGTGCGACCTGGCTTCCGGTGAGGAGCTGGAGAAGATTTATGCGGCGGCGGGCTTTCCCACCCTGCGGGTCAGCGCCAAGACCGGCGAAGGTCTGGAGGCGCTGAAGGAGCTGATTTCCGGCAAGGTTTCCTGCTTTACAGGAAACTCCGGCGTAGGGAAATCCAGTATCCTCAATGGCTTGGATCCCAACTTTGCCCTGGCCACCGGAGACGTGAGTCAAAAGCTGGGCCGCGGCAAGCACACCACCCGCCATGTGGAGCTGTTTCGGCTGTCCTGCGGGGCGGTTGTGGCGGATACGCCGGGCTTCTCCTCGTTCGATGTGGATCGTATGGAGCTGTGTCAGAAGGAGGAGCTGCAGGACTGTTTCCGGGAGTTCCGGCCCTACCTGGGCAAGTGCCGTTTTCTGGACTGCGCCCATGGAAAGGAGCAGGGGTGTGCCGTGCTCCAGGCGGTGGAGAAGGGGATCATTCCCCGTACCCGGCATGAGAGCTATGTGCGGCTCTATCAGCAGCTCCAGGCGGTGCCGGACTGGAAACGAAAAAAGAAATCCTGATTGTCCCCGTGAGAGGCGCTTTTGGGCGCCTCTCACTTTTTTGTCACGTGGACCGGTCCTCCTCCGTATAATGGGATAGCCGAAGATGGCAAATGAAAGGGAGAGAGGAGGCGTTTTCATGGGTATCGTGGTGGTGCGTTCTCCCAAATGTCTGCGGAGACTGCTGCGCAAGGTGTTCGGGCTGAAGTAAAAAGGAGACATACATTCCGCTCCGGGGTCATATGGTGTTACAAAGCCGGGGCCGCGTTCCGCCGGCCTGACACCATGATGAGGGAGAGGACAACAACCATGGAACTGGAATTTGATCGTGACATGATCTGCGGCTATGACACGGTAGCCGAAGTAACGCTGTGCCAGGAGGAGACGCTGGAGTCCATCGTGCCGGATGCGTGCCCGGATATTGAGCGCATTGTGGATGTGTGCGGCCAGGCGACGCTCAGCGGCAAGCAGGCGGGCAGCGGCATGGCCACCGTCAGCGGCATGGTGCGGGTATCGGTGCTGTACCAGCCTGAGGGAGCCAGCGGCCTGCGCCGCATTGAGCTGGGGCTGCCCTTTACCTGCCAGGTGGAGGCCCCGGGCCTGACGGAACAGGGAGTGGTGCTGGCCGCGCCCCGCCTGCGCTGCGCCGAGGCCCGGGCGCTGAACCCCAGAAAGGTTTTGCTGCGGGTGGATCTGGCGGTGGACGTCACAGCCTGCCAGCCGGTGCAGCGGCCGGTCTGCTGCGGCATTCTGGAGGGAGAGCAGGCGGGTATCTGCCAGCGGCAGTACCACGGTGAGAGCTATGAATTGGCTGCTGTGCAGGAGAAGCCCTTTACATTCTCGGATCAGATTCGCCTCCAGGGCGGCCAGAGCGAGACCCCGCAGCTGCTGGCTGTTCAGGCCACACCCATCTGCGCGGAGAGCAAGCTCATTGGCAGCAAGCTGATTTTCAAGGGGCTGGTAGAGGTCTCCATGCTGCTCCAGGAGACGGGCGGCGGCCTCACCTCCGCCCGGGAATCCCTGCCCTTCTCCCAGGTGATGGAAATTCCCCAGGGCGGTGAGGACGGTGATTGTCAGGTTCGGGTAGAGCTGACCGACCTGCGCTGTGAGCCGGAGCAGGGAGATGCCCGGAATCTGGAAGTGGTACTGGAGCTGCTGGCACAGGCTCAGGTGCACTGCCGCCGACCGGTGACGCTGCTCCAGGATGTTTACAGCACCTCCTGTCAGATGGAGGTGGGCAGCAAGGCGCAGACCCTGTGTCAGTTCGGCGAGCAGTCCATGCGCACCCAGACGGTGCGGGAACTGCTGGAGACAGGTGAGATGGTGCGGGGTATCGCCGCCAGCCGGTTAAGTCTGGGACAGGTGACCCAGAGCCGGGAAGGGGCGCAGCTGCTGCTGACGGCTGAGAGCTGGCTGACCATCCTCTATCTGGATGAGGGAGAGCAGGTACAGTGCCTGCGGAAAATGATGCCGGTGACCTGTCGGCTGGACTGTCCGGAGGGCTATCACTGTACCTGCACCTGTACCTGCCCGGGAGAGGTGTTTGCCGCCCCGGCGGCGGGAGGAATTGAGGTGCGATTCTCCCTGGATTTCCACTGTCTCACGGTGTCCACATTCCAGGTGGCGGCGGTGGAGCAGGCCAAGCTGGGAGAACCCCGTACAGCGGGGGAGGGCAGCCGCCCCTCGGTGGTGCTGCGCCTGCCCGTCCAGGGCGAGGGGATCTGGGAGATCGCCAAAGCGTACGGCACCACCATGGAAGAAATTATTCAGGCCAATGAGCTGGAAGGGGAGGAGCTGCCCCTGGGGAAAATGCTCCTGATTCCGGGCGTTCGATAACATAAAATCCTGTCCGCGCAAGAAGAGTGCGGACAGGATTTTTTATTGTGGGGTAGAACTACAAATTTCTTTTGACGGAAATGAGACGTTCTCTGGACATAAAATTGACGTAATTGTTTTAAAATTAACGTTAAAAAATAAATTATCAATTAAAATAGAAGAAAATAGTTGACAAATTGGAAAAGACCATTTATCATGACGCCATACCTGAAAATGAAGGAAACGAAAAAATAAAATTCATTTTGGAGGCGAATGCAGGATGGGTGCTTATGTCATTACAGGCGGTTCCACGGGAATCGGCGCCGCCACGCGGCAGCTTTTGACGGATGAGGGCCATGAGGTATTCAACATCGACTATAAGGGCGGTGACTTTCAGGCGGACCTGTCCCGGGAGGAGGGGGTCTCCGCAGCCATTCAGGAGGTGTTTAACCGCTATCCCGATGGAATTGACGGCCTGATCAGCAATGCGGGGGTAGGCCCCACCGCCATGCCGGAGACTATTTTTGCGCTGAACTTCTATGCGGGAATTGAGCTGGCCGATGGCCTGCGGCCTCTGCTGAAGAAGAAGCGGGGAAGCTGCGTCATGACTTCCTCCAATTCCATCACCAACGCCACCGTCCGTCTGGACTGGGTGGAACTGCTGACCAATCTCCGCAACAAGGAGCGGGGACTGGAGCTGGCCCGGATGCTCCCCAGGGAGCAGGCGGTGTCCTGCTACAGCTCCTCCAAATTCGCTCTGGCCCGCTGGGTCAGGCGGGTGTCACCGGCCTGGGCGGTGGACGGGCTGCGCATCAATGCCGTGGCCCCGGGCAACACCACGACGCCCATGACCCAGGGCCTGACGGAAGCACAGCGGGAGGCCGCGCTGCTCATTCCCATTCCAACGCGCTATGGAACCAAGGAATTCCTGGACGCGGAGGAGATTGCCAACGCAATCTCGTTTTTGGGCTCCCGAAAGGCCAGCGGAATCAACGGGGTCATTCTCTTTGTAGACGGCGGCATTGACGCGCTCATGCGCTCGGAGCGATTTTAAGGGGGAGGAACCATCATGACATTGCTGGAACAGTATTTTGATTGTATGCGCCGGGGGGATCCGGTGGCCCTGGCCGACTTATTCCACAAGGACGGCGTGCTGCACGACGCCTCCTGGACCCGGGTGGGGGAGGACACCATCCACCTCTCAGGAAAGATGGCCATTGAGATGATGTTCCACCACAAATTTGGGGTGAATCGGGGGCCGTATCCCATCAGCGGGGTGAAATTCATGGAGGAAAACGTGGCCTGGTACTTTATCATCTATCGCGGCAAGGTAGTGCCGGCGGTGGCCTACCTCTCCTCTGTGGACGAGGAGGGAAAGATTGACCGGCTGAATATCCTGCCCATGTAAAGTTTGGAAAATTCGGAAAGCGTACCGGCCGAACTGTTATATTCCACAGCTTATCCTCATAGATTGTAAGGAAACTACCGGCTGACCAAAGAGGCCGAAGGAGGAGTTGCAGTGGAAGATCGCAAAATCTACGAGGATATCGCCCTTCGCACAGAGGGCGACATCTACATCGGCATTGTGGGGCCGGTTCGTACGGGAAAATCCACCTTTATCAAGCGGTTTATGGAGACGCTGGTCATTCCCAATATTGACAACGTGTACCGCCGGGAGCGGGCCCGGGATGAACTGCCCCAGTGCGGGTCAGGGCGGACCATCATGACCGCGGAGCCCAAGTTTGTGCCGGAGGAGGCAGTCACCGTCTCGGTGGACGGGGGAGCGGCCTTCCAGGTGCGGCTTATTGACTGTGTGGGCTACATGGTCAAGGGGGCCGTGGGCCAGATGGAGGGGGAGACCGAGCGCATGGTCACCACCCCCTGGTTTGACCACGAGATTCCTATGACGGAGGCGGCGGAAATCGGTACCCGGAAGGTCATCTCCGACCACTCCACCATCGCCATCGCAGTGGTCACCGACGGGACCATCACCGACATCCCCCGGGAGGACTATCTGGAGCCGGAGGAACGGGTGATCTCCGAACTGAAGGAGCTGGGCAAACCCTTTGTGGTGCTGCTCAACTCGGCCTACCCCGGTTCGGAGCGGGCTCAGGCCATCCGGGCGGACATTGCTCAGCGCTACGACGTGACCTGTGTGGCCGCCAACTGCCTGGAGCTGAGCCGGGAGGAGATCAACCACATTCTGAAAAGCGTCCTCTATGAGTTTCCTCTGAAAGAGCTGGATCTGTTTCTGCCCCCCTGGGTGGACGCCCTGCCCCAGACCCACCCCATCAAAGCGGCCCTGTACGCCGCCATCCGGGGTGGGACGGAGCAGCTGCACCGCATCCGGGATGTGGAACAGACCGTCACCTCCTTCCAGAACTGCGAGGTGGTCAGCGGTGCCCGCATTACCTCCATTGACCTGGGGACCGGCGTTTCGGCGGCCACGCTGGAGCTGCCACGGGCCCTGTTCTACGATACCCTGTCCCAGCAGTCCGGGTTCCAGATTGGAGACGACGGGGACCTCATGGAGCTGCTCACCCAGCTGGCCCATGTGAAGGCATCCTACGACAAGGTGGCCGACGCCCTGGAGCAGGTGGAACAGACGGGCTATGGCATTGTGGTCCCGTCCATTGACTCCCTGGTGCTGGAGGAGCCGGAGATTGTGAAGCAGGGAGGACGGTACGGCGTACGGCTGCGGGCCAGCGCACCCTCCATCCACATGATCCGGGCGGATATCGAGACGGAGGTCTCTCCCATTGTGGGAGGCGAAAAGCAGAGCGAGGATATGGTCTCTTACCTGCTCAAAGAGTTTGAGGGGGATACCTCCAAGATTTGGGAGGCCAATATCTTTGGGAAATCCCTGCACGAGCTGGTGGGCGAGGATCTGAACACCAAGCTCAAACGGATGCCCGACGATGCCCGGGCCAAGCTGCGGGAGACGCTGGAGCGGATTATCAACGAGGGATCCGGCGGACTCATCTGCATCATATTATGAAAAAAGCCCCCGGAAGCGTTATGCTTCCGGGGGCTGCATGTTTGAGGAAGAAGAGGAAGAATTACATCTCAGTGGTGAGAACCTTCTTCAGGCGGGCAAAGCGGGGCAGGGAGTTCTCCTTGGGAGCATTGGCCTCGCCCTGGATGAGGGGCAGCACGTAGTCGATGAAGGGCTGCTCGATGCCGTTGCCGGCCTCGTTGATCCACTCACGGGGCACCTTCTTCTCGAAGTTGGCCACGATGTCCAGGGGCTCCAGAGAGGTCTCGCACTTGTAGCCGCCCTCGCGGGTGCACTTGAAGGCCACCATCTTGTCGGTGATGCCGGACACAGCGGCCTCAACGGCAGCGGCGCCAGCCTGCCAGGCCTCCTCCACGTCGGTCTTGGAGGCGCAGTGGGAAGCGCAGCGCTGCAGCAGGGACAGCTCGATGCCGCGGACCTTGGCGCCGGTCTTCTGCTTGATGATGTCGGCCAGCTTGACAGCCAGACCGCCCAGCTGGGCGTGACCGAAGCCGTCGGTGGCGGAGGTCTCAGCCTCGGAGACGAAGCGGCCGTCAGCATAGTGAATGCCCTCGGACACGGCCACCATGCACTTGCCGGTCTTGTTGTAGATAGCGGTGACGTCATTCACGAACTGGTCCATGTCGAAGTCGGTCTCGGGCAGGTACACCAGGTCAGGGCCGCAGCCGGTGAGGGAAGCCAGGGCAGCGGAGCCGGCCAGCCAGCCGGCGTGACGGCCCATGATCTCAATGACGGTGACCATGCCGGTGTCATAGACGTGGGCGTCCTGCCACACCTCGGCGCAGGAGGTGGCGATATACTTGGCGGCGGAAGCGAAGCCGGGGCAGTGGTCGGTGCCGTTCAGGTCGTTGTCGATGGTCTTGGGCACGCCCATGATGCGGCACTCATAGCCCACCTTCTGCATATACTTGGAGATCTTGTTGCAGGTGTCCATGGAGTCGTTGCCGCCGTTGTAGAAGAAGTAGCGTACGTTGTACTTCTTGAAAATCTCCAGGATGCGCTTGTAATCGGTGTCGTCCTTGTCGGGGTCGGCCAGCTTGTAGCGGCAGGAACCCAGAGCGGAAGAGGGGGTGAACTTCAGCAGATCCAGCTCAGCGGGATCCTCCTGACCCATGTCGTAGAGCTTGTCATCCAGAACACCCTTGATGCCGTGGGCAGCGCCCAGTACCCGGGTAATGCAGTCAGCCTTCAAAGCGGTCTGAATTACACCCTGAGCGCTGGCGTTAATGACCGAAGTGGGGCCTCCGGACTGGCCAATAATGCACGCTCCCGTCAATTTCTCCATGTTTGCGTCCTCCTTAATTTGTTATCAAATGGCAAAAATAGATTTAACACGGATTTTCTCCAGTAAATGATAACATAAACACTTGTATTTATCAATTGTTAATGGTACAATAAGAACCGCCAAATAAGAAAAGGAGATGGTAATTATGCCATTGGTCACTACTACTGAGATGTTTAAGAAGGCCTATGACGGCGGTTACGCCATCGGCGCCTTCAATGTCAACAATATGGAGATCGTCCAGGGCATCACCGAGGCTGCCCGCGAGGTCAACGCTCCCCTGATCCTCCAGGTTTCCAAGGGTGCCCGCGCCTATGCCAACCACACCTATCTGGTGAAGCTGGTGGAGGCTGCTGTCATCGAGTGCCCCAACATCCCCATCGCTCTGCACCTGGACCACGGCCCCGACTTTGAGACCTGCAAGAGCTGCATCGACGGCGGCTTCACCTCCGTCATGATTGACGCTTCCTCCAAGCCCTTCGAGGAGAACATCGAGATCACCAAGAAGGTTGTGGAGTACGCTCACGACCACGGCGTGGTGGTTGAGGCTGAGCTGGGCACTCTGGCCGGCATCGAGGATGACGTTAAGGTGGCCGCTCACGCCGCTTCCTATACCCGCCCCGAAGAGGTGGAGGAGTTCGTCTCCAAGACTGGCTGTGACTCCCTGGCCATCGCCATCGGCACCAGCCACGGCGCCTACAAGTTCACTGCCGACCAGTGCACCCGCAATGAGAAGGGCATCCTGGTTCCCCCGCCCCTGCGCTTCGACGTGCTGGAGGAGGTCTCCAAGCGTCTGCCCGGCTTCCCCATCGTGCTCCACGGCTCCTCTTCCGTGCCCCAGGAGTATGTAAAGATGATCAACGACAACGGCGGCAAGATGCCCGACGCTGTCGGCATCCCCGAGGAGCAGCTGCGTAAGGCCGCTTCCATGGCTGTTTGTAAGATCAACATTGACTCCGATCTGCGTCTGGCCATGACCGGCACCATCCGTCAGTTCTTCAACGAGCATCCCGACAAGTTCGATCCTCGTGAGTATCTCAAGCCCGCCCGCGCCAACATCAAGGAGCTGGTCAAGCACAAGATCATCGACGTGCTGGGCTGCGACAATAAGGCCTGATCAGACAGGACCTTTGACAAAAAGCCAATCTCTCTGTGCCGCTGCGGTTTTCCCGCAGCGGCACATTTTTATGCCCGGTTCCCCTTGACAAACCAAAAAGGTTCTGCTATATATATCATATCAAAAAAAGTTGATTTGAGGTGCGAACATGGACAGCGTCTACCAGCAGCAGGCCAAGGTATTCAAAGCCCTGTGTGATCCCAAGCGTCTGGCCATCCTCCAGCTGCTGCGGGAGGGGGAGAAGTGTGCCTGCGTCCTGATGGAGCGGCTGGATATGGGGCAGTCGGCGGTCTCGTACCACATGAAAATTCTGTGCCAGTCGGGGATTGTGCTCAGCCGGCAGGAGGGAAAGTGGACCTATTACTGGCTGAGTCCCACAGGGGGCAAAGAGGCTGCGGCACTTCTGCTGCGGTTGACCACGCCAAATACACAGAATGTAGATTGAGGCGGCGGAAAAGACCATCGGAACGATGGTCTTTTCTCTGCTCAAAACATCAAAAAATTTTGATATGAGAGAGGGAAGAACATGAATGGAATTCAGTGGATAGGAACGGTTCTTCAGGAACAGGTCCTGGGAATGAAGTGGCTCAATGAGGCCATCGGTGCGCTGCTCTCTGGGCTGGGTGTGGATGTTTCTGCTCGTCTGGGTGGGAGCCTGCAATTTTTTCTGTACGATGTCATTAAAATCACGGTGCTGCTGTGCGTTATGATTTTTGTGATTTCCTATATCCAGAGCTATTTCCCGCCGGAGCGGAGCCGGAGTATACTGGGGCGGTTTCACGGCATTGGAGCTAATTTGATTGCGGCGTTGCTGGGGACGGTCACACCCTTTTGCTCCTGTTCCTCTATTCCGCTGTTCATTGGCTTCAGCAGCGCGGGGCTTCCTCTGGGCGTCACTTTTTCCTTTTTAATCTCTTCGCCCATGGTGGATTTGGCCAGCCTTGTGCTTTTGACCAGTGTGTTCGGTGCCCGGGTCGCGGTCCTCTATGTGGTTGTGGGACTTTGCGTGGCGGTAGTTGGCGGTACACTTCTGGAGCGTATGAAAATGGAGAACTATGTGGAGGACTTTGTCTGCCAGGGCTGCGGAGCCGAGCAGAAGCCGGAGGCCCTGAGCGTGCGGGCCCGGCTGGGCCTGGCCAGGGAGCAGACCGGAGCCACCTTCCGGCAGGTGTTTCCCTATATTTTGGTGGGGGTAGGCATCGGAGCGCTGATTCACAACTGGATTCCCCAGAGTTGGGTTGAGGCGGTGCTGGGCAGCGGAAACCCCTTGGGTGTGGTGCTGGCTACCCTCATCGGTGTGCCGGTTTATGCAGATATTTTCGGCACCATCCCTGTGGCTGAGGCGCTGCTGGCCAAGGGGGCGCAGCTGGGCGCTATTTTGGCCTTCATGATGGCGGTGACCACCCTGAGCCTGCCCTCCATGATTATGCTGCGCAAGGCACTTAAGCCCCGTCTTCTGGCGGCTTTTGTGGGCATCTGTACGGTTGGAATTATCCTGGTGGGCTATCTGTTCAATTTCATCCAGCCATGGCTGGTGGTTTAAAAAGGAGGAAACGGAAATGGGACTGTTTGGGAAAAAGAAGAACGCAGAAGTAATTGGAGCAGAGGGGACGGAGCCCAAGGTCTGCTCCGGCGGTATGGAGGCCGGAACGGTTAAGGTCCTGGGCAGTGGTTGCGCCAAGTGTCAGAGCCTGGAGCGGGCCGCTGTGGAGGCATTGAAGGAGCTGGGAATGAATCCTGCTGTGGAACATGTGACCGATTTTGGCGTGATCGCCGCTTACGGCGTGATGCGTACTCCGGCGCTGGTGGTGGGAGAGAAGGTGGTTTCTTCCGGTCGGGTGCTGAGCAAGGAGGAGGTTAAGCGCCTGCTCCTGGAAGAGAGTGCAGCTGCTTTTCCGGATGGGATTGACAAAGAGAAAAATTTGTGATAGTGTTGGGACACTGCGAGGAAAAGGAGCAGTAACCGGACCACGCCCTGCCCAGAGAGCCCCCAGAACGGTGAAATGGGGGAGAGGGAGCCCGGCGAATACACCTTGGAGCAGCCGCCCCAACCGCCGCATGGCGCAGTAGGGAATGGTCGGGCGCGCCCGTTACCGCGCAGGAGTCCAGAACTCCGTGAGGCCTTTGCCGCGAGGCAAGGGTAAGCCAGAGGTGGTACCGCATTTTATGCCCTCTGTCCCTGATTGGGGACAGAGGGCTTTTTCATTCCGGAAAGTGAGGGAGCATTTTATGATGGCGGAGAAGCGAGGAACGCTGTTTGTCTTTGCCGCGGCGGTGCTTTACAGCATCGGCGGATTGTGCATCAAAGTGATTCCCTGGAACGGCATGTCCATCAACGGCGGCCGAACGGCGATCGCGGTGGTGGTCATAGGCGCCTATCTGGCCCTGGCCCGACATCCGCTGAAAATGAACCGATGGGTTTTTCTCGGGGCGGTGCTGGTATTTGGGACAAACGCTCTGTTTTCTGTGGCCAATAAGCTGACTACGGCAGCAAACACCATCGTGCTGCAGTTTACCGCACCGGTGTTTGTGATGCTGTTCTCATTGGTTTTGTTCCGGCGTCGTCCCCAAAAGCTGGATGTAATCACCTGCGCGGTGGTATTCGGCGGGATTTTGTTCTTCTTTGTGGACAGTCTGGAGATGGGAGGGCAGTTGGGGAACGTCCTGGCCTTGATTTCCGGAATTTCTTATGCGGGTGTGTTCTGCTTGAACGAGATGCCAGAGGGCGATCCGATTTCATCGGTCTTCTGGGGAGACGTGATTTCCGCTCTGGCTGGCCTGCCATTCCTGCTCGGAGAGACAGAGTTTCCACCAGAGGCGCTGGTTAGTCTGGTTGTTTTGGGTACGTTCCAGGTGGCACTGGCCTATATCTTCCTGTGTATGGGCCTGAAAACCACTCCGCCGGTGACGGCCAGTCTGGTTTCCGGCATTGAGCCGGTGCTCAACCCCATTCTGGTGGCAGTATTTTATGGGGAAACGGTGGGACGGTTTGCCCTGGTGGGTGCGGCCATTGTGATTGGCGGCGTAGTGACCTACAATGTACTGCGGGTTCGGGTCCATGAGGAGAAAAGCCCGGCCTGAGGACATAACAGAAGCATAAACAAGCAAGATGATAAAATAGAAGGAGTAATGAACATGACCTGTTACGAGGAACTGAAGGCCCGGGGCCTTATCGCCCAGGTGACCAACGAGGAGGAAATCTCCAAGATGATCAACGAGGGAAAGGCGGTCTTTTATATCGGCTTTGACCCCACCGCCGACTCCCTCCACGTGGGCCATTTCATGGCCCTGTGCCTGATGAAGCGCCTGCAGATGGCGGGCAACCGGCCCATCGCCCTCATCGGCGGCGGCACCGGCATGGTGGGCGACCCCTCCGGCCGTACTGACATGCGCTCCATGATGACCGTGGAGACCATCCAGCACAACTGCGATTGCTTCAAAAAGCAGATGGAGCGCTTCATTGAGTTCGGCGAGGGCAAGGCCATGATGCTCAACAACGCCGACTGGCTGATGAAGCTCAATTATATCGAAGTGCTGCGGGATGTGGGCGCCTGCTTCAGCGTCAACAACATGCTCCGGGCCAAGTGCTACGAGCAGCGCATGGAGAAGGGCCTCTCCTTCCTGGAGTTCAACTATATGATCATGCAGTCCTACGACTTCTACTACCTGTTCCAGCACTACGGCTGCAACATGCAGTTCGGCGGCGACGACCAGTGGTCCAACATGCTGGGCGGCACCGAGCTCATCCGCCGCAAGCTGGGCAAGGACGCCCACGCCATGACCATCACCCTGCTGCTGAACTCCGAGGGCAAGAAGATGGGTAAAACCGCCAAGGGTGCTGTGTGGCTGGACCCCAACAAGACCAGCCCCTATGAGTTCTATCAGTACTGGCGCAACGTGGGCGATGACGATGTGCTCAAGTGCCTGCGCATGCTCACCTTCCTGCCTCTGGAGCAGATTGATGAGATGGACAAGTGGGAGGGCAGCCAGCTGAACACCGCCAAGGAGATTCTGGCCTTTGAACTGACCAAGCTGGTCCACGGCGAGGAGGAGGCCAAGAAGGCACAGGATGCCGCCAAGGCTCTCTTTGTGGGCGGCGGCGATATGTCCAACGTGCCTGCCACCAAGCTGACCGAGGAGAACCTCACCGATGGATCCATCGGCATTCTGGACCTGATGGTGGCCTGTAAGCTGGCCCCCTCCAAGAAGGAGGCCCGCCGTCTGGTGGAACAGGGCGGTGTGGAAGTCAACGGTGAGAAGGTGCCTGCCGCCACCGTCAGCTACACGGCCGCCGACCTGGCGGGTGACGGTCTGATGGTGAAGAAGGGCAAGAAGGTCTTCCACCGGGTACAGATGTAAAAATAGCAGTGCAGAACAGAAAAGAGGTGCGGGACCAAAGGTCCCGCACCTCTTCTTTTTCTTTTTTCGTTGCGCTTGGTCAGCAGGCAATCAGCCCTTGACGATGGCGGCGGTGTCCACAGCGATCATCAGTTCCTCGTTGGTGGGAATGACCAGCACACGCACCTTGGCGTCGTCGGCGGAGACGTCCATCTCCTGGCCGCGGACCTTGTTCTTCTCAGGGTCCAGCTTCACGCCCATGTACTCCAGGCCGGACACGCTGTCTGCACGGGTCTCGGGGCCGTTCTCGCCTACACCGGCGGTGAAGATGATGGCATCCACGCCGCCCATAGCGGCAGCATAGGCGCCAATGTACTTCTTCACGCTGTAGCAGAACACATCCAGAGCCAGCTGAGCCTGAACGTTGCCCTTGGGGGCGGCATCCTCCAGATCACGGAAGTCGGAGGACACACCGGAGATGCCCAGCACGCCGGACTTCTTGTTGAGCACATTCAGAGCCTCGTCAATGTTCCAGCCGTGCTTGTGCATCAGGTACTCCAGAATGCCGGCGTCGATGTCGCCGCAGCGGGTGCCCATGGGCAGACCGGCCAGGGGAGTGAAGCCCATGGAGGTGTCCACGCTCTTGCCGCCGTCAATGGCGGTGATGGAGGAGCCGTTGCCCAGGTGGCAGGAGATGATCTTCAACTCCTCAATGGGCTTGCCCAGCATGGCGGCGGCCCGCTGGGAGACATACTTGTGGGAGGTGCCGTGGAAGCCGTAGCGGCGCACCTTGTCCTCCTTGTAGTACTCGTAGGGCAGAGCGTAGGTATAGGCCACGGGGGGCATGGTCTGATGGAAGGCGGTGTCGAACACGGCCACCATGGGGGTGTCGGGCATGAGCGCCTGGCAGGCCTTGATGCCGATGATGTTGGCGGGGTTGTGCAGAGGAGCCAGGGGATTGCACTCCTCGATGGTGGCCATCACCTCATCGGTGATGAGCACGGACTTGGCAAACTTCTCGCCGCCGTGCACCACACGGTGACCCACCGCGTCGATCTCCTTCATGGAGCCGATCACGCCCTTCTCGGGATCCACCAGAGCGTTCAGAACAGCCTGGATGGCCTCGGAGTGGGTGGGCATGGCCACGTCGGCAGCCTTGATGGGGTCCTTGCCGGTGGGCTTGTAGGTAAACTTGCCGTCAATGCCAATACGCTCGCACAGACCCTTTGCCAGCACTTCCTGGGTGTCAGGATTGAGCAGCTGGTACTT
Organism: Pseudoflavonifractor sp. HNCC25GI2; assembly: GCF_058136395.1. Classification (NCBI taxonomy): domain Bacteria; kingdom Bacillati; phylum Bacillota; class Clostridia; order Eubacteriales; family Oscillospiraceae; genus Pseudoflavonifractor; species Pseudoflavonifractor sp. HNCC25GI2. Next base: position 180,503 of record NZ_JBYUOW010000004.1, read on the forward strand.
CAGAGAAGAGCTGCCGGCGTTGATAACCAGAATATTCATGGGAATCGAACTCCTTCACAAATCAGATTTACAAGGTTTTGGTTGCCTTGCGTTCCGGGATGCATTACAATAAAACAGCACCCATGTATGGTACTATTCTAATCCTTTTCCCGGGGAAGGACAACCGGTTTTTTGAAAAATTTTGGAGCAGGAGGAGAACCCGTGGCAGTTGCAGGAATTGTAGCGGAATATAATCCCTTTCACACCGGGCACGCCTACCAGCTGACACAGACCCGCCGGATGGTGGGCTGGGAGTCGGCAGTAGTGGCGGTGATGAGCGGAAACTGGGTCCAGCAAGCCGACTGCGCCGTGGCAGACAAGTGGGTGCGGACCCGTCTGGCCCTGATGAGCGGCGTGGATTTGGTGCTGGAGCTGCCAACGGTGTGGGCTACCGCCTCGGCGGAGGCCTTTGCACGGGGAGCGGTGGCCATCCTGGAGGGCTGCGGCGTGGTGGACGTGCTGTCCTTCGGCAGCGAGTGCGGCCAGATCCCACCCCTGATTCAAAATGCCGAGTGCCTGGACAGCCCGGCCTACCGCTGGGAGCTGGCCCGCTGTCTGGCGGAGGGGCGCTCCTTTGCCGCCGCCCGGCAGGAGGCGGTGGGGGTGCTCCTGGGGGAGGAGACGGCGGAACTCCTGTCCACCCCCAATAACAACCTGGGGGTGGAGTATATCCGGGCTCTTCGGGCACTGGGAAGCCATATCCGCCCGGTCACCGTCCAGCGGGAGGGCGATCCCCACGGAAGCCTGCGGCAGGAAGGGGCGCGGTCCCGTTTCCTCTCCGCCACCCAGCTTCGGGCCTTTTTAAAGGAAGAGCGGTGGGGACTGGCCCGCCCCTATCTCATGCCGGGGACGGTGGAGGTGCTGAAGGAATCCTGGGATGGATTTCCCAGCCTGTCCCACCTGGAACGGGCCATGCTGGCAAAGGTGCGTACCATGGAGGGGGAGGACTGGGCGGCTCTGCCGGACAGCGGAGCGTCGGAGGGTCTGCCCCGGCGGCTGGTGACGGCGGGGCGCCAGGCCCGCTCCATGGAGGAGTTTTTCTCCCTGGCCAAGACCAAGCGCTACTCCCACGCCCGCCTGCGGAGGCTGGCCCTGTGGGCGCTGTTGGGCATCCGGCGGGAGGACCTGCCATACAGCCCGCCCTATGTGCGGGTGCTGGGGTTTAACAGCAGGGGACAGGCCCTTTTGCGGGAGATGCGGGAGCGGGCCAGCCTTCCGGTTCTGACCAAGCCGGCCCACGCCCACCGGCTGGATCCGGTGGGGCGGCAGCTCTTTGAGCTGGAGGCCCGGTGTACCGACCTGTACGACCTCTGCCTGGAGGCCATCCAGACCCCGGGACGGGAGTGGACCACCGGGCCGGTTCGGCTGTGAGGGCGGCAGAGACCACAGTGAAACAGGAGCAAACCATGAAGACAAAGAAGGAACGACTGATTGGGCCGGGGCTGCTGGCAGCGCTGCTGCTTCCGCTAGTGCTGGTGGGCCTCTTTTACCTGGTGATCCAAAACCAAGCTTGGATCAACGGCTGGGTGTTTGGGGTGATGGCCCCGCTGGAACAGGCGCTGGGGCGTTTTTGGTCGCTGCTGCCCTTTTCGGTGGCGGAGGTACTGACCGCCCTGTTCCTGGCGGGCAGCGTGGTGTGGATTATATGGACCGCGGTGGATGGAATCCGCCGGCGGAGCGGGCGGCGGACGCTGCGCCGGGCGCTGGCCCTTGCCTCCGCCTGGCTCTGGCTGTGGTGCGGCCTGTGCTGGCTCTGGAACGGGGCCTATTACGGCGATACCTTTGCCCAGCGCGCCGGGCTGGAGACGTCGCCCTATTCGGTGGATGAGCTGGCTTCCGTCACGGCTTATTTTGCCCGGCAGGCGGCCGCCCTGTCCGACCAGGTGGCCCGGGACGGCGAGGGACACTTCAACGAGGACCTGGCGGACTGCTTTGCGGCGGGACCGGAGGTATATGAAAACTTGTCAAGGGAATTTCCTTGCCTTGATATAACGGCTGTCCGCGCCAAACCATTGGTGTTTTCCCGGCTTCAGAGCATTCTGGGCTTTACCGGCATCTACTTTCCTTTTACCGGAGAGGCCAATGTGAACGTGGATGCCCCCGCCTGTCTCGTTCCGGCTACCATCGCCCATGAGATGGCCCACCAGCGTATGGTGGCCTCTGAGCTGGAGGCCAACTTCGTGGGCATTGCCGCCTGTGTCACCAGCGACAATGTGGTCTTTCAGTATTCCGGCTACCTCATGGGGCTCATTCAGCTGTGCAACGCCCTCTATCCGGTGGATGCCCAGGCCTGGCAGACCATCGTGCAGGAGTGCTTTAGCCCTGAGCTGGCCACGGACTGGAACGACAACAACGCCTACTGGGACGCGCTGGAGTCCCCGGTGGAAGATGCGGCAGAACAGGCCTATGACTCTTTCCTGAAAGGAAACGGTCAGGAACTGGGTATGCGGTCCTACGGGGCCTGTGTGGACCTGCTGGTGGCCTACTTTGCTCCGCTGGCTGAATAGAAGACGAAAAAATCCCCGGACCAGAAGGTCCGGGGATTTTGTTGTGTCAGGTGTCACACGGGGGTAAAGAAGGTGGCCAGCTGTCCCAGGAGAATCATCAGCATTCCGGCGGGGGCCACGAAGCGGATGCAGAAGGAGTAGAAGGCGAAGAGCCGGTTGCCGAAGCGGTTGCCCTCCACACAGACCTCCTCACGGACCAGCTTGGGGCCGATGACCCAGCCCACCAGAATGGACATAATAAGGGCACCCAGGGGCATGGCCACGCCCTCGGAGATGAAGTCCATGAAGTCCAGCCAGGAAGAGGAGAGGCTCAGCCCGGCCTCGTGGAAGGGAATCCACAGGCCGTTGGAGCCCAGGCCGTCTGCCGCCACCAGAGTGGCTTCCACCATGACCGCCAGACACACCAGGCCCACAATTTTGCCCCGGCTGCCGTGGCGGCCCTTGATGGCGGCCCGATCCAGGAAGAAGGTGACCAGCACCTCCACCAGAGCAATGGCCGAGGTAATGGCGGCCAGGGAGACCAGCAGATAGAAGAGGATGCCGAACAGCGGTCCCAGGGGGCCCATGGCGTTGAACACATCCTGGAGGGTGATGAACAGCAGCTTGGGGCCGGACAGCTCCGCGCCGGAACCGCCCAGAGCGAAGGAGGCGGGGAGAACGGCCACGCCGGCCATGATGGCCACCAGGGTGTCGGAGACAATGACGAGGACCGAGTTTTTAATGAGGCTCTCCTTCTTGCTCAGGTAGGAGCCGTAGGTGACGGTGATGCCCATGGCCAGGGAGAGGGAGAAGAACATCTGCCCGCCGGCAGCGGAGAGCACGCTGAGGAAGTTCTCCTTGAGCGGGGCGAAGTTGGGAGCGAACATGAACTTCAGTCCCTCCACGGCTCCGGGCAGGGTGACCGAACGGAGGATGACAATGACCAGCATAATAAACAGCGCGGGCATTCCAACCTTGTTGAAGCGCTCAATGCCGTCCTTGATGCCGCCCCGGATGATAAAGTAGCAGGCGGCAATGAAGAGGAAGGTGAAGAGAATGGAGACAGGCTGGTTGGTGAGCATATCCTGGAAGGACTCAGCACCGGAGAGATGGGAAATCTGCGTCAGTCCCACCAGCTCCGAGAAATTGAGTACCATGTACTGCACGCAGTAGCCGCCCAGCACGGTGTAGAAGCTGAGGATCAGGAAGGGGGAGAGCATGGCCAGCCATCCGATGAAGGTGCCCCAGCGGCCGCAGACACTCTGGTAGCTGACCAGAACACTCCGACCAACCTTGCGGCCAATGGCCAGCTCAGAGAGCATGATGACAAAGCCAATGGTAGCGGCTAAAATGAGGTAAATAACCAGAAAGGCGAAGCCGCCGTTTTTTCCCATTTTGTTGGGAAAGGCCCAGATGTTGCCCAAGCCCACTGCGGCGCCTACGGTGGCCATTAAGAAGCCAAGGTTGCTGCCCCACTGGCCGCGGTGATGGTGGTGGTGTTCCATAAAAACAGACCTCCTGCGTGATTCATTCCTTTACCTTGCCCCAAGTCGAGCGGAATAGCCAATATTTTAGCAGGAAGCGGAAGATAAGTCAACATAGAACGGAAGAAAATTGTCGAAACTGCACAAGATTTGGCCGCAAATACAGGGCGTGCAGAGACGGGAAAGATTTCACGCTTTGTTGGACGGAAGTCTTGCGGCCTGGGCCGGTCCATATTATAATGGGAACGAAATGTTGCGCGTGTCAGGCCAACAGAAAGAAAGCGAGGTTGTATTGATGGATTACGCAAAAGAGAGCCTTCGGCTCCACGGGGAGTGGAAGGGAAAAATTGAGGTGGTTGCCACCGTGCCCGCCGACAGCAAGGACGCCCTGTCCCTGGCCTATACGCCGGGCGTGGCTCAGCCCTGCCTGGCCATCCAGGAGGACCCGGAAAAGAGCTATGAGCTGACCCGGCGGCACAACCTCTGTGCCGTCATTACGGATGGATCCGCCGTGCTGGGTCTGGGCGATATCGGACCGGAGGCCGGTATGCCGGTCATGGAGGGCAAGTGCGTGCTCTTCAAGGCCTTCGGCGGCGTGGACGCCTTCCCTCTGTGCGTGAAGACCAAGGACGTGGACGAGTTTGTCCAGACGGTTTACAACATCTCCGGCTCCTTCGGGGGCATCAACCTGGAGGACATTGCCGCCCCCCGATGTTTTGAGATTGAGCGCAAGCTGAAGGAGAAGTGCGACATCCCCATCTTCCATGATGACCAGCACGGAACCGCCATCATCACCCTGGCAGGCCTGACCAACGCTTTGAAGGTGGTAGGGAAGAAGAAGGAGGAGGTCAAGGTGGTGACCTCCGGCGCCGGCGCTGCCGCCATCTCCATTGTGAAGCTGCTGCTGTCCGCCGGCTACAAGCACATCACCATGTGTGATCGGAAGGGCGCCATCTATGCCGGCCGGGAGGGCCTGAACTGGATCAAGGAGGAGATGGCTCAGGTCACCAACCTGGAGAAGAAGGCGGGCTCTCTGGCCGATATGCTGGTGGGCGCCGATGTGTTTATCGGCGTGTCCGCCCCCGGCACGGTCACCACGGATATGGTGAAGACCATGAATAAGGACGCCATCGTCTTTGCCTGCGCCAACCCCACCCCCGAGATCTTCCCCGACGACGCCAAGGCAGGCGGTGCCCGTGTGGTGTCCACCGGCCGCAGCGACTACCCCAACCAGATCAACAACGTGCTGGCCTTCCCGGGCGTGTTCCGGGGCGCCTTCGATGTGCGTGCCAGCGACATCAATGAGGAGATGAAGATGGCCGCCGCCCGGGCTCTGGCCGAGCTGATCTCCGACGAGGAACTCAGCGAGGATTACATCATTCCCCAGGCCTTCGACAAGCGGGTGGGTCCCGCCGTGGCTGCCGCCGTGGCCCAGGCTGCCCGGGACACCGGTGTCAACCGCATTTGAACCCCATCATAGTGGAATAAAAAACACGCGCCGTGGGGCGCGTGTTTTTTTCTATTATGAGAGCATTTAACGCCAGGAGAGAAGCACATCCGTCTCCTTGCGCTTGGGGGCGGTGAGGGTGACCGAGGGATCGGGATGTCCCACCGCGATGAGAGCCATCAGCTCCTGCCCTTCGGGCAACTGCAGGTACTCCTCCAGACCCTTCCGGTCAAAGACGCCCATGATGACGGTGCCCAGTCCCAGATCGTGGGCGGCCAGACAGAAGGTCTGGGCGGCGATGCCGCAGTCATAGTACTGCCAGCCCTCGCCCCGGTCGGTGGTGTAGGTGCCGTCCCGCTCAAAGCCGCAGCGGGCCTTCACAAAGGTCTGAGCCACCAGCAGGGGGGCGCTGGCAATGATGGCAGGATTGTTGGAGCCGGGCAGACAGAAGCGGTCGATGATGGCCTGCTGCACGGCGGGGTCCTCAATGGCGATATAGCGGCTAATCTGGGTGTTTTTCCAGCTGGGAGCGTAGGCGGCAAGGGAAATTACTTGCTCCAGCAGGGCGTGGTCCACCGGCTCCTGGGTGAACTTGCGTACGCTGCGCCGGGTGAGAATACAGGTCTGGGCGTCCATAAGACAGCACCCTCCTTTAAGTGAATTTGGATGGACCTATGGTAGCCCGGATGGAGAAAATTGTCAAGGGAGGCCGTCCCGCTCCCCGGCATGGGAGTGGGGCTCAATCCGAGACAGGAAACTCGGGAACATGGGCGGCAGCAGGAGTGGACGGCTCCGGGGCCACAGGCTCCACAGCGATGGGCTCCTCAACGGACTGCCCGACTGGCTGGGGATGGTTTGATGTGCTGCTCACGGACTCCTCGCCGGTGAACACATCGTAGGTGGCGATATCTTCCTCAGCGTCCGTGGAGACCCGCTCGCCCAGAACGACCAGAATGGCGTCCCCTGCCGGGTCCAGCTCCGCCAGAATAGCCAGCAGGTGGGGATTTTCCGCGGTAATGGTCAGGTCGATGCGGTTATCTATCTCATTGAGGGCCCAGACGGCCATCACAGCCCCGCACTCCGGGTCGGCTGTGGCCAGTTCATTAAGCTGGTCCATGAGCCCGCTGAGATGGGCATAGGAGTAAGTGCCGGTGACAAAGGCGGCGTCTCCAAAGTCCAGCTCCGGTACCGCCTTACCTTCCACGGTGACAATCACATACCGTCCGGCGGCGTTGTCGTAGTAGTACCCGCCGAACCAGGGCTGGCTCTGCCAGCCGGACACCCCGGCCAGGGGCTCGGGAGCGAAAGCTTCACCCGTCCCGGCAGAACTGGACCCATAATCGTCAGGCTCGGGGGAGAGGGCCTGGGGATATAGGCTGTCCTCCACCACCGCCACCTGCACCAGCCGGGAGAGCAGCTCCTCGGTCTGCTCTGCGGTTGGGGTGCTCACGGAGTAAAAGACGCTGTATCCGCTGTCCAGGGTGAAGGACACCTCACCGTAGGCCGTGCCGTCCCAGTCGGTAAACCGGGCGGCCCGGATCTCCACGCCGTCAATCTGGGTATAGGCGTCTCCGGGGTAGTCCTCCGGACGGCCAATGGCGTCGGGGGAGACGGTGGTGCCCAGTCCACCCACCATCAGGGTCAGGTCCCCCCAGTCGCAGCTGGCATAGAAGTGGCCGTAGAACAGCTCGTCCAGGGGGCGCTGGGCGGCCTGCGACGCCCCCTTCGGAGGGCCGAAGGCCAGCATGCCGGAGAGCTCAGAAAATCCCTCCCAGGCCAGCGCCTCGGGGATAGAGCCGCCCAGCAGGGTCTCCAGGTCGGCTTGGGTGACCTCCCGGTTTACTCCCTCGCCAGCGGCGTAGCTGTGGGCACTGCCTTCCGAGGGCGGGGCGGTGACCCAGAAATTGAGCTTGGGCAGGGCATCCGCGCCTTCTGTGATGGCGACGCTGTCCTCCTGATAGCCTTGCGCGGTGTTCCCCTGTCCCTGCACAACGGTGTGGAGGTTGGGGTTAAATTGCCGCCAGAGGGGGACGGCGGCCACGGCCAGCAGCAGGCAGGCGGCCGCAGCTCCGTATTGCCAGCGGAAGGCGGGACGCTTTTTGGGGGACACTCCTGTCAGCCGCTCCTCCAGCTCCGCCCGGGCCTGGGGGCTTGGGGTGAGCTGGCGCTGCATGGAGGAAAAAAGCTCCTTATTCATCAAAATAATCTCCTTTCAGCAGGCCCCGGAGCTGCTCCCGGCCACGGGACAGGCGCATGCGCACCGCACCCGGGCGGATGGACAGCACCCGGGCAATCTCCTGGGTGGACAGCTCCTGGAAGTAGAAAAGGTAGATGGGCAGGCGGTAGGTCTCCTCCAGCTGGGTGAGGGCCTGCCACACCTGGTTTTCCTCCGGCTCCCGGAAGGGGACGGGCGTGTCCGCATCGCCGGTGAGGGGGACGGTCTTCTTCCGCCAGGAGGACTGGGTTACCCGCCGGCACAGGTTGATAGTGGTGCGCAGCAGCCAGGCCTTGCGGTGCTCCTCCTCCCCAAAAACCTTCCCGGACTGGAAGTAGGCCAGGAAGACCTCCTGAAACACGTCCTCTGCGTCGCTCCGGGAGCCGGTTTTGGCCAGGGCCAGGCCGTAGACCTGGCTTTGATAGCGGTCTATGATTTCGCTGAGCTCGCCGCCCGCGCGCAGCGGCTGTATCTCCATAGGCTCCGCCTCCTTTCACCTCTAACTCAAAGCAAAGCGGGAAATTGTCACAGCGGGGAAACAAATTTATTCTGCTTTTCATTTTAACAAAACCGTGATAAAATAAAAACCGTATGTATTGCGGCAGGAGGGCGCTCATGATTATCCTAGGCATCGACCCCGGAGTAGCCACCATCGGCTTTGGTGTGCTGTCGGCGGAGCGGGGCAAAAACCGTCTCATTCAGTACGGGGTCATCACCACCCCGCCGGGCATCCCCCTGTCCAACCGGCTTCTGCAGATCTCTAACGATATGGAGGAGCTCATTCATACCTTCCACCCGGATGAGATGGCGGTGGAGGAGCTGTTTTTTACCAAAAACATCACCACCGGCATCGCCGTGGCCCATGGACGAGGCGTGATCCTTCTGGCGGCGGAAAAGCTGGGGGTGCCCATCTTCGAGTACACCCCCATGCAGGTGAAGCAGGCGGTGGTGGGCTACGGCGGGGCGGAAAAGCGCCAGGTCATGCTCATGACTCAGCGGCTGCTCAATATGAAGGAGATCCCCCGGCCTGATGACGCCGCGGATGCCCTGGCCATCGCCATCTGCCACAGCCGGGCGGCCACGTCCCTGCTGAACACCGAGCGGGTCTTTGACCCCAAGCGATACGACACGAGGTAAAAGCGATGAAGATCACCGTGAAAAAGCCCAACCCCGACCCGCCTTACAGCCTCCACGACGCCCATATTATGGAATTGCAGGCGGAGGGGGACACCCTGCGCCTGCTGACCCAGTACGGCTATGTGCGTACGGAGGAGCCCTTTGGACAAGTGGATGGGGACGTGGAGCTCACCGGGGTGGACTGGGAGTCCTCTTACGTCTACGTAATGGAGTACCAGGACGTCCTGTGCGGCAACTGCGGATCCTTTATCGGTCGGAAAATGACCCTGGACACCTTCCTGCGGGAGTATTCCAACGGCACCCTGGACATTATGGACGAGAGCTACGGCTTTCGGCTGGCCGTGCTGAGCGGCTTTTTGAGCCTGCGGGACCGCATCCTGGAATTTAAACTGGAGATCTACTATACCGGGGAAGTCCGGTATTTGGTAAAAGAATAAACGCCGCCCCAAAGGCGGTATGCGGAGGAATTTATGTTTTACTATCTCAGCGGCACGGTGGCTCACATCGAGCCCTACCTGGCCGTCATTGACTGCGGCGGGGTGGGCTACGCCTGCCGCACCACCAGCTACACCCTGTCCGCCCTGAAGAAGGGCGACAAGGGAAAACTCTTTACACATCTTAACGTCCGGGAGGACGCCATGGAGCTCTATGGCTTTGCAACCCAGGAGGAGCTGAACCTCTTTCAGCAGCTCATTTCGGTCTCCGGCGTAGGGCCCAAGGCGGCTCTGTCCATCCTGTCGGCCAGCACCCCCGCCAATTTGGCCCTCAGCATCATCACCGGAGATGAGAAGGCCCTCACCTGCGCCCAGGGCGTCGGCAAGAAGATTGCCCAGCGGGTGATTCTGGAGCTGAAGGATAAGCTGGCCAAGGGCCAGACCATCGGCGGGGCAGGGGAGAGCTATGGCGGCACTGGCGTCACGGTGATTCCCGAAAACAAACTCTCCGAGGCATCTGCCGCCCTGGCCGTCCTGGGCTATACCCAGGGGGAGATCAACCTGGCCCTCAAGGGTATCGATCTGGACAGCCTGACCCTGGAGCAGATCATCAAGCAGGCCTTGAAGAAAATGATGAAGCCTTAAGACGGGCGAAACGTAGACAATCTCCGGATAAAAGAAGGAGGATTGCGATGCTGCTGGCCGTTCACTGTGGCATGATGTTGGTGTTCCTGCTCCTGGGACTGGTCTTCTCCCGAGGGAAGGGGGCCTTCCTCATTGCCGGGTACAACACCGCCCCCAAGCAGGAGAAGGAGAAGTACGACGAGAAGGCCCTGTGCCGCTTTATGGGCAAGCTGATGTTTGCCCTGGCGGCGGCCTGGGTGCCCATCGCCCTCAGTGCCCTGCTGGACCAGATGTGGCTGCTGCGGCTGGGCCTGGGACTGTTTTTGGCGGTGTGCATCGGCGGGGTGGTTTATATGAATACCGGCCATCGCTTTGAGAAAAAGAAATAGAGGAGGCGGTCTTGTGGCCAAGTATGAGCGTGAGCTCCGTGGGGACTTTGACCAGGTCCTGGAGTATTTCCATAACGGCATCCTGAACGGCAGCATGTCCGCCAGCTATGAGGACGAGAGCTACTGCCAGCGGGCGGGCGTGCGCTGCTGTGTGCGTGTGTACGAGCGGTACAGCATGTCCGGCGGCAACCGTCTCTCCATGACCCTTACCCTGGTGGGGGACGGGGAAGACCTGTTTTTGTCTGCCATCACCGCCGGGGGCAGCCAGGGCCTGCTGTTCAAGTTCAACACCTGGGGGGAGGAGGCCTTTCTGGACACCCTCCGGGAGCTTGCAGAGAATCTATAACGATTGGGATGTGAACCCATGGCAATCGATTTTTCCAATACCGAATTTGACCCCGAGGAGCTCAGCGAGCCCCTGGTGACCACCTCCCTCACCCGGGAGGATGAGAACGAGTACTCCCTGCGGCCCAAGACGCTGCGGGAGTACATCGGCCAGGAGAAGGCCAAGGGCAACCTGGAGGTCTTTATCCAGGCGGCCAAGATGCGCCATGAGCCGTTGGACCACGTGCTGCTCCACGGCCCGCCCGGCCTGGGCAAGACCACCCTCAGCGGCATTATCGCCAACGAGATGGGGGTCAATGTGCGGGTGACCTCCGGTCCGGCCATTGAAAAGGCCGGGGACCTGGCCGCCCTGCTTACCAATTTAAACGAAAACGACATCCTCTTTGTGGATGAGATTCACCGCCTCAACCGCCAGGTGGAGGAGGTACTCTACCCAGCCATGGAGGACTACGCCATTGATATCATCATCGGCAAGGGGCCTTCGGCCAACTCCATCCGGCTGGACCTCCCCCGGTTTACCCTCATCGGGGCCACCACCCGGGCGGGACAGCTGTCCGCCCCGCTGCGGGACCGGTTTGGTGTGACGCTGCGGCTGGAGCTCTACACCCCAGAGGAGCTGGCCATGATCGTCACCCGGTCGGCGGGCATCCTGGAGGTGCCCATTGAGCCGGAGGGCGCTATGGAGATCGCCCGCCGCAGCCGTGGTACGCCCCGGATTGCCAACCGGATGCTGCGCCGGGTGCGGGACTTTGCCCAGGTGAAGGCGGGGGGCGTCATCACCAAGAAGGTGGCCGACGAGGCCCTCACCGCCCTGGAAATTGACCACCTGGGCCTGGATGCCATCGACCACCGGATGCTCCGGAGCATCATTGAAAACTACCGGGGCGGCCCGGTGGGTCTGGAGACTCTGGCCGCCACCATCAACGAGGAATCGGTCACCCTGGAGGACGTGTACGAGCCCTATCTCATGCAGCTGGGCTTCCTCACCCGTACTCCCAGAGGACGCTGTGTCACCCCCAAGGCCTACCAGCATCTGGGTTTGCCCGCGCCGGGCGTTCCGGATGGAGGAATGGAGCAGCTGAGCTTTTAGGGCAGGACGGTGAACATGAAAGAGAAAATCAAGCAGCTGCTGGGCACGCTGCTGGGAAGCGGAGTTCTCCTCCTGATTGTGTTTGCAGTGTTTGCGGCTGTCTCGTTCCTGGGGGGCAATTTCATGGCCCTCTTTGGATTTTCCTATGAGAGCGTGGGGAGCCTGCTGCTGTATTTTGTGGCAGGTGAGCTCATCAGCCTGCCGCTGGAGCTGGTTGTCGTCGGGATGTCACAGACCCTGTATCGGCAGGGGCATGGCAGCAGGTGGCAGGTTAATTTACTTTATATCCCGCTGGATACCTTGGTTACCATCTTTGCCTTTTGGATGGCGGACCAGCTCATGTCCAGTGTCGCGGCCAGCGGTCTGTCGCTGTGGATGCTGGGATTTTGTGCCGCTGTGATCACGGTCCCCATCAAGAAAGAGCCCTCTGCAAAATAGTGGGACCAATGGGCGCGGAGAGGAGGAGCGCTGTGTTCTGGCTGTTCTGTACGGGGATGAATCTGCTGATTCCCCTCGTTATGCTGTACTTCGGGTGGCGGTTTCAAAAGCATCCGCCCAAGAACATCAACTCCTTTTACGGTTATCGTACCAGCCGCTCCATGAAAAACCAGCAGACCTGGGACTTTGCTCACCAGGTGTGCGGGAAGCTCTGGTTTCGGTTGGGGCTCATTTTGCTGCCAGTGACCCTGGTGCCCATGGTATTTCTCTGGGGCCGGAGCATGGACGAGATTGGAATGGGATGCATTCCGGTCATGGCCGTTCAGCTTGTGGTGCTGCTGGGCAGCATTGTTCCCGTAGAGCGGGCATTGAAACGTAATTTTGACCAATTTGGAAGAAAGAGGTAATACACATGGGTAAATTATTTGGAACCGACGGAATTCGCGGCGTGGTCAACGCCGGTTTGGACGCAGATCTGGCTTACAAGGTCGGACTGGCTGCGGCACAGGTGCTGGCCAAGAACAAGAAGCCGGGGGAGAAGCCGGTGGTCACCATCGGCAAGGATACCCGTATCTCCGGCGATCTGCTGAAAGGCTCCCTGATTGCCGGACTGTGCACCGCCGGCGCCGACGTGCTGGATTTGGGCACCCTGCCCACTCCCGGTGTGGCCTGGGTGACGGTGGACGAGGGCGCGGACGCCGGTATCGTCATTTCCGCCAGCCACAATCCCTTTGAGCATAACGGCATCAAGATCTTCAACGGCAAGGGCTTCAAGCTCTCCGATGAGCTGGAGGAGAAGATTGAGGACATCGTCCTCTTTGGCCACAACGATGTAGCACGCAAGACCCACGGGGAGATCGGCAAGGTGAGCTATGTGGCGGAGAAGGCTGTGGCCGATTACATTGACCACCTCCAGTCCACCATCACCAGCGACCTGGCCGGCCTGCGCATCCTGGTGGACTGCGCCAACGGCGCCTCCTATACCACCGCGGCCCGGCTCTTTGACCAGTTCCCCAAGCTGCGTACCGACGTCATCAACGCCGACCCCGACGGCATCAACATCAACGACAAGTGCGGCTCCACCCATATCGACTCCCTTGCTGCTATGGTGAAGGCGGGCGGCTACGACATCGGTATTGCCTTCGACGGCGATGCGGACCGGTGCCTGGCTGTGGATGAGAACGGCGTGCTCATTGACGGCGACCAGGTGATGGCTGCCTGCGGCCTGGACCTGAAGGGCAAAGGCAAGCTGCCCGGCGATGCGGTGGTGGCCACAGTCATGTCCAACCTGGGCCTGCATGTGTTTGCTAAGGAGAACGGCCTGAAGGTGGAGTGCACCGACGTGGGCGACCGGAATGTGCTGGAGCGCATGGTGGAGAAGGGCTACGTTCTGGGCGGCGAGCAGTCCGGTCATATGATTTTCCTGGACTACGCCACCACTGGAGACGGCCAGCTCACCGCTCTGCAGATTCTGGCTCTGCTGAAGGAGAGCGGAAAGAAGGCCTCTGAGGTGTTTGGCTCCTGCGTCCGCTATCCCCAGGTGCTCATTAACATCCCCGTGGCCGACAACGACGTGAAGAAGGCCGTTATGGCCAGTCCTCTGCTGGCCCAGGCCATTCAGCAGGAGGAGGCTGCCCTGGGCGACGACGGCCGTGTCCTGGTGCGTCCCTCCGGCACGGAGGCTCTGATGCGGGTAATGGTGGAAGCCAAGACCCAGGCAGTGGCGCAGGAGACCGCTCAGCGCCTGGCGGATCTGATTGCCGGACTGTAAGCATAGAATGGAGCGTCAAGGGGACTCCAACTCGGCAAAACGTTGAAAAAACAGGGATAGCAAAGAAAAATTCAACGGATTTTCGGAGAAAAACCGACCGCCCCTCAAAAAAGTGGAATACTTTCCCTTTTAAAGGAAAAAATTGGAAGCATATGGAGAAATGAACAAAATCTTTTGGTCAGCCCCTTGACAAATCCGTTCATTTTGTTTATTATGTCTAATAGTCGTAACATCAATATGCAATCGAATTTCGTTCAACCAATCTCTGATGAGGAGTTGTGCAGCAGAGCAGCTCAAGGTGATTCCCAGGCGGAGACCGAGCTGGTACGCCGGTACGGCCAGTTGGTTCGGGCGTGTGCCCGGCCCTTGTTTCTGGCAGGCGGAGACAGTGAGGACCTGATCCAGGAGGGAATGCTGGGGCTGTTGACGGCCATCCGCGGATTTGACCCCGGACGGGATGCCGCATTCCGCACCTATGCGGAAATCTGTGTGCGCAGCCGCCTGCTCAGCGCAGTTCGCGCGGCGCAGGGCGGCAAACACTCTCCCTTAAATCGCAGCATCTCTTTTGAACCCCCTCTTTTTGATGGAACCAGTGTGCACCCGTTCTCCAATCTGGAGAGCCCGGAGGACGTCATCATCGGCAGGGAGGAACTGAAAGAGCGGCTTGACGCTCTGAAGGGCCAGTTATCTGAGCTTGAGGCGAGCATTTTGCCCCTTTATTTGAATGGTCTCTCCTGTGGAGAGATTGCGGGGCGGGTGGGCAGATCCCAAAAGTCGGTGGACAACGCAGTCCAACGGATTCGGCGCAAGGTGGCGCGGCAATTTTCTTCCGGCGTATCCAGCGAGAGCTGATCGCAAATATTCGCCCGAACAAGAGTTTTTTGGTTGGGCAACAATCAAAGAGAGGGAAAATCCAATGTACGAAGACAAGATCCTGGTATGTAAAGAGTGTGGCAAGGAGTTCACCTTCACCGCTGGTGAGCAGGAGTTCTACGCCGAGCGCGGCTTCCAGAACGAGCCCCAGCGCTGCAAGGCCTGCCGTGACGCTCGCAAGAACGCTGCCCGTGGCCCCCGTGAGTACTTCACTGCTGTGTGTGCTGCCTGCGGCGGCGAGGCTAAGGTTCCCTTCGAGCCCAAGTCTGACCGTCCTGTCTACTGCAGCGACTGCTTCGCCAAGATGCGTGAGCAGCAGGGCTAATTTTTAAGATTTGCCAGGAAAAAGGGGCGCCCGTCGGGCGCCCCTTTTCTGATGTTCGGAATATTTGAGGTGTGCAACCGGTGGTTGCAGCGATGCGAATGCCGCTTGGTAGCAGCGCAACCGTCCGTTTGGTAGGATAGGGGGGAAAGGAGAATGCGTATGACATTTGGAGAAGTCATTCAGGTGCGCCGCGCCGCGCTGGGCCTTTCCCAGGAGCGGCTGGCCGAGCTGGTGGGAGTGTCGCGCCAGGCGGTAAGCAAGTGGGAGGTGGGGGATGCCCTGCCGGATACCGATCGGCTGCTCCCGCTGGCACGGTCGCTGGAGATTACAGTGGATGAGCTGCTCAGCGGAGAGCTAGGAAGTCAGGCGCCGGTGTCGGAGCCCAAACTGGAACCGACGGTGCAGCACAGGTCCCAGGAACCGGGCTGGTTTACGCTGCACTGGTACTGGCTGAGGCTGATTCCCGTGGCCTGGGGCTGCTATATGCTGCTGAATCTGTTGGTGGGGCTGATCTCAATCGGTCTGTTTATCCGTTAGGAGGGGTGGACGTGTCGTATACGGTATCTGGACTTCCGATAGGAGTTGTTGCCTTTTTCCTTCTTTACGCCCTGATTCCCCTGCTGGCCATCGCGTTGGGATTGGCCATTTTTTTCCTTGGCCGCCGGTATGTGCGGAACAAATATGGGAAACACTGAAGAAAATGGCCGCGTATGCGGCCATTTTTCAGGGCACGGAAAAAGGTTACATAAAACGGAAAAAGAGCATTGACAGGCGGCGGGGCATATGCTATCATGTGAACATTCTCTTTGCACTGCATCCTACCCCAAACAAAGCAGGGGCAACTACAGTACAAACTGAACAGGCCGCGGATTCAGAATTGAATTTGGGAGCCGGGCTGCGCAATGCGGCAGCAGATGGATTTTCATGCATCTGTGGGACAGTAAGTATGTTCCATGGGTGTATTTTTTTATCCTCGGGGCATACAAGGCTGGAAGGAAATGATGGGTGCCATAGAGCTATCTTTCCGTTTAGGAGGTAACATTATGGTGAAGGAACAACATGAAAATTTGGCGATGCGGGTATCTGTCGTCACAATCCTGGGGAATTTGATTCTGACAGTTTTCAAGCTGGCGGCAGGAATGCTCGCCCACTCCGGGGCAATGATTTCGGACGCAGTTCATTCCGCCTCAGACGTGCTGAGTACCTTTGTGGTGATTGCGGGGGTAAAGCTATCCGGGAAGGAGTCGGATAAGGAGCACCCCTACGGACATGAGCGGCTGGAGTGCGTGGCGGCAGTGATTTTGTCCGTCATGCTGGCGATTACCGGAGCCGGCATTGGCTGGGCAGGGATTCAGAATATTTTCGGAGACGCTGCTGAGCTGGTGATTCCGGGACGGCTGGCGCTGGCGGCCGCCGTGATCTCCATCGTGTCCAAGGAGGCTATGTATTGGTACACACGGAACGCAGCAAAGAAGCTGGATTCCTCGGCGCTGATGGCCGATGCGTGGCATCATCGGTCGGATGCTCTCTCCTCCGTGGGCAGCTTTGTGGGTATCCTGGGGGCGCGGCTGGGCGTTCCCGTGTTGGATCCGGTGGCCAGCGTGGTCATCTGCCTCTTCATTCTGAAAGCGGCGTTGGACATTTTCAAGGATGCCATTTCCAAAATGATTGATACCTCCTGCCCCGAGAAGGTGGAGGAGGAGATGCGGGAGGTTGTGAAGGCTCAGGACGGTGTTCTTGGAATTGACCGCCTCCAGACCCGCCTTTTTGGGGACCGGGTTTATGTGGAACTGGACATTGCGGCAGATGCAAACGCTACCCTGACCAAGGCGCACGACGTGGCGGTCCGGGTTCACGATGCCATTGAGGGGACCTTCCCCAAGGTGAAGCACTGTATGGTCCATGTCAATCCCTTCGACCCGGGACAGAAGGAATGTCCCTGTGAGAATCAGGGCACGTGCTGAGAAACTGTATGAACCGCTGAATAAGAGAAAAACCGGCCGCGTACGCGGCCGGTTTTTTGATCCCTCAGGGCAAGATGCTGTTTTCCGGGCGGCTTCCACTGTCCCAGGGAGGAACAAAGTTGAAATCGAAGATTGAGTTGTCTTCTCTGGGAGGGCCGTTGAGCACAATGCGGTAATAGTCCCGGTCCAGAATGGCGGCGGAATAGGCCACCCGGTTTTGTACCTCTGCCACCATTTCCGCCACAGCTCCATAGTCCGGCTCGCTGCCGTCCCAGCAGGTGAATTGGTCGGTGGTGGAATTGTAGTAGCCGTGGGAGGTGATGAAGCTGTAATTGGAGAAGATGACCAGTCCTCCGGAGTCGGAGAGAATGTCCTCACCCATAATGAGGCGGGAATCGTATTCCAGACCAAAGAGGTTGGAGAGGGTGGGCATCACGTCCAGGCTGGAGCAGTACTTGTCCACGTAGACTGGCTCCGTCATGTCGGCGCTCCAGAGGATCAGCGTATTCTCGTAGAGCTCGAACACGGGGTCCACCTCGTGGCCCAGCAGCTCGCTGTACTCCTCATCGGTGAGCCCGTAGGGATAGTGGTCGGCGGAGAGGACAATAACGGTGTCCTCCAGCTTGCCTGCCGCCTCCAGCTGTTCCATCAGGCTTTCCATAGCCAGCTCCAGCTCCATCTGGCTAGCCAGGTAGCACTTGACGGTGTCGCTGTACGGCAGATCCTTTACCTCGTCCCAGTGGCGTCGGGACATGGCATTTTCCTCCAGCGTGTAGTTCAGGTGTCCGCTGACCGTCAGACAGTAGACCATAAAGTGGTCCTCATTGACAAACATGGGGACGATTTTTTCCATCATCATCTCGTCGGAGGGAGGGAAGGTGTTGCCGCTTTCCAAATCTTCGGCCGGGATGATGTCCTCCTCTTCCAGACCCTGGCCCAGAGCTATGTATTCATACCCCATGTTGGGGTGGGAGAGGTTGCGGTCGTAGTATTCGTAGAGGTAGTCGTGAAATGCCATGGTGCGGTAGCCCTGTTTGGAAAACTGGTTACCCAGGGCAAAGGGCATGTAATTGCCGGAAGACTGGGAGTAGCTCCAGACGCCGGACTTGGGGATGAGGCCGGTGGTGGTGACATACTCGCCGTCTGAGGTGGAGACGCCCCACAGGGGAGTGTAAAAATGCTCAAAGATAAAGCCCTGGTGGGAGAGCTTCCACAGCGTGGGTGTACGGTAGGGGTCCATAGCCAGGGTGGAGAAGCCCTCGGCGACAATCCAAATCAGATTTTTCCCTTCAAAGGCTCCTGTCCACTCATTTTCCGGGGTGGCCTCCCTCTGGGAGAACCACTGGTGCATCTGCAGCAGGTCCTGGTCATCCGTTTCCGCCATGAGCTGCTCGAAGTCGATGTCCATCTGATGAAGACCATAGGTTTGCCCCGAGGAATCGGAGGAGCCGTCAGAAATTTGAGAGGAGTTCCCGGAAACCTGGGAGCTGTCCGGGTCATCCTGGGGGCGGTCAGGGTCAATACCGAACAGGACGCGCCGAATTTCCAGCTGAGTTTGGGTGAGCATGCCGAAGTACTGGGTTTCCAGCTCCGGGACAGCCGCCTGGGTATAGATATAGCGGAGGGAGAGCACGCCGCTGCCGCACATCATGACAATTCCTATGCCCACCAGCTGGATCACGGCAGCTATGGCCGCCCAGCGCAGCCGAACTCCCTTAACCTGGGGCCGGGCGAGGATTACCCGCTTGCGCAGGAGAATGGATAGTACAGCGGGAATTGCCATCAGTACAATGGGGAACCAATTCACCACAATTTCCCAGACGGCCATGTCGCCGAAGGCACCGGCCACCATGGCCATTTTGGTCATGGAGAAGATGGTCAAAAAGGTTTTGAACAGCCGGTAATAAATGGCCTGTGCTCCCAGCCAAACAGACAGCAAGATGGTGCATATGGGCAGCAGCACCTGACCATATTTGGCGGGGACCCCTCCGCACAGAAGCCCCAGCAGCAGGGCGGGAGGGATGGTAAATAAAAAGGTAAAGAGCACACCGGAGATGGTTAGGCCCTGGAAACAAATCAGTTTTAAGACGAGCTCTTCATAATAGATGACTGCGAGGAAGAAGAGAGATGGCACGGCAAGCGGACGCCAGGCGTCAAGGGAGAGGCGTCTTTTGGGTCCGGAGAGGAGATGATTCATGGTTTAGCCTCCGTGGGAGTGAGAATAGCAGTCATGCGCTTCCATTTTATCCGATTCGTATCTAAGTGTCAATTTAAAAGGGGAAAGCCAAATGTTTGATGTGAATTACACAAAAGAAGACGGGAAAAGAGGGTGGAATTTGGCGATTAAATGAGAATTTTTTCTTGAAAAAAAGGGGGTAATCTGCTATGATAACCCTGGAATTAATAATTTGTTCATAAATATTACCTGGCGTTGGGAACGTTTCCACTCCAGTGAAGGAAGGTTGAGCAGCCTGAAAGCAAGCGGGGCTGCTTTCCGTTTTGTCCAGAGCCGGGGGACAAGAGAAAGCGAGGTATCCCCATGTCTCAGCTGCGTCAGGCAATAGTTGAGCAATTGAAGAGCGTCTATACCACCTATTATGACGTAACACCTGTGGAGGATGGAAGCGCGCTGAAGGCACTTTGCGCCTATCATTTGCGGGACAGCCAGTATGTTCTGGTCAAAAAGGCGGAGCTGTGGGCGGCTGAGAGCCATGAGTACCTCTATTTGTGGTCTCTGGACACCCTGGATGACGCGGCACTACATGAAATTTTTGCCCATGTGCTGGAGGATGGAGAGGGGAGAGTCCGCCCCCATCTGCAGCACATGTATACCTATTTGACGGCGGTGGTGCTCTATGACAGCGCCCAGCCGGAAACCCTGGCCCAGCTGAAAAAGCTGAAGAAGCGCAGGGAGTATAAGCTATCGCTCCATGGATGGATGGAGTTTCGAATAGCAGCCGTGGATGTTTCCACGGGGGAGATGACCGTCAACCGCAGCGGGAAACGGATGGAAAAGAACCTGAAGCGGCTGATGGATCGCATCATCTCCAAACACAAAGGAGAGGAGAAAACTCAATGAATGCAATGCTAGTTGTCATCGTTGGCATTATCATTCTGATCGTAGGCTATGTTTTCTACGGCGGATGGCTTGCCAAGCAGTGGGGCGTTGACGATTCCAAGGTCACCCCTGCCCATGAGTTGGAGGACGGCATGGACTATGTTCCTGCCAAGGCCCCCGTTCTGATGGGCCACCACTTTTCCTCGATCGCCGGTGCCGGCCCCATCAACGGCCCCATTCAGGCTGCTGTGTTCGGCTGGGTGCCTGTGGTTCTGTGGGTACTCATCGGCGGTATCTTCTTCGGCGCTGTCCATGACTACGGTGCTCTGTTCGCCTCCATCCGCCACAAGGGTCAGTCCCTGGGCGAGGTTGTGGCTCTGAACATCGGCGATCGCGCCAAGAAGCTGTTCCTGATCTTTTCTTACCTGACCCTGGTGCTGGTGGTGGCCGCTTTCGCCTCCATCGTGGCCAGCACCTTCGTGGGCATCAATGCGGACGGCTCCCTGAATGAGACCAACGCCTCCGTGGCTATGATCTCCCTGCTGTTCATCGTGATGGCCATTCTGTTTGGCTTCTTTGTCTACCGCAAGGGCGCTTCTCTGGCCATTGCCACCATCGCCGGCTGTGTGGGCATCGTGGTCTGCCTGGCCCTGGGCCTGGTTTGGCACCCCATCTACCTGTCCAGCACCACCTGGATGTGGATCATCGGCGCTTACATCCTGATTGCCTCCGTGGCTCCCGTGTGGATCCTGCTGCAGCCCCGTGACTACCTCAGCTCCTTCCTGCTGTACGCCATGATGGTCATCGCCGCTGTGGGCGTGATCGGTGCCGGCCTCACCGGTGCGGACGCCGCCCACATGGATATGCCCGCCTTCACCGGCTGGTATGACGAGCTGGCCCCCACCGGCACTTCTCTGGGCTATGTGTTCCCCGCCCTGTTCGTGACCATCGCCTGCGGCGCCATTTCCGGCTTCCACTCCCTGGTGGGCTCCGGTACCACTGCCAAGCAGCTGGACCACGAGCGCGATGCTAAGCCCATCGCTTACGGCGGCATGCTCATCGAGTGTGCTCTGGCCCTCATCTCCCTGAGCGCTGTGTCCTTCATCTGGACTGAGTACGCCTCCGGCGAGATTGTCACCCCCACTCAGGTGTTTGCTACCGGTATTTCCCGCATGGTCGCCTCCATCCCCGGCCTGGCCGGCGCTCAGGAGACCATCGCCTCCCTGCTGGTTCTGACCGTCTCCGTGTTCTGCCTGACCTCTCTGGATACCGCCACCCGTCTGGCCCGGTATATGTTCCAGGAGTTCTGGCTGAAGCCCGGTGAGACCTACAAGGATGCCACTGGCTTCAAGGCTGTGCTGTGCAACCCCGTGGTGGCCACTGCCATCACCGTGGTGGCCGGCGTTGGCCTGGGCATGACCGGCTACTCCAAGATTTGGCCTCTGTTCGGCGCTGCCAACCAGCTGCTGGCCGCTCTGGCCCTGCTGACTGTGTGTGCCTGGCTGGGCAACATCGGCCGGAACAACAAGATGTTCTACATCCCCATGCTGTTCATGCTGGTTGTCACCCTGACCTCTCTGGCTCAGACCGTTACCAGCAAGGTGGCTGCCATCTCTGCCGGCAAGGCCGCTGGTGACTGGGGCCCCTACGCTCAGGCCATCCTGGGCACCCTGCTCTTCGTGCTGGCCCTGGTGCTGGCTTGGGAGGGCATCCAGACCATCTTCTTCAAGAAGAAGGCTGCCAACAAGTAAAATTCCATCCGACCGAGAGGACCTGGAGAATTCCAGGTCCTCTTTGTTTTACGGCACATAGAGAAAGGGCCTCCGGCATAAGGTAAGAGGAAAGGAAGCGGCAGGGAATGCAGGCCGCAAACGACTACACGGGAGGGAGGCGGACAGCGATGCTGGGACAGCTGATTTTCGAAGGCCGGGGCGGAGGAAAAGCGGAGCGGGCCCAGCTGTACGGGCTGACCGTGCTCCGGGCCAGGGCGGATCCGGAGGGGTGGCTGGGGCAGCGAAGACTACGGAAGGCGGGCAGGGCGCTGCGCCGGGGAGGGGCACTGCGTACCCTGGCCCCTGCGGGCTTTCAGCAGTGGGAGCTGCTTGAGACCTGCGGTTTGACCTCCGTCAGTCCTTTGTCCTTTCTCCGGGCCCAGGGAGCTCCGCTGGCGCTGGGGGCGCTGGAGCGGCAGGGGTTTGCTCCGGACCGGGCGGCGGTGATGCTGCAGGGGGAGCGGGTGGACCGGGAACTGGTCCGGGCGGCGGTGACCCTGTGTCCCCAGGTGCGGCATCTGGTCATTGACGCTCCCAGAGGGGGGAGGGAGCTGGCCGCCTGGCTGCGGCGGGAGTTTGGAATTCCGGTGCTGCCGGCGGAGGAGCCGGCGCAAGTCGCTCTGGGCTTTGGCCCCAGGGGAGAGCCCAAGGAGAACTGGGGAAAGGGCATGCGCCTGGCACTCTATGGGGCGTCACCCGACCTGGCCGGGCTGTCGGTTACCGCTCCCTCCCTGGCCGCGGAGGATCAGGGCCAGCTGCCGCTGCTGGCTGCTCTGTGGGAAGAGGGGCGGCTGCCGCCTGAGAGGATAAAAATTACCTGACTACTTGACAGAATGGGTGGGAAAACCTATAATAATTGCTACTGAACAAAGCAGCCAGCCTTGAAAGGAAGCCTTTCAGGGCAGATTTGCTTTGTTCAAATGCAGATCTGCGGCAAAATTTGCCGGTGTCGGTCTGTGGATGACGGCACGGCTGACAGAGAGCCGTATTCAATGGAATAGAGTGCCTGGGCAGGGCCCGGGCATATTTTTGGAAAGGTGTGCAGGCAATCATGGCGAAGGAGTATAAATTGAGTCCTCAGCGTCTGAAGGAGCTGCAGGACGAGATGAATTACCTGAAGACGGTCCGGGAGAAGGAAGTGGCCGAGCTCATTAAGGAGGCCCGTTCCTTCGGCGACCTGAGCGAGAACAGCGAGTACGATGAGGCCAAGAACGAGCAGGGCAAGCTCTACTCCCGCATGGCCGAGCTGGAGGAGATTCTCTCCAACTATGTAGTCATTGATGAGGAGGAGCAGACGGGGGACTATGTCCGTCTGGGTTCCACCGTTACCGTGCTGGACAAGGAGTTTGACGAGGAGCAGACCTACAAGATTGTGGGCTCTCAGGAGGCCGACCCCATGAACGGAGCCATCTCTGAGGATTCCCCCTTCGGCAAGGCCCTGCTGGGCAAGAATCCCGGCGAGAACGTCACCGTAGATGCTCCTGCCGGTCCCATCGAATACAAGATCCTCAAGGTGGAGCGCTGATTCGAACAAAAGATTACGGCCATGCGGCCGAGAGAGATAGGAGTGGTTAACATGGCCGAGAAGAATCAACAGGGGGCGGCTCCGGAGCAGAATCTGTCCCAGCTGCTGCAGATTCGCCGGGATAAGCTGAAGGAGCTGCAGGAGAGCGGCAACGATCCCTTCCAGATTACCCGCTATGTGGTGGACAACGATTCCGCCAATATCAAGGAGAATTTTGACCAGCTGGAGGGCAGCTCGGTCTCCATGGCCGGCCGCCTCATGTCCAAGCGCGGCATGGGCAAGGTGTCCTTCTGCGACCTGCAGGACAAGACGGGCCGCATCCAGCTCTACGCCCGGAAGGACGAGATGGACGAGGAGGAGTATGCCCGCTTTAAGAAGTATGACATCGGCGACATCGTGGGTGTCCAGGGCGTGGTGTTCCGCACCCAGCGGGGCGAGATGTCTGTGCGGGTGGAGAAGGTGACCCTGCTCTCCAAGTCCCTGCTGCCCCTGCCTGAGAAGTTCCACGGTCTGACCAACACTGAGCTTCGCTACCGTCAGCGGTACGTGGACCTCATTGTCAATCCGGAGGTAAAGCGCAACTTTATCATCCGTTCCCAGTTTATCAAGCACGTTCGGGACTTCATGGACGGCCGCGGCTTTATGGAGGTGGAGACTCCGGTCCTGAACACCATCTCCGGCGGCGCCACCGCCCGGCCCTTCATCACCCACCACAACACCCTGGACATCGACATGTATATGCGCATCGCCACCGAGCTGCCCCTGAAGCGGCTCATCGTGGGCGGCATGGACCGGGTGTATGAGATTGGCCGTATCTTCCGCAACGAAGGTATGGACCCCAAGCATAACCCTGAGTTTACCACCATCGAGCTCTACCAGGCCTACGCCGACTTTAACGACATGATGGACCTCTTCGAGGACCTGCTGTCCTCTGCCGCCATGAAGATCCTGGGCACCTACCAGGTGGAGTGGCAGGGCGAGAAGATCGACCTGACCCCCGGCTGGCCCCGTATGCCCATGCACGAGGCCGTGAAGAAGTACTGCGGCATTGACTTCATGGCCATCACCTCCGACGAGGAGGCCGTGGCCGCCGCCAAGTCCATCGGCGTGGAACTGCCCGAGACCGCCGACAAGACCTGGGGCAACGCCCTCTACGAGTGCTTTGACCAGAAAGTGGAGGAGAAGCTTATTCAGCCCACTTTCATCACCATGCACCCCGTGGACGTGTCCCCCCTGGCCAAGCGCTCTCCCAAGGATCCCCGGCTCACTGAGCGCTTTGAGCTGTTCATCTGCCACAGCGAGATGGGCAACGCCTTCTCTGAGCTCAACGATCCCATTGACCAGCGCCAGCGCTTCCAGAAGCAGGTGGAGTTGCGGGACAAGGGTGACGACGAGGCCGGCATGATGGATGAGGACTTCCTCACCGCTCTGGAGTATGGTATGCCTCCCACGGGCGGCCTGGGTATCGGTATTGACCGCTGCGTCATGCTGCTGACCAACTCTGACTCCATCCGGGAGGTCATTCTGTTCCCCACCATGAAGCCTGAGGGTGTGAAGAAAGAGGAGAAGACTGTGTCTGCTCCCGCCCAGGCTCCTGTGGAGAAGATTGACTTCTCCAAGGTGAAGATTGAGCCTCTGTTTGCGGACATGGTGGATTTCGAGACCTTCAGCAAGTCGGATTTCCGTGTGGTAAAGATCAAGGAATGCCAGGCTGTGCCCAAGAGCAAGAAGCTTTTGAAGTTTGTCCTGGATGACGGCACGGGCGAGGACCGGGTCATTTTGAGCGGCATACACGAGTACTATGAGCCCGAGGAACTGGTTGGGAAGACCGCCGTGGCCATTACCAATCTGCCCCCCCGGAAGATGATGGGCATCGACTCCTGCGGCATGCTGATTTCTGCCGTCTACGAGAACGACGGCCGTGAGGGTCTTAACCTGCTGATGCTGGATGATCGGATTCCGGCCGGCGCGAAGCTTTACTAAGCATCCCTATCGTTTTGTTTGCCGGATGCGGTGAGCGAGACAGGATTATATTGATGTTGCAGAAAAACACCTTTGCAGATGCAAAGGTGTTTTTCTTATATTACGCTTTCGGATACCGGGAGGGGGGCCTTGACAACCGAGTTCTCCCGACTATAATAAGGAAGAATATAATAAGCGTGCTTAGTAATAAGAAGGGACAACTATGGAATCACTGCACTATCTGCTTATGAAGGCCCATGCCAATTTGAACCGCTGGATTCTCAACGAGGCGGCGGAGCTGGGGTTGTCACCCGGCCAGCCCAAGGTGCTGGAATGTCTTATGGAGCGGGGAGAGAGCAATCAGAAAGCCATCGCGGACTACTGTGAAATTGAACAGGCCACGGTGGGCAGCATTCTCACCCGCATGGAGCGGGACGGGCTGGTTGCCCGGAACCAGCGGGAGGGCAACCGCCGCTCCCTCTATGTATCTCTGACGCCCAAAGGAAGGGAGATGGGGGAACGGATGGCGGAGGTGTTCCGAAGGGCGGACGCCCTGGCGGCCGCCGGGTTGTCTGAAGAGGAGCGGACCCTGCTGCCCGCCCTGCTGGAAAAGGTGTACTGCGCAGCCGCCGGGGAGAAGGAGGCGGGAGCGCAATGATGGGATCCAAAGGAATCACACTTTTGAAGCGGTACGTATTTTTTTGTGTGGGCCTGACCATTATGGCCTTTGGAGTGGGCTTTTCCATTAAGGCAGGGCTGGGAACCTCGCCCATCTCCAGCGTCCCCTATGCCATGAGCCGGATTGCCCCCCTCACGGTGGGGACAGCTACCATCGCGATGCACTGTGTCCTGATTGTGCTGCAGATCCTGATCCTGCGCCGCCGGTACGACCCCATTCAGCTTATGCAACTGCCGGTGGCCCTGGTGTTCGGCGTGCTCACAGACGGGGCGCTGTGGGTGCTGCAGGGGGTGTCCGTGTCCAGCTATCCGATGCGCTGGGTGCTGTGCGCCCTGGGCATTCTCCTGGTGGGCATCGGGGTGAGGTTCGAGGTGACAGCAAATGTGGTTACCTTGGCGGGCGAGGGGATGGTGCTGGCGGTGTGCAAAGCCTGTTCCACCCAGTTTGCCAAGACAAAGGTGGGCTTTGATGTGACGCTGGTGCTGGTGTCCTGCCTGCTGTCCCTGTGTTTTCTGGGACATCTGGAGGGTGTCCGGGAGGGCACCGTGGCTGCGGCGATTCTCGTTGGGCCCACCTCCAAACTGGTGAGCGGAGGCGTGCAGCGGCTGGCACAGCCGTTCTTGGGAAAGGAGGAAAGCAGTCCTGCTTGAGAAATGGGATGAAACAGGGGGATTTTTTTGACTTTTGCCATTGAAAAAGGGTGTTGGATCGGATATACTATCCCTATCCCAAGAAAATGGAGGAATCCTGCTATGACGATTACAAAAGACACCATCATCGGTGATATTCTGACCATTGCTCCTCAGACCGCCCCCCTGTTCATGGGGATCGGCATGCACTGCCTGGGCTGCCCCGCTTCCCGGGGTGAGACCGTGGAGGAGGCCTGCATGGTCCACGGCGTGGAGGTTGAGGACCTGCTGGCGAAGGTCAACGCCATGATCGCCGCTGGAGAGTAACAGAGACACGGGGGCGGAATCTTCCGCCCCCTGTTTTTTTGTGAAAAAAGGAGGACAGACCCGGTGAAATTGACTGTTTTGATGGGAAGTCCCCGGCCGAATGGCAATACAGCCGCACTGCTGAAGCCTTTTTTGGACGAGTGCGGCCGGATGGGGGCGGAGACCTGCTGCTTCCAGCTGGACGGGATGAAGCTTGCACCCTGCCGGAGCTGTATGGCCTGCCAGGAGGTGCCGGACAGACCGGGATGCGTACAGGAGGACGACTTTCAGACGGTGTTTCAGGTCATGGAGGACTGCGATGTGGTGATTTTGGCCACTCCCATCTATTCCTGGTACTGTACGCCCCCCATGAAAGCGCTGATGGACCGGGCCATTTACGCCGGAAATAAATATTACGGCCGGGAAAAGGGGCCTTCTCTGCTGGTGGGTAAGCGGGTGGCATCGCTGGTCACCTGCGGCTACCGCCCGCAGGAGGGGGCTGACCTGTGGGAGCAGGGGCTCAAGCGCTGGTGTGCCCACGGGAAAATGGAGTACATGGGGATGCTCTGCCGCCGGGATATGGGGCGGAAGATCCCCTTTATGGATGACGAGAAGGAGCAGGCCGCCCGGGACTTTGCCCGGGCCATTGGCCTTGCGGTAAAAGCGGAGGAGCTATGTGCCCGATGATTGAACTGTCCCCAAGACTGGCCATGGTGGCCGACCTGATCCCCTGCGGGGCGAAGCTGGCGGATGTAGGAACCGACCACGCCTATCTGCCTGCGGCGCTGATGGAGAGGGGACACCTCTCCGGTGCTATTGCAGCGGATCTGCGGAGCGGGCCCCTGGATCGGGCCAGGCAGACCGTGGTGGAGCAGGGGCTGGCTGATAAGATTGAGCTTCGCCTCTGTGACGGCCTGAGCGGGATTCGCCCGGATGAGGCTGACACAGTGGTTATCGCTGGCATGGGCGGCGAGACCATTGCCGCCATTCTTGCGGCGGCTCCCTGGACCCGGGAACGGAATACCCGGCTGATTCTCCAGCCCATGTCCTCCATGGACGATTTGCGCCGCTGGCTGGAGGAAAACGGCTATGCCATTGAGCGGGAGGAGCTGGTCCGAGAGGGAGAAACCCTTTACACAGCCTGGAGCGTCCAGGCTGGCAGGATGGAGCCTCAGACTCCGGCCCAGTTGGTGGCAGGGCGCAACCAAAACCATCCCCTGCGGGGCGCGTGGCTGGATCTGTGGATTGGCAAGGTACGGCGGGCGCTGGACGGGCTGGAGCGCTCCAGCCGGGAGCAGTCCGCGGCCCGCAGGCAGGAGCTGAGCGAGGTCTATGAGGAGCTTGTGCAGATGAAGAAGGAGTTGGAACAATGGCAGTGACAATGCAGCAGGTGTATGAGCGCCTGAATGAGTGGGCCCCCTTTGCGACCCAGATGGATTTTGACAACGCCGGCCTTCTGGTGGGGCGGCGGAGCCGTCCGGTTACCCGGATTTTGACCGCCCTGGACATTACCCGGGAGGTAATTCTGGAGGCTTCCCAGCAAGGCTGCCAGCTGATTGTGTCCCACCATCCGGTGATTTTCCATCCGGTGAAGTCCGTGACGGACGGGGATCCGGTGGGGGAGAAGCTGCTGCTTCTGGCGGAGCAGGGCATCGGGGCCATCTGTGCCCACACCAACCTGGACGTAGCCCAGGGGGGCGTGAATGACTGCCTGGCCCATGCCCTGGGTCTGACCGCCGTGGAGCAGCTCCACCAGGACGGTGAGGATGAACAGGGCCGCCCTTACGGCATTGGCCGGGTGGGTTTGGCCCATCAGAGCGGCATGACCGCCAAGGAGTATGCCGCCTATGTGAAGGAACAGCTGGGCGCTGCCTCGGTGCGGTTTGCCGACGGCGGAAAGCCGGTACACAAGGTGGCGGTGGGCGGCGGCTCCTGCGGCTCCATGCTTCTGGATGCCCTGGAGAAGGGCTGTGACACCTTTGTCACCGCCGATGTGAAGTACGACCAGTATCTGGAGGCCAAGGCCCTTGGCATTACTCTGATGGATGCGGGCCATTTCCCCACGGAACATGTGGTGGTGCCCCCGCTGGCCCAATTTCTGAAGGACAGCTTCCCGGAGCTGGAGGTGGCTGTCTCTGAGGTGCATCGTGAGGTGTATGAAGGTGTCTGAGCACAATAAGGACCGGCGGATCGACTGGGCGCTGGGCGGACTGATTTTCCTGATGCTGATGCTGCGGGCCTGCGCCTTTGGGGCGCAGTACTGGTATCAGCTGGATGACTATATCCAGTACCACAACTACGCCGCCGGCAATGATTTTTGGGGCCTGGTAGAGGCGGTGGGACTGCTGGCTTCCCGGCCTCTGGCGGGGATTGCGGACTACTTTGTCTGGTCGCCTCTGTTTGACCACATGATTGTGGGTGTGGCCATTATTTCCGTCCTGTATGCGGTGTCGGCTGTACTGATGAAGCGGCTCATTTCCCGTTATTTTTCCCTCAGCCCCCTGTTTTTGCTGGTGATGGCCATGCTGCCCCTTGGGGTGGAGGGGACCTACTGGATGTCGGCCTCCACCCGGATTGTGGTGGGACTGCTGTTCGCCTGCCTGACCGGCTGGAGCTTTGCCTGGTGGCTGGACCGGGGCGGTTGGTATCGGGGCCTGCTGTTTATGGTGGTAATCCTGCTGCCCTTCGGATTTTACGAGCAGTCGGCGGTGCTGGCCATGACGCTGGCGCTGGGCATGGGTCTGCTGGAGTTCCGAACGCACAGAGGCCGGGCATTCCTGGCACTGTGGAGCCTGCCGGCCGCGGGAATCTATCTGAAGCTCACCTCCATGCTGGCGGGCAGCGGCGTGTATGGAAGCCGTATGGATGTGGTGCTGCCTGTGTCCAACTATTACTGGGACACCTTCCTGCCCGATATGCTGGGGCAGATTAAAACTGTGTTTACCGAGGGCCTCTTTTATACCCTGGTCAAGGGCTTTGTCCGGGGCATGCGGCAGGTGTTCTCCGGTGAGCTGCTGCTCTGGTTCCTGCTGGCGGTTCTGGTCTGTGTCCTGTACGGCTGGCTGGCCGGGCGGAGTGAGGGAGAGCGGACCCGGTCCGTCCCTCTGGCTCTGGTGACGGGCATTCTGCTTACCATCGCTCCTGTGACGCCCTTCCTGATCCTGGGCGGGACCTGGTTCTCCTTCCGGGGAGCCGTGACTTCCTTTGCGGGTATGGCCCTGGTGTGTGATACGATTTTTCTCCTGCTGCGGGAGCGGATTCCCCATGGTCGCTGGGTGGGAGCTGCCTTTGTGGGCGTAACCGCCCTGGTGCTCTGCGTGGCCGGAGCCTCCGAGGTGGGGGATTACCGGGAGACCTATCTGGACGATCAGCAGGCGGCACAGGTGATTGTCCAGGACCTGCCGAAGGATTATCCCACCGCCGAGAGCATTCAGGGGGTGGAAGTGGGCATCCTGGGCCTGGAGGCCTCCATGCTGGACAACGTGAATTTCAGCTGGCATGAGCATTTCCGCGGCTGCACCGAGAGCAGCTGGGCACTCACCGGCCTTCTCTCCTGCCAGTATCAGGGAGTAGTCCTGCCGTCCATTACTCCGCTGCCTACCGATCCCATCTATAAGGCCTGGAACCGGGAGACCAACCGGATCGATCGCTTTGACGCCATTTATTACTACGACGGTGAGAGCCTGGAGCGGGTCACTTTGGAGCAGACCGGCGAGATGGACTATGAGGTCTACGGCGAGAATGGCCGGTGGATGGGCCGGATCTGGGAAGAGGATATGATTGGCTATTTCCGCACTGCGGAGCAGCTAGGTGGACAGGAAAATGGCTGAAAAAAGGGAAAAATATCTTGCAATCACAGAAAATGTGTGATATAATCCCTTAGTCTGAAAACGGGCGGTCCTCTGCGGTGTCTTCGGAAGGAAGAAGACAGCTGAGCCGGCATGAACGCCTATATAACAGGAGGAAAATAAAATGGATTTACTGCAGGCTTTTACCGAGAAGTACAAGAAGGCTGAGCCCCCCGTTGTTGAGGTGGGCGACACCATCCGTGTTCACCTGAAGGTAAAGGAAGGTAACCGCGAGCGTATCCAGGTCTTTGAGGGCACCGTCATTGCCAAGAAGCACGGCGGCATTGAGGAGACCTTCACCGTCCGTCGTATCTCCTACGGCATCGGCGTGGAGAAGGTGTTCCCCGTTCACGCTCCCTCCATCGAGAAGATCGAGGTCGTGCGTCACGGTAAGGTCCGCCGCGCCAAGCTGTATTACCTGCGCAGCCGCGTGGGCAAGGCGGCCAAGGTCAAAGAGGCCCTGTAATCCGGAGAAAAAGGAGCGGTGTTTACCGCTCCTTTTTTCGTAGGCTTAGAAAAGGAGGCCGCATTATGAACATTCAGTGGTATCCGGGTCATATGACCAAGACCCGGCGGCAGATTGAGGCCGATTTAAAGAACGTAGATATTGTGGTGGAGATTATGGATGCCCGCATCCCCGTCTCCAGCCGGAACCCGGACATTGACTCCATCTGTGCCGGAAAGCCCCGGCTCATTGTGCTCAACCGGGCGGACCAGGCGGATCCGGAACTGAACCGGAAGTGGGCGGAGCGGTTCCGGGCCCAGGGCCATTCGGTGCTGGAGACCGACGCCAAGACCGGACGGGGGGTCAACCAGTTCTCCGCGCTCATTCAGCAGTCCCTGAAGGACCAGATCGCCCGCTGGCGGGAGAAGGGCCAGGTGGGCCGTCCGGTGCGTGCCATGGTGGTGGGGGTGCCCAACGTGGGCAAGTCCACCTTCATCAATAAGGTGGCCCGGAAAAAGTCCGCCAAGGCAGGGGACCGGCCCGGCGTCACCCGGGGCAAGCAGTGGGTCAATGTGGACAATACGCTGGACCTGCTGGATACGCCGGGGATCCTATGGCCCAAGTTTGAGGATGAAAAGACTGGCATGTATTTAGCCTTTACAGGCGCAGTCAAGGACGACATCATGGATGTAGAGACCCTGGGTTGTCACCTGATGGCGCTGCTGGCCCAGCGCTATCCCCAGTCGCTGATGGACGGCTACAAGCTGACCCAGCTGCCCCAGCGCCAGGAGGAGGAAAACGACGTGGCCTACGGCTACCGCCTGTTGGAGACCTGTGCCCAGAAGCGGGGTATGCGCATCTCGGGCGGGGAATTTGACACAGAGCGCATGGCACGCACCCTGCTGGACGAGTACCGGGGAAGCAAGCTGGGGCGGTTCACTCTGGAAGTGCCGGACGAGGCGTGAGAGGAGCGGAAGCCATGGATCTCTGGACCTATGAGCGGGAGGCGGAGGCCAGTGGCCGCCTGCCGGTCTGCGGCTGTGACGAGGCGGGAGCCGGTCCCCTGGCCGGCCCGGTGTACGCCGCGGCGGTGATTCTTCCCCTGGGGGAGGACATCCCCGGCCTCAACGACTCCAAAAAGCTGACCGAGAAGAGGCGGGAGACGCTGTTCCCGGTCATTCAGCAGCGGGCGGTGTGCTGGTCGGTGGCCAGCGTGTCAGCGGAGGAGATTGACCGCACGGACATCCTCAGTGCCCGGATGAAGGCCATGCAGCTGGCCATTGACGGCCTGGCGCAGACCCCCGCCTTTGCCCTCATCGACGGAAACCGGGACCACGGGAAGCAGGGGGCCATTACCACGGATCATTTGTGTATTGTAAAGGGAGATAGCCTGTCGGCTTCCATAGCTGCCGCCTCCATCCTGGCCAAGGTGAGCCGGGATCACTACATGCTGGAGATGGCCCGGGAGTACCCGCAATATCAATTTGAGCGCCATAAGGGTTACGGCACCAAGCTGCATTATGAGCTGCTGCGTGCCTATGGCCCCAGTCCCATCCACCGCCGGACCTTTTTGAAGAACCTGTGAGCGGGGAGATGAGCCGGCTGCTGGGCCGGTGGGGAGAGGAGCAGGCGGCGGACTATCTGCGCAGGCAGGGGTACCGGATTGTGGCCTGCAACTGGCGGTGCCGTCTGGGAGAGCTGGACATTGTGGCCAGAGACAGGGGTACGCTGTGCTTTGTGGAGGTCAAGCTGCGGCGCAGCGAGCGCTACGGCCGGGCGGCGGAGCAGGTGGACGGGCGCAAGCAGCAGAAGCTGCGGCAGGCGGCCCAGGCCTATCTGCTCCAGCATCCCGAGGACTGCCCCATGCGGTTTGACGTCATTGAAGTCTACGCCCCCGGGGGGCGGATGGACCGGCCGCCGCAGCTCTTTCACTGGAAGGCGGCCTTTGTCTAGCGGTGGTTTTTCGGCGGAATTACTTGACCTTCCCCGGGGAAGCTGGCATAATATAATATCAAGTGTATGCGCTGCCCAAGGCAGCTTCAGTTTGACACAGATGGGAATGATTTTACGATGCAATATACCAGCACAAGAGATGCATCCGTCCGCTGCACTGCCTCCCAGGCCATTGCCCAGGGGCTTGCGGCGGATGGCGGACTGCTGACGCCCTGTTACATCCCCAAGCTTGCGGGCAGCGCCCTGGAGGATTTGAAGGGCATGTCTTATCAGCAGCGGGCCATCTACATCATGAAGCACTTCCTGGAGGAGTTTTCCGTCAAGGAGCTCACTGACTTTGCCAGTGCCGCTTACGGCCCGGAAAAGTTTGATACGCCCGCGGTAGCTCCGGTGCGGACCCTGAACGACACCACCCACTGTCTGGAGCTGTGGCACGGCCCCACCTGTGCCTTCAAGGACATGGCGCTGCAGATGCTGCCCCACCTGCTCACCGCCTCCCTCACCAAGACGGAGGAGTTCAAGACGGTATTCATTCTGGTGGCCACCTCCGGTGACACAGGCAAGGGCGCCCTGGCCGGCTTCCAGGACGTGCCCCGGACCAAGATTCTGGTCTTCTATCCCAAGGACGGCGTGTCCCAGGTTCAGCAGCTGCAGATGATCACCCAGGAGGGTGAGAATGTGGGCGTGGCCGCGGTGCAGGGCAACTTTGACGACGCGCAGACCGGCGTCAAGCGCCTCTTCTCCGACGAGAAGCTGCGCCAGACCCTGGCGGAGAAGGGCTATTTCTTCTCCTCGGCCAACTCCATCAACTGGGGCCGGGTGCTGCCTCAGATTGTGTACTACGTCTCCGCCTACTGCGATCTGCTGCGGGATGAGAAGATTTCCGCCGGCCAGCCCATCAACGTCTGCGTCCCCACCGGAAACTTCGGCAACATCCTGGCCGCCTACTACGCCCGGGAGATGGGCGTGCCCATTGCCAAGCTCATCTGTGCCTCCAACAGCAACAACGTCCTCACCGACTTCATCCGGACCGGCACCTATGACCGGAACCGTACCTTCTATAATACCATGTCCCCCTCCATGGACATCCTCATCTCCTCCAACCTGGAGCGGCTGCTGCTGGCGCTCACCCAGGATGTGGACGAGGTAAAGGGATACATGGAGCAGCTGAACGCCGCCGGGCGCTACCAGGTGCGGGACGCTGTCCGGGAGAAGATTCAGAAGCTGTTCTGCGGCTACTGCTGCGACGATAAGGAGACCCAGCGGGTTATCGACGAGGTGTACGAGAAGTACGAGTACCTCATCGATCCCCATACGGCTGTGGCTGTGTCCGCTCTGGAGCAGTACCGGGCCGAGACGGGAGACAACACCCCCTGCGTGGTGGTGTCCACCGCCAGTCCCTTCAAGTTCTGCGACAACGTGCTGGGTGCCCTGGGGGAGAAGGAGATTGCCCCCGGTCTGGACGCCCTGGATCAGCTCTCGGAAAAGACCGGCCTGCCCGCTCCCACGCCTCTGGCCTCTCTGCGGAACAAGCCCGTCCGCTTCACCCAGGAGGTAGCCAAGGAGCACATGGAGGACGCGGTGCTGTCCATGCTGGAGTAAGCCTATGGCCCTGTATGCCATTGGAGACACCCACCTTTCCCTGGGCAGCAACAAGCCCATGGATGTGTTCGGCGGCGGCTGGACCGGCTATGTGGACAAGCTGCGCCGGGGCTTTGAGGTTGTAGAGCCGGAGGACACGGTGGTGCTGTGCGGGGACATCTCCTGGGGCATGAGCCTGGAGGAGGCCCGGGAGGACTTCGCCTTTCTGGACGGGCTGCCGGGGCGGAAGCTGCTGATGAAGGGCAACCACGACTACTGGTGGACCACCGCCCAGAAGATGCGCCGCTTTTTCCAGGAGAACGAATTTTCCACTCTGGAGCTGCTCCACAACAACTGCCATGTTTACGGTGACGTGGCCCTGTGCGGGACCCGGGGCTGGTTCTACGAAGAGGACCGGGGCGAGCACAGCGCGAAAATTTTCAACCGGGAGCTCATTCGGCTGGAGGCCTCTCTGAAGGCAGGGGGGGAGCGGGAGAAGTTCTGCTTTCTCCACTATCCGCCCCTCTACCAGGGCTACCGCTGCCAGGAGATCATTGACCTCATGGAGCGGTACGGTGTGACACGCTGCTATTACGGCCATCTCCACGGCGGAAGCCACCGTCTGGCGGTGTCCGGATTGCGGGGAAAGGTGGAATATCACCTGGTCGCGGCGGACTATTTGGGCTTTCAACCGGAAAAAATCCTGCCATGAAGAAAAATTCATGGAAATTTCTTAAAAATGCTCTGGTCAAACAGGCATAGATCTGATAAAATATCGTGGCGAAAGTAAAAAGAAGCGGCGGCTGGCTGCCTCAGTGGCAGGCGGACGGCGCCGACAGGAGGAAATTAACAAATGAAGGTCACCAGTGTTGAGAAGAAAGAAAAGAGCACGGTCGAGCTGACCATCGAGGTTGGAGCCGAGGAGTTCGAGGCTGCTGTTCAGCAGGCCTACCTGAAGAACCGCGGCCGCATCTCCGTTCCCGGCTTCCGTAAGGGCAAGGCTCCCCGGAAGATCATTGAGGGAATGTACGGCGCCGGCGTGTTTTATGAAGATGCTATCAATGCCGTCTATCCCGGCGCCTATGAGGAGGCCGTAAAGGAGCAGAACCTGGACGACGTGGGTTACCCCAAGATGGAGGTCGTTGAGGTGGGCAAGGACGGCTTCACCTTCAAGGCTCTGGTCTCCGTCCGTCCCGAGGTTAAGCTGGGCACCTACAAGGGCCTGACCGCTCCCAAGGAGGAGGCCAAGGTCACCGAGAAGGACATTGACAACGAGCTGAAGCCCTACATCGAGCGGGCTACCCGCCTGGTGAGCGTCAAGCGCAAGGCCAAGAAGGGCGACACCGCTGTCATTGACTTTGAGGGCTTTGACAACGGCACTCCCTTCGAGGGCGGCAAGGGCGAGAACTACGAGCTGAAGCTGGGTTCCGGCACCTTTGTTCCCGGCTTTGAGGAGCAGGTCATCGGCATGAAGGCCGGTGAGGAGAAGGACCTGGACATCACCTTCCCCGAGGACTATCACGCTGACCTGGCCGGCAAGGCCGTGGTCTTCCATGTGAAGGTCAACGAGGTCAAGGAGCCCCAGGCTCCCGAGGTGGACGACGAGTTTGCCAAGGACGTGTCCGAGTTTGAGACCCTGGAGGCCTTCCGCAAGGACCTGGGTGCGAAGCTGGCCGAGCGCCGCAGCAATCAGGCTCAGGCCGACTTTGAGAACGGCGTCATGGAGCAGCTGATTGCCAACATGGAGTGCGAGATTCCCGACGGCATGGTGGAGGTCCAGCTGGATAAGCTGATGGACGACTACGCTATGCGGCTGCAGAGCCAGGGCATCTCCATGGACGACTATATGAAGATGATGAACATGAACGGCGACATGGTCCGGGCCTCCGCCCGTCCCTCCGCGCTGCGTCAGGTTCAGATGGAGCTGGCCCTCACCGCTGTGGCGGACGCCGAGAACCTGGAGGTCTCCCAGGAGGAGATTGACACCGAGATCAAGCGTCTGGCCGAGCAGTACGGCCTGGACGAGGAGCGGGTGAAGGCCGCTGTTCCCGCCGAGGATCTGAAGCGGGATCTGCGCCTGAAGAAGGCCAACGACCTGGTCCTGGCCGAGGCCAAGCCCGGCAAGGCCAAGAAGGCCGCCGCCAAGAAGACCAAGAAGAAGGAAGAGGCTGCTGAGGAGCCTCAGGCCGAGGAAACCAAAGCCGAGTAACTTCATTACGTCCCGGGGCGGCAAAAGCCGCCCCGGGCGCCTGTATCTTGACGGAGAGGGAGATACCGGAGCCGGAGCGGGTTTTTGTGTGTGACCGGAATCCGGACCGGAGGAATGATTTTCGGCGGTTCGGGTATAATTTGGTATCACGTCTCGAAAAGGAGTATTGATCATGAGTTTAGTTCCCTATGTAGTAGAGCAGACCAACCGGGGCGAGCGCTCCTACGACATCTTCTCCCGTCTGCTGAACGACCGTATTATCATGCTGTCCGAGGAGGTCAACGACACTACCGCCTCTCTGGTAGTGGCTCAGCTTCTGTATCTGGAGGCTCAGGACCCCGACAAGGACATTCAGTTCTACATCAACAGCCCCGGCGGCTCGGTCACTGCCGGTATGGCCATCTATGACACCATGCAGTACGTCAAGTGCGACGTATCCACCATCTGCATCGGTCTGGCCGCCTCCATGGGAGCCTTCCTGCTCTCCTCCGGAGCCAAGGGCAAGCGCTTCGCCTTGCCCAATGCGGAGATTATGATTCACCAGCCTTCCGCCGGCACCCAGGGCCAGATTACCGACATGGCCATCCATCTCAAACGGCTGGAGGTCGTGAAGAAGCGCATGAACCGCATCCTGTCTGAGAATACGGGCAAGTCCATTGAGGTGGTTACCGCCGACTGCGAGCGGGACAACTTCATGACCGCCCAGGAGGCTGTGGAGTACGGCCTCATCGACCGGGTGATTGATAAGCGCTGAGAAATTCCGTTGTTCTCAACGTATTCTATGAGGTGTATCCATGGCAAGAAATGACGACAAGAAGACCATCCGCTGTTCCTTCTGCGGCAAGCACCAGGACCAGGTGCGCCGGCTGATCGCCGGCCCCGGGGCCTATATCTGCAATGAGTGTGTGCAGCTGTGCATGGGAATCCTGGATGAGGGCTATGACCAGGTGGAGGAGCCCGTTGCGGACAACATCCCCGACGTCATCCCCACGCCCAAGGAGATCCACGCCGTACTGGACCAGTATATCATCGGCCAGGAGAAGGCTAAAATGGCCCTGTCCGTGGCGGTCTATAATCACTATAAGCGCATCTATTTCGGCGGCGGCGAGGATGTGGAGCTGCAGAAGAGCAACATCCTGCTCATGGGTCCCACCGGCTGCGGCAAGACCCTCTTTGCCCAGACCCTGGCCCGGGTGCTGAAGGTGCCCTTCGCCATCGCCGACGCCACCACCCTCACCGAGGCCGGCTACGTGGGCGACGACGTGGAGAATATCCTGCTGCGCCTGGTGCAGGCCGCCGACTACGACGTGGAGCTGGCGGAGCGGGGCATTATCTATATTGATGAGATGGACAAAATCGCCCGGAAGAGCGAGAATACCTCCATCACCCGTGATGTGTCCGGCGAGGGTGTGCAGCAGGCTCTGCTGAAGATTCTGGAGGGCACCGTGGCCAACGTGCCGCCTCAGGGCGGCCGGAAGCACCCCCACCAGGAGTTTATCCAGGTGGACACCAAGAACATCCTGTTCATCTGCGGCGGCGCCTTTGACGGAATTGATAAGATCATCGAAAACCGTCTGGATAAGCGGTCCATGGGCTTCGGGGCGGAGGTCCAGAGCCGCAAGGAGCGCAATGTGGGCCAGTTGATGGCGGAAATTCAGCCCCAGGACCTGCTGAAGTTTGGCATCATTCCCGAGCTGGTGGGCCGTCTGCCGGTGATTACCACTTTGGAGTCCCTGGACCGGGATCAGATGGTGCAGATTCTCACCGAGCCCAAGAATGCTCTGGTCAAGCAGTACCAGAAGCTGATGGAGTACGACCAGGTGGAGCTGGACTTCACCCGGGAGGCTCTGGAGGCGGTGGCCGACCGGGCTGTGGAGCGGGGCATCGGCGCCCGCGGTCTGCGGGCCGTGCTGGAGGAGGTCATGAACGGCATCATGTACGACGTGCCCTCCGATCCCACCATTGTGAAGGTGGAAATTACCGGGGATTCCATTGTGAATCACACCCAGCCGGAGCTGATCCGGGACCCGGAGCGGACGCAGCGGGTGTGCCTGGGAAAGGCGTCCCTGCGGGCGGAGCGGGGCGGACTGCCCGGCACCAATGTGGGTTAAAATCGCCCCTGAAATGAATCAAAATTTATACGGACGCCCCGCGGTGCCCCCGGAACGGCGGGCTCTGGGGGCGTCCCTGTCATTTATCCCTGAGAGGAAGTGAGTTTTTGTGAGCAAAGAGAAGAATGAGACGGCCGCCAGCACCATGCCGGTGATTGCCCTGCGGGGACTGACGGTATTTCCCAATGTCTTGATCCATTTTGAAGTGGCCCGGGATGCCTCGGTGAAAGCGCTGGAGGAAGCCATTACAGCAGGAAGCTCCGTGTTTCTGGTGGGGCAGAAGGACATCTCCATAGAAGCCCCGGAGCAGAAGGACTTGTATACCGTAGGCACCATCTCCAATATCCGCCAGATTCTCCGGATGCCCGGGGATAACGTGCGGGTCATGGTGGAGGGCCAGAAGCGGGGACGGCTAGTGCAGATTCTGCAGAAGGAGCCCTACCTGGAGGCCGAGGTGCAGGAGATTGAGGAGGGGGCCGCTCCGCGCAGCACCCCCCGGGTGGAGGCCCTGATGCGCTCCACCTATGAGCTGTTCCAGCACTATACCGAGCTGGCGCCCAAGATTTCCCCCGACCTGCTGGTCCATGTGCTGGCCAGCCAGGACCCGGGCTACATCGCCGACTACATTGCCCAGAACATCGCCATGCGCAACAGCGATAAGCAGGCAGTGCTGGAGGAGCTGCGCCCGGTCCGCCGCCTGGAGAAGCTGCACCGTCTGCTGGAGCGGGAGGTGGAAATTCTCTCTCTGGACATGGAAATTCAGAACAAGGCCAGGGAGCAGATCTCCGACCACCAGCGGGACTATTACCTGCGGGAGCAGATGAAGGCCATCCAGAACGAGCTGGGGGAGGGGGACTCCGACGACGAGATCGGGGAGTACCGGAAGAAGATTGCCCAGCTCACGCTGCCTGACCCGGTGCGGGAGAAGCTCAACAAGGAGCTGGACCGCCTGGGTAAGCAGCCCTTTGGATCCTCGGAGGCCACTGTGCTGCGCAGCTACCTGGATGTGTGCCTGGAGCTGCCCTGGGGCAAGACCACCAAGGAGAAGGTTAGCGTGGCCGCCGTGCGCAAGGCACTGGACCACGACCACTTCGGTCTGGAGAAGGTCAAGGAGCGGATTCTGGAGTTTGTGGCGGTGAAGCAGCTGGCTCCTGAACTGAAGGGGCAAGTGCTTTGCCTTGTCGGTCCTCCTGGCGTGGGCAAGACCTCCATTGCCATGTCCATGGCCCGGGCCATGAACCGGAAGCTGGCCCGTATCTCCCTGGGCGGCGTCAGCGATGAGGCGGAAATCCGTGGCCACCGCAAGACTTATGTGGGGGCCATGCCGGGCCGCATCATCAACGCCATCAGCCAGGCGGGCAGCTGCAATCCGCTTGTGCTGCTGGACGAGATCGATAAGCTGGGCCACGACCACCGGGGCGATCCCGCCTCCGCGCTGCTGGAGGTGCTGGACGGGGAGCAGAACGCCACCTTCCGGGACAACTTCCTGGAGGTGCCCTTTGACCTGTCCCAGGTCCTCTTTGTCACCACAGCCAACACCACAGACACCATTCCCCGTCCTCTGCTGGACCGGATGGAGGTCATTGAGCTGTCCAGCTACACCGACGAAGAGAAGCTGCAGATTGCCAAGCGGCACCTGCTGCCCAAGGAGCTGGAGCGCCACGGCCTGAAGCGGACTCAGCTGAAGCTGACGGACAACGCCATCCGGGAGGTCATTGCCTCCTATACCCGGGAGTCGGGCGTGCGTGTGCTGGAGCGCAAGCTGGCTGCAATCTGCCGCAAGACGGCCATGAAAGTGGTATCAGAGGATGTAAAGTCTGTCCGCATTACAGAAAAAGATCTGGAGGAATATCTGGGTGTGCCCCGCTATTACCCCGAGCGCCAGGCGCTGGAGGAACGGATCGGCGTAGTCAACGGCCTGGCCTGGACCTCCGTGGGCGGCGAGCTGCTGGAGGTGGAGGTCAATGTCGTGCCCGGCTCCGGCAAGGTGGAGTTGACAGGTAACCTGGGCGACGTGATGAAGGAGTCTGCTCAGACCGCCCTCACCTATATCCGCAGCCAGGCGGACCGGCTGGGCATCGCTTCCAACTTCTACAAGGAGAAGGACATCCACGTCCACTTCCCTGAGGGCGCTGTGCCCAAGGACGGACCTTCTGCGGGCATCGCCATCACCACGGCCATGGTGTCCGCGCTTACGGGAACCCCGGTGCGCCGGGGGCTGGCCATGACCGGCGAGGTCACCCTGCGGGGCCGGGTGCTGCCCATCGGCGGTCTGAAGGAGAAGACCATGGCCGCCTTCCGAAACGGCATCAAGACGGTGATTATCCCCGCCGACAACAACAAGGACCTGGAGGAGATTGACCAGACCGTGCGGAAAGCCCTCCAGTTTGTGCTGGTGGAGCGGGCGGACCAGGTGCTGTCCACCGCGCTGCTGCCCCATGCCGCGCCTGTAGCGGAACGGCCGGAGCCCAACCACAGTCCCAGTGTTCCGGTACTTCCTCCGGTGGAGGGACGTCCCTCCGCCCGAGTGAGCCAGTGAGGTGGAGTGATGGCAATCAATCTTCATCAGGCCGAGTTTATTCTCTCGGCGGCCTCGGAGAAGGACTTTGTGCGGGACGGGCTGCCCCAGGTGGCCTTTGCCGGACGTTCCAACGTGGGTAAGTCCTCCTCCATCAACCGGCTGCTCAATCGG
Source organism: Pseudoflavonifractor sp. HNCC25GI2 (assembly GCF_058136395.1). Classification (NCBI taxonomy): domain Bacteria; kingdom Bacillati; phylum Bacillota; class Clostridia; order Eubacteriales; family Oscillospiraceae; genus Pseudoflavonifractor; species Pseudoflavonifractor sp. HNCC25GI2. The sequence goes on from NZ_JBYUOW010000004.1 coordinate 222,334, forward strand.
AAGAATTTCGCCCGGGTGGGCGCGGCGCCGGGAAAGACCATTCATATTAACTATTTTTCCATTGACCGGACCTTTTATCTGGTGGACCTGCCCGGCTACGGCTATGCCAAGGTGTCCAAAAGCGAACGGGACCGCTGGGGCCGCCTGATGGAGCGCTACTTTGCCCATCCGGAGCTGCTGACCCTGGGGGTACTCATCGTGGACGCCCGCCACAAGCCTACGGCGGACGACCGCACCATGGCCGACTGGTTCAAGGCCTCCGGCCGCCCCCTGGTGGTGGCTGCCAACAAGCTGGACAAGCTGAAGAAAAGTGAGATTGAACCCAATCTCCAGCAGATCCGGGAGGTCCTGGAGCTGGGGGAGGAGGTACCGGTGATTCCCTTCTCTGCCGAGAAGGGGACAGGGCGGGAGGAGCTTTTGGGAGCCATCCTGTCCGGAATCGGCGCACAGTAAAAAGCCTTTGGCGCGGCTGCGCCGGGAAGGCTTGCCTGGGAGCGCCGGGAGCGATAGGGCTCCGGTGCTTTACAAGGAAGATGGGGTGTGCTATAATGACAGCGCTTCATCGGAGGGCAAATAACACGTAAGTTATGAGCCGGATAAGATGGCGGGTGGAATTCCCGTTTTCTTATCCGGCTCATTTTTTAGGAGGTACAAAGGATGAATCTGATTACAGTCAGCCGTGAGTTCGGCAGCGGAGGCCGGGAGCTGGGAAAGCGCCTGGCGGAGCATTTGGGGTACGCATACTATGACCGGGAAATTCTGACCCTTCTGGCGGAGGAGACCGCGCTTAATGAGGAATACCTGGATCGGGTGCTGGAGCGGGGTGCGGGGATGCAGAGCTTTGCCATCTCCATCGGCCACACCTTTGCCGCGCAGCTGGGGGCGCCGCAGCTCTCCGCTAATCTGCTGGCCCGTCAGACGCAGCTGATTAAGGAGCTGGCACAGCGGGGAAACTGTGTCATTGTGGGCCGAAACGCCAATGTGATTTTGTCTGAGCTGGAGCCGCTGCGCCTGTTTGTCCACGCTGAGATGCCCGCCCGGATTGCCCGCTGCCGGGCGAGAGCCCCGGAGGGGGAGCAGCTGACCGACCGGCAGTATGAGAAAAACATCCGCCAGGTGGACCGGGAGCGGGCCAAGCTGCATGATATGCTCTGCTCCTATGACTGGAGCGACGTGCGCGGCTATGACCTGTGCATCAACACCAGTTACCGTAGAATCAAGGACCTGATTCCGGCACTTGGGATGTACGCGGAGGCCTGGTTTGCCGGGCAGGGAGAGAGAATGGAGCAGAAGGGATGAGGGAGCGGAACTTAACCCAGGGGAAAATTCTGAAATCTCTCATTACCTTTGCCTTTCCCGTGGTGCTGGCCCTGCTGCTGCAGGCTGCTTATGGAGCAGCGGATCTGATTATTGTAGGCCAGTTTGCCGGGACAGGAGAGCAATCCGGCGTGGCCTCAGGCAGTCAGTTTTTTCATTTGGTGACCATGATGATTACCGGACTGACCATGGGTGTCACTGTGTTTGTGGGAAACGCCATCGGCGCGGGTCAGACGGAGCGGGCCGGGCGGGGAATCGGAACGGGAATTGTCATTTTTGGAATTCTGGCTGTCCTGGTGACCGCATTGGTGGTGCCGGGCAGTGAGGTTTTGGCACGGTTTATGCACGCCCCCGAGGCTGCCTTTGCCCAGACCAGCGCCTATATCCGCATCTGCGGCATGGGTACTGTGTTCATTGTGGCCTATAACGTAATCGGCGCAGTCTTCCGCGGCATCGGAGATTCCAAGACACCGCTGTTCACAGTGGCCGTGGCCTGTGTCATCAACATTGTGGGCGATCTGGTGCTGGTGGCGGGATTCGGCATGGGGGCAGCGGGCGCCGCGCTGGCCACAGTCAGCGCCCAGGCGGTGAGCGTGGTGTGCTCCCTGTACCTCATCGGAAAAAAGAAGCTGCCCTTTGTCTTTACCAGAGCCTGCATCCGGCTGGAGGGATCCTGCGTCAAAGGAATTTTGCGGGTTGGCATTCCCATCGCCCTGCAGGAGATGCTGGTGCAGTTTTCCTTTCTGTTTATCCAGATCATCGTCAACGGAATGGGGGTCACGGAGTCTGCCGCCGTGGGCGTGGCGGAAAAGGTGTGCGTCTTCCTGATGCTGGTGGCCTCCGCTTATATGCAGTCCATTTCCGCGTTTGTGGCCCAGAACAATGGAGCGGGACTGCCTCAGCGCTCCAGAAAAGCCCTCTTTTATGGGATGGAAACGGCGCTGCTGGCGGGGGCGGTTATGGGAACGCTGGCCTTTTTCGGAGGTGCGGCTCTGTCCGCTGTATTTTCCAGAGAAGCGCTGGTGATTGCCGCTGCTCACCAGTACCTGAAGGCCTATGCCATTGACTGCCTTCTGACCGCCATCCTCTTCTGCTTTGTGGGCTACTTCAACGGCTGCGGCAGAACGGTGTTTGTGATGATACAGGGAGTGGTGGGTGCGTTCTGCGTGCGCATTCCCGCCGTCTATGTCATCAGCCATATGGAGAACATCAACCTGTTTCACATCGGCCTGGCCACACCGCTCTCCTCGGTGGTGCAGATTCTGCTCTGCATTGTGGCCTACCGCCTGTTCCGCCGCAGCGATCGGGAGCCGGCGGCAGCCTGACCGGGGGCCGGAAAGGGAATTGCGGCTTGTGTTTTACCCCCCAAACTGGTATAATATTCTGACGGAAACGCTGGAATGGGGGTGAATGATTGGAGAGTCCCATCTACCACCTGGCCGGAGTGGTGAAGGCCAGGGAGGAAAATATGGAGGACTTTGTAGGTCCTCTGGATTTAATCCTGCACTTATTGAGCAAAAATAAGATGGAGATTAAGGACATCCAGATTTCCCTCATCCTGGACCAGTACCTGGAGTGGATGAACAAGCGTAAGGAGCTGGATCTGGAGGTGGCCAGTGAGTTTATCACCATGGCCTCCCATCTCATTTATATTAAGACCCGGATGCTGCTGTCCATCCACGACGAGGAGGCCCTCTCTGAGATGGAGCAGCTCATTGCCACCCTGGAGGCCCACCAGCGCAACGAGAACTACCTGAAAATCAAGGAAATTATTCCGGCCCTGGACGACCGCTACCGCTACGGGCGGGACTATCTGACCAAGGGCCCCGAGCCCATTACGCCGGACAAGACCTACCGCTATGTCCACGACAAGGAGGACCTGCGCCGGGCCATCACCGCCGTGCTCAGCCGCTCGGACAACAAGCTGCCGCCCCCCATGGCGGCCTTCCAGGGCATTGTGGGCCGGGAGCCCTACCCGGTAACGGACAAGGCCGGGGAGATTCTGCGCCGGCTGGTGCAGTTTGGAGTGACCCGATTCCGGGCACTCTTTAAGGGGAACCGCAGCCGCTCTGAGGTGGTGGCCACGTTCCTGGCCGTGCTGGAGCTGTGCAAGGCCCGGCGGGTGCGTTTGGCGGGGACGGAGGAGGACTGTACCGTCACCTATACCCAGACGGAGTCGGAGGAGCCGACGGAGTTTACCACGGACCGCTATTGAGAGAGGGGAGACAGAGGACTTGGAAATCAAGGAATTGGAGTCTGCCCTGGAGGGCGTACTCTTTGCCGCAGGAGAGCCGGTGCCGGTGGAGCGGCTGTGCCTGGGGCTGGAGGTGGATCGGCCTACCCTGGACGCGGTGGCCCAGCAGCTGATGGACAAGTACAGCTATCAGCGCCGGGGCATCCGACTGCTGCGGCTGGAGACCAGCTACCAGCTGTGTTCCGCCCCGGAGTACGCGGACTATATCCGGAAAACCCTGGAGAGCCGTAAGCCCGCTCGCCTGTCCCAGCCCGCCCTGGAGGTGCTGGCGGTTATCGCCTATTACCAGCCAGTGACCCGGGCCTATGTGGACCAGGTGCGCGGGGTGGATAGCTCCTATACGGTGAGCCTGCTGCTGGAGCGGGAGCTCATTGAGGAGGCGGGCCGTCTGGCGGTGCCGGGCCGCCCGGTGCTGTTCCGGACCACTAAGAATTTTCTTCGTTCCTTCGGACTGTCCAGCCTGGAGGAGCTGCCTGAGCTGCCTGACTCCTCTCAGGAGGGCAGCCAGATGACCCTGGAGCTGGAGGCCGCGGTGGCCAAGCTCCGGCAGGAGGAAGAATCCCAAGGGGAGGAAGCTGACGCCCGGTCGGAGGCCGGGGAGGAGGCGCCATGAGAGGACTGCTGATCCTCGTTATTTTGCTGGCTGTTTTCTGGCTGCTGGGCCAGATTCGGCTGGGCGTGGGGGCGGAGTACCGGGCAGAGGGCCTTCGGGTCTGGCTGCGGGCTGCGGCCTGGAAGATCCAGGTGTACCCCCTGAAGAAGAAAAAAGCAAAAAAGCAGAGCCGTCCGCCTGAAACGCCGAAGGCAAAGGAAGAGCCCGACAAGCCCGATTTGGCGGAGCAGGCGGGGGGAGCTTTGGAGTATATCCAGGCACTGCTGCCCATCCTGCTGGAGGCGGCAGGGCAGGTACGGCGTAAAATCCGGGTGGACAGGCTGCGCCTGAAGGTGACGGTAGGGGCGGACGATCCGGCGGACGCCGCCATGCGGTACGGACGGGTCAACGGAGCGTTGGGCGCCCTGTGGGGGACCTTGAATGAGGCCTTTGACCTGCGGGACGGAAGAGCCTCGGCCGTGGTGGACTTTGATGCACGGACCATTACCGTGTATGCTCTGGCCTCCCTGTCCCTGAAGGTGGGACAGATGGTGTGGCTGGGCCTGTACTTTGGATGCAGGGCCCTGCGGGCCTTCCTCCGGGTGCGCGGCCGGAGAAAACAGGAACAACAGCAGAGAAAGGCGGCCTGATTATGGAAAAGAATAACCCCTTGAGCGAGCTGATGCGCACCACGCTGGAGAGCGTGCGGGCCATGGCGGACGCCAATGCCATTATTGGAACGGCCATCGAGACGGACGGGGTGACCCTGATTCCGGTCTCCCGGCTGTCCTTTGGAGTTGCGGGCGGCGGAACGGAGTTTTCCACCAAGAAGCAGCAGATGGGGGGCGATAACGCCTTCGGCGGCGGCAGCGGAGCCAGTGCCAAGCTGGAGCCGGTGGCCTTCCTGGTGATCCGGGACGGCGGCGTCAAGCTGCTGCCTGTGGCGCCTCCTCCTGCCACCACTGTGGACCGGGTCATTGACACCGTGCCCGAGGTGGTGGACAAGGTGACTGATTTTATCGCCAAGCAGCAGGAGAAGAAGGCAGAGCAGGCGGCCCAGGGCGAGTTTGCCGATTAACAACCGCTGAATTTCCGAAACCTTCCGGGAGAGTAGAGCTGGATTTTGTTTCATACTAAGGTTAGCTGAATTTGGAAGGTGACGGAAGTTGAAACGAGTGATTGCTGCGGCGGTGGCCGCACTGCTGATCCTACTCCCCGTATCTCCGGCCCAGGCGGCGGAGGTCTCTGCCTCCTGCGCCATTTTGATGGACGGGGACACCGGAACGGTGCTGTATGAAAAAAACGCCCATGAGCCACGGCTCATTGCCAGCATCACCAAGCTGATGACCGCCCTGGTGGTGCTGGAGTCGGGCCATGACCTGAAGGAGGAGATCACCGTTCCGGCGGACTGGACCGGGGTGGAGGGCTCCTCCATCTATCTGCGCCCCGGGGAGCAGGTGACGCTGGAGACGCTGCTGTACGGGATGCTGCTCCAGTCGGGCAACGACGCAGCCACCCTGGCGGCTCTGGTGTGCGCCGGGAGCGTGGAGGCATTTGCAGAGAACATGAATGCCAAGGCAACGGAACTTGGTATGAAGGATAGTCACTTTACAAACCCCACAGGACTAAATGAGGAGGGGCACTACTCTACCGCCTACGACATGGCACTGCTGGCCCGGGCCTGCCTGCAGAACGACACCCTGGCGGAGATCGCCTCTACCCGCTCCGTGGCCCTGGCCGGCCGGGTGTTCACCAATCACAATAAGCTCCTCTGGCGCTATGAGGGCTGTGTGGGGCTGAAGACCGGCTATACCGAAAAAGCGGGGCGCACCCTGGTGTCCGCGGCGGAGCGGGATGGGATGACCCTCATCTGCGTCACCCTCAATGACCCCAACGACTGGGCGGACCACACCGCCCTCTTTGACCAGGGCTTTGCCGGCTATGAGAGCCGGCTGCTGGCAGAGGCGGGGGAGACGCTGTGCCGGCTGCCCGTGTCGGGCGGCCTGACCTCCTTCTGTGGGGTTGCCGCCGGGGAGGACGCCCGGCTGTGCGTGGCCAGGGGCGAGGAGGTGGAGCGGGAGCTGGTGCTGGACCAGACCGCTCTCACCGCGCCGGTGGCGCAGGGGACCGTTCTGGGCGAGGCGGTGTACCGGGTGAACGGAGAGGAGAAGCTGCGGATTCCTCTGGTGGCCGGGACGGATGTGGACTGCTGTCTCCGTACCCCCAGCGGGTGGGAGCAGCTGTGGGAGAAGCTGACCGGACTGCTGCCCGGTTAAGGACAAGAGAAGGGAGGGGCCGAGCGTGGAAGAGCGGCTGCAAAAACTGATTTCCGCCTGCGGCCTGGCCTCCAGGCGGACGGCGGAGGAGTGGATTGCCGCCGGCCGGGTCACCGTCAACGGGGAGAAGGCCCACCTGGGGGACCGGGCTGACCTGGACCGGGACGATGTGCAGGTGGACGGACGGAGTCTGCGGCCGGGGGGAGAGCGGACCTATCTCATGCTCAACAAGCCCAGGGGCTATGTGACCACCCTGTCGGATGAGAAGGGGCGGAAGACGGTGGCCGACCTGGTGGCTGGCTGTCCGGCCCGGGTGTGGCCGGTGGGACGGCTGGATCTGGACTCTGAGGGACTGCTCCTGATGACGGATGACGGAGAGCTGACCAACCGTCTGCTCCATCCAAGCTACCGCATTGAAAAGGAGTATCTGGTGTGGGTGACCGGAGATGTGAAGCGGGGCCTGCCCATCTTGTCCGCCCCTATGGAGCTGGACGGAGAGAAATTGGCTCCGGCCCGGGTGCGCCGGGGAAAGACTACCGGAGGCGTGTCCCAGCTGTCCGTGGTCATCTGCCAGGGAAAGAACCGCCAGGTGCGCCGCATGTGCGCCCAGGCGGGGCTCAATGTGCTGCGGCTCAAGCGGATCCGGGAGGGAGAGCTGATGCTGGACCGTACCCTGTCTCCGGGACAGTGGCGGGAGCTCACCGGGCAGGAAATTCTGATGCTGCGCGGAGAATCAAATGGGTGAAGAAAGCGCTTTCTGCAAGAAATGATGAAATTCTTGCAGAAAGCGCTTGCATTTTTTGAGGGGACAAGGTATGATATACCAGTGAATTTCTTTGCCGCCGGGCAAATTTGTCTGGGAGATGATTGAAAGATGAATCGTGACATCCTCACGGTAATTCAGGAGAATATGGCCACCTTTTCCAAGGGCCAAAAGCGGATTGCCAATTATATTTTAAACTCTTATGACAAGGCGGCCTTTATGACGGCCAGCCGTCTGGGAAAGAAGGTCAACGTCAGCGAATCCACCGTTGTGCGCTTTGCCGCTGAGCTTGGCTATGACGGCTATCCGGATATGCAAAAATCCCTGCAAAAGATGATTCGGAACCGTCTGACCTCCGTGCAGCGCATTGAGGTGACCAACGATCGGATTGGGGATCAGGACCTGCTGTCCATGGTGCTGCAGTCGGATATTGAGAAGATTCGGCTGACCCTGGAGGAGCTGGACCGGGAGCACTTTGAGAAGGCAGTGGACGCCATTGTCTCCGCCCGGAAAATTTACATTATGGGCGTGCGCTCCTCCACGGCCATTGCCACCTTCCTTACCTTCTACCTGAATCTTATTTTGGATAATGTGGTGGAGGTAACCGCCAACACCACCAGCGAGGTGTTTGAGAGCCTGCTGCGGGTGGGCGAGGGCGACGTGGTATTGGGTGTCAGCTTCCCGCGGTACTCCAGCCGCACGGTGCAGGCCATGCGCTTTGCCCAGGACCGGGGGGCCACCACGGTAGCCATCACTGACAGCGACGCTTCGCCCCTGGTGCCCTGTTCCAAATATACGTTGAAGGCCCGGAGCGATATGGCGTCCTTTGTGGACTCCCTGGTGGCTCCGCTGTCTCTGGTGAACGCCCTTCTGGTGGCGGTGAGCCGAAAGAAAAATGATGATTTGACCCGAACCTTCCAGATGCTGGAGACGATCTGGGCGGAGTACGGCGTCTATGAGAAGGTGCAGGAGTGACAGAGGATAAGATGCCGGTGCTGGTGGTGGGTGGCGGCGCCGCGGGCATGATGGCGGCCATCACAGCAGCCCGGAAGGGAGCCCGGGTGGAGCTTCTGGAACGGAACCCCAAGGTGGGGCGGAAGCTCTATATCACCGGGAAAGGCCGGTGCAATGTGACCAACCACTGCTCTGCGGAGGAGGTGCTGGCCAATGTACCCCGCAACAGCCGCTTCTTATACAGTGCCATGAGCCGCACTGCACCGGAAGATGTGGAGCAGTTTTTTGCCCAGCTGGGCGTTTCGCTGAAGGTGGAGCGGGGAAACCGGGTGTTTCCCCAATCGGACCGGGCGGCGGATATTATTGATGCCCTGTTTGGGGAGCTCCGACGTCTTCGGGTCCCCATCCGGCAGGAGAGGGCGGTCTCCCTGTGCTGTCAGGACGGCGTGGTGACGGCGGTGGAGACCGAGAGCGGTACCAAAATTCCCTGTAAAGCGGTTATCCTTGCTACCGGAGGTGTCTCCTATCCCGGAACCGGATCCACCGGAGACGGGTACCGGATGGCGGAGGAGCTGGGCCATACCATCGTGGAGCCCTGTCCTTCGCTGGTGCCCCTGGAGTCGGAGGACGCCTTTTGCGGAGAAATGCAGGGCCTGGCCCTGAAAAATGTAGGCTTGACGGTACGAAACCGGAAAGGTAAAATCATATATCGGGACCAGGGTGAGCTGCTGTTCACCCATTTTGGACTGTCCGGACCGCTGATTCTGTCGGCCAGCGCTCATATGCGGGATTTCCGAAAGGACAGCTACACCTGCTCCATCGACCTGAAGCCGGCACTGGATGAGCCCACGCTGGACGCCCGCCTGGTGCGGGAATTGACGGAGAATGCCAACCGGAATATGGCTCATGTGCTGGAGGCACTGGCACCCCGGCTGCTCATTCCGGTGCTGCTGACCCGGGCGGAGATCCCGGCGGAGCAGAAGGCCCACGACGTGACCCGGGAGGAGCGGAGACGGCTGCTGGAGCTGTTCAAGCGCTTTTCGGTGTCGGTCAAAGGACCGCGGCCCGTGGCCGAGGCCATTGTGACCTCGGGAGGCGTAAAGGTGGGCGAGGTGGACCCCAAGACCATGGCCTCCAAAAAGGTGGAGGGCCTCTATCTGGCCGGAGAGCTTTTGGATGTGGACGCCTACACCGGCGGCTTCAATCTCCAGATCGCCTGGGCAACCGGCCGGGCGGCGGGAGAGAGCGCGGCGGAATATTGGAACGGACCGGAGGTCCCGGAATCATAAGAAATGGGAGCGGCAGAAGGAATGGAATATAAAAGTATAGCCATTGACGGGCCGGCAGGGGCAGGGAAAAGTACTCTGGCCCGGCGGGCGGCCCAGGCCCTTGGCTTTTTGTATGTGGACACGGGGGCGATTTACCGCACCGTGGCCCTGAAGGCGCTGCGCGCCGGCGTTGACCCGGAACAGGCGGAGCAGGTGGTCCCCCTTCTGGAGGGGCTGGACATCCGCATGAGCTATGGGCAGGACGGGGAGCAGAAGATGTATCTGGACGGGGAGGACGTGACCCAGGCCATCCGGGAGCATAAGGTCTCGGGCGCGGCCTCCAAGGTTTCGGCCATTCCCCAGGTGCGGGCCTTTCTGCTGGACTTCCAGCGCAGGCAGGCCAGAGAGCACAATGTGCTCATGGACGGCCGGGACATCGGCACGGTGGTGCTGCCCCAGGCAGATGTGAAAATTTTCCTCACGGCTGCGGCGGAGCTGCGGGCCAAGCGCCGGCTTCTGGAGCTGGAGCAGCGGGGACAGCAGGGGACCTATGAGGAGATCCTGCGGGATATCATCAAGCGGGATGAGCAGGATCGAACCCGTGCCATCTCCCCTCTGCGGCAGGCAGAGGATGCAGTGTGTCTGGACACCTCCAATTTGGATTTGGAGCAAAGCCTCCAGGCCCTGCTTTCTATCATAAAGGAGAAGATTGATCTGTGAGTGTTGAGCAACGCGAGGCCACCGGCCAGACGGAAGAGCAGCAGGATCGGAGACGGGACCGGTGGTTCCACTTCCTGTATGCGGTCATCTGGCCTTTTTTTAATCTGTTTCGGCCGGTGCGCGCCATTGGACGCGAAAATATTCCCGAGGGCGCAGCGGTGCTGTGCCCGAATCACACCACCATCGGGGACCCCTTCTATGTGGTCTTTGCCTTTGGAAGAAAGTATCCCATGCGGGCCATGGCAAAAATCCAGGTGATGCAGGTGCCTGTGATCGGATGGGTGCTGGGCAAGGCAGGCGTGTTTGGAGTTGACCGAGGACACGCCGATATGAAAGCCGTGAAGACGGCGCTGAAATTTCTGAAAAACGGAAATAAGCTGCTGATGTTCCCCGAGGGAACCCGAGTCCATGAGGGCGAGGACGTGGCGGCCAAGACGGGCGCGGCCATGTTTGCAACCCGGACCGGTGTGCCCCTGGTACCGATTTATGTTCCGGCCAAGAAGCGGCTCTTTCGCCCCAACCTGGTGGTCATCGGCGAGCCCTTTTATCCCACGTTCCAGGGCAGAAAGCCCACGGCAGGGGAGCTGGATGAGATTACCGAGGAGCTGATGCGGCGGATTCACAGCCTGGAGGTGAAGGAATGAAGCTGGAACTGGCCCAGTCGGCCGGCTTTTGCTACGGCGTGCGCCGGGCGGTGGAGCTGGCGGAGGACTGCGCGGCCCGGGCGGAGCGTCCGTGCGTGATGCTGGGTTCCATCATTCATAACCAGGATGTGATTCACCGCCTGGAGGAGCAGGGACTGCGGGTTGTGGAGCGGCCGGAGGACGTGCCGGAGGGCAGCTGCGTGATCATCCGTTCCCATGGCGAGAGCCGCGGGGTCTATCAGGCACTGGAAAGCCGGAATGTCCGGATCCTGGATGCTACATGTCCCAATGTAAAGCGGATTCACGAGATTGTGGCTCAGGCAGAGGCCCAGGGACGCCAGCCCGTTATCGTGGGGACCCCCGACCATCCGGAGGTGACTGCCATTGCCGGCTGGTGCACCCATGCGGTGGTTGTGTCCGGAGAAGAGGACCTGGAGGCATGGCTTTCTGAGGACCCAAAACGGCGTGATTTGCCTCTGACCTTCGTGTCTCAAACCACGTCTACGCGGAAAATTTGGGAAGGGTGCCTAAAAAAAGCAAAAAAAGAGTGTACAAACTCCGAGTTTTTTGATACAATATGTGGAGCGACGTCCAAACGCCAGAATGAGGCACGTCAACTGGCCCAGCGGTGCGGGATGATGGTGGTCATCGGCGACCGGAAAAGCTCCAATACAAAGCGTCTGGCGGAGCTTTGCAGGGAGGCATGTCCCCACGTTCAATTGATTGAACGGGCGGCGGATTTGGATCTGAGCCAAATGCCGCAGGCTGAAATGGTCGGCATCACGGCGGGTGCGTCCACACCCGCGTGGATAATAAAGGAGGTCTATGACAAAATGAGCGATGAAATCATGGAGATCGAAAAGTCCTTTGCGGAGCTGCTGGAGGAGTCGATCAAAACTTTAAATACGGGGGATAAGGTTACTGGTACTGTAGTTGACATCACGCCCACCGAGATTCAGGTGGAGCTGGGCATCAAGTATCCCGGCTACATTCCTCTGTCTGAGCTGAGCAACGACCCCACCGTCAAGCCCGAGGATGTGGTCAAGGTCGGCGACGAGATCGAGACCTACGTCATGCTGGTCAGCGATCGTGACTGCCTGGTCAAGCTGTCCAAGAAGCGTCTGGACACTGTGAAGGGCTGGGAGGAGATCGAGGAGGCCAAGGAGAACGAGACCGTTATGGAAGGTTTCGTGACCGAGGACAACAAGGGCGGCGTTGTGGTGTCCATCAAGGGCATCCCTGTCTTTGTTCCCGCTTCTCAGACCGGTCTGCCCCGTGAGACTCCCATGAGCGAGCTGCTGAAGAAGAAGGTTCGCCTGGTCATCACCGAGGTCAACCGTGCCCGCCGCCGTGTGGTGGGTTCCATCAGCAAGGTGACCCGTGCCGAGCGGGCTGCTGCTGCTGAGAAGGTCTGGGCTGAGATTGAGGACGGCAAGCGCTACACCGGCACCGTCAAGTCCCTGACTTCTTACGGCGCTTTCGTGGACATCGGCGGCGTGGACGGCATGGTCCACATCTCCGAGCTGTCCTGGAGCCGCATCAAGCACCCCTCTGAGGTGGTGAAGGTGGGCGACACCGTGGAGGTGTACGTCATTTCCGCCGACAAGGAGAAGAAGAAGATCTCCCTGGGCATGAAGGATCACAGCCAGGATCCCTGGACCGTGTTCACCAGCACCTATCAGGTGGGCGATGTGGCCAACGTGCGCATTGTCAAGCTGATGACCTTCGGCGCCTTCGCCGAGGTTGTGCCCGGCGTGGACGGCCTGATTCACATTTCCCAGATTGCCGATCACCGTATCGACAAGCCCAGCGACGTGCTGGCTGAGGGCGATAAGGTGGACGTGAAGATCACCGACGTGGATATGGAGAACAAGAAGATCTCCCTGTCCATCCGTGCCCTGCTGGAGGCCCCCGCTGAGGAGGCCGAGCCTGAGGCTCAGGACGAGCCCGAGGCCTAAATAGGACATCCAAGCGGTCCGGCTGCCACGCGGCAGCCGGACCGTTCCCGTCTCAGGCGGATGAATACCAAACGAAGAAATAGTCAAAAATGCAGAAAACTGCCAGTGGAGCCGGGTGAAATTCGCCTGGAATTGGAAAGAAAACCGTTGACTTAACCATTGGCGGAGGGTATGCTATACTTACTTTACCTACCGTTCCGCATACCGGGCTGTTTGGAGGCTGAATCCTGTGCCGCGGTTCCATCGGAACGTCAAGTGCGGCATACCGAGGGGGAAACGGTTCCATCGGTATGCCATTTGTGTGCGTGAAGGAGCTTTCGGTTTAGCCCGGTCCCGGACCGGCATGCCGGAATAAAACAAGAGGAGCGAAAACACCTTGAATTTGCCCTTTTTTTCCCGCGGAGGCAGGCGGCTAAACCCAACCCGCCTGATTGTTGTGGGGTTTGGTACGATTATCCTGCTGGGTACTTTGCTGCTGCATTTGCCTGTGGCGGCACGGGACGGACAGCCTACCTCGTGGCTTGTCTGTCTGTTTACCGCCACTTCGGCCACCTGTGTCACAGGACTGGCACAGGCCGATACCTTTTTACATTGGAGCGGCTTTGGCCAGGGCGTGATTTTGGTCATGCTCCAGCTGGGCGGCCTGGGCTTTGTGTCTCTGGTTACGCTGTTGTTTTTGGCGCTGAAGCGGCGCATCGGTATGACCCAGCGGGTGGTGATGGCCTCGGCGCTGAATATGACCCGGACCGCTGGCGTGGTGCGTGCCACACGGCATGCCCTCATGGGTACCTTCCTGATGGAAGGAATTGGGACGCTGATTCTGGCCACCCGGTTTGTACCGAAGTTCGGATGGGGACAGGGCATTTGGTTCTCCATCTTCCACAGCGTATCCGCCTTCTGCAACGGCGGGTTTGACCTGATGGGAGAGTACTCCGGTGAATACTCCAGTCTGGTGGCCTATACCCGGGATCCTGTGGTGCTTGGGGTTATCATGACCCTCATTGTGGTGGGCGGCATCGGCTTTTTTGTATGGGAGGATATCGCCGAGCATCGGAACTGGCGTGGCCTTACCCTATACTCCAAGCTGGCTCTGTCCATTACCGGTGGTCTGATTCTCTTCGGCTGGCTGTTCTTCCTGCTGGCAGAATGGAATAACCCGGACACCTTTGGAACCATGGGACCGGGGGAGAAGGTGCTCAATGCTCTCTTCCAGTCGGTTACCCTCCGCACCGCCGGCTTTTCCACCATTGACCAGGGAGCGCTGACGGAGAGTTCTGCCGCCATGTCCGCCCTGCTGATGCTCATCGGCGGATCCTCCGGATCCACTGCCGGCGGCATTAAGACTGTGACGGCAGGTGTGCTGCTGTTGACCCTGTGGGACAGCCTTCGGGGCCGGGAGCAGGTCATTATCCGGGGCCGGACCATCCCGCAGCGGCGTGTGCTGGACGCCCTGACCCTGGTCATGGCGGTGCTGCTGCTGTTTGTGGCGGGCTCCATCGCGCTGTCCATGCTGGATGGACTACCCATCCTGGATGCGTGTTATGAGACGGCTTCGGCTTTGGGAACGGTGGGCTTGTCCATGGGGGTCACGCCTCAGCTTAGCCCGGCCAGCTCTCTCATCCTGATTTTGTATATGTATTTGGGACGGGTGGGGATTCTGTCCTTCTCCATCGCATTTTTGATTCGGCCGGCGGAGAGCAAGCTGCGCTATCCCACAGCGGATATGCTGATTGGATAAGCCACGGGTTGGAAAGGAGCGTTATACGCAATGAAAAGCTTTGTTGTCATTGGACTGGGACGATTTGGAATTTCATTGGCCAGAGAGCTGTGTGATCAGGGCCATGAGGTGCTGGCCATCGACGTGCTGGAGGAGCAGGTACAGGCGGTGGCCGACGTGGTGACCCAGGCGGTGGCCGCCGATGCCCGGGACCCCGAAGCACTGCGGGCACTGGGGGTGCGGAACTACGACTGCGCCGTGGTGGCGTTTTCCGCGGATGTGGGAGACAGCGCCCTGATTACCTTAAATTTAAAGGAACTGGGTGTGCCCAGAGTGGTCAGTAAGGCCAGCAGCGCCGTACATCGCAAGGTGCTGGAGAAAATCGGGGCTGATCAGGTGGTTTTCCCGGAGCAGGAGATGGCCATCCACCTGGCGCGTAATCTCAGTGATGTAGACGTGCTGAATTTTATCGAGCTGTCCAAGGACTTTTCCGTGGTGGAGCGCCGCTGTCCCAAGCCCTGGCAGGGCGGAAGCCTGCGTGGGCTGAACATCCGGGCAAAGTATCACCTGAATGTGGTGGCAATCCGTCAGGAGAGCGGGGAGATGATTATTTCTCCCGAGGGCGACTACGCCTTTCAGGCCGGAGACTGCCTGGTGGTACTGGGCAGCAATCAGGACATTGAGAGGATGGAAAAGCTGTGATGGAGCGGATTACCAGCCGGAAGAACCCCAGGTTGGCCGAACTGCGCAAGCTGGCTGCGCAGCGCAGCTTCCGGCGTGAGCTGGGACTCTTTGTGGGAGATGGTACCAAGCTGTTGGAGGAGGCCGTGCGTTGGCACGCGCCTCTGGACACCGTGGTGCTGACCCCAGACGTGCCGGTGCCCGCGCTTCCGGATTCGGTAACGGTGCTCCAGGTGCCGGGGGACGTGATGGAGTCCATTTCTCCCATGCGTTCCCCACAAGGGGCACTCTTTTCCTGCCAAATTCCGGAGCAGTCCATCCCGGAGGTGCTTCCGGGCAGCCGGTATTTGGTGCTGGACGGCCTCCAGGATCCCGGCAATGTGGGCACCATCTGGCGCACCGCTGACGCCCTGGGGGCGGATGGAATTCTGTTGGTCAATGCCTGTGCCGACCCCTGGAATCCAAAGACCGTGCGGGCCACCATGGGGGCCTGCTTCCGGCTGCCGGTCTACGAGATGGAGACGGAGACGTTGGGGGAGCTGCTGGAGCGGTCCGGCCTGCCTCTGTATGCCACCGCCCTTCGGGAGGACACGGTAGATATCAGAACAGCGGACCTGAGCAGGTCCGCTGTGGTCATCGGAAATGAGGGGAAGGGCGTCTGTCCCCAGGTGCTGGAGATGAGCCGCCGGACCCTGAAAATCCCCATGCGTGCCCGGTGCGAGTCTCTGAACGCGGCGGCCGCAGCAACCGTGGTGCTGTGGGAGATGGGGCGTTAAACGGGCGTGGACGCCTTGGGACGTCCGCCCAGCCCCAGACGGAGGTACAGCGCCTGGAGAATCGCCAGTGACGCTGCGCCCAGAGCCACAAACAGGGCATAGGCGGGCACATAGCTGCCGAACCGGTCTGCCAGCATCCCCGGGATGGGGCCGAAGACCAGGACTCCCACCATATAGGAGACGGTGGTGGCCTGGACGGCCCGGGCATAGCCCTCGTCTCCGTACAGGTCGGAGGCCCAGACAGAAGGGGATAGGGAGGATATGGGCAGTCCCAGTCCCACCAATGTAACGGCCAGGAAGGGGAGCCAAAGGCTCTGCAGCGGGGCCAGGCAGCACAACAGCAATCCCAATATGGTTGCCCCAAAGGAGCAGCAGTTGCCCCAGCGGCTGCCCAGCCGGTCGTACACCTGACCGCAGATAATCTTGCCAAGGAAGATCACAAAGCCGGCATAGGACATGAGAACAGCCAGCAGACCGCTGTCGTAGCCCTCCTGGGTGTAAAGCACGGTCAGGTGGGAAAAGCCGGGGCCGCCCGGTCCGCCCACCAGAAAAGCGATCAGGAGCAGAAGAGCGGAATAAAACGGAGTCATGCCCGCGGGGGCCTGCCTGGGCGGCGGAACCGGAGTCTGGGTTCCACCCAGGTGGTAAGGCTCCAGTCCCAGCTCAGAAGGGGCGTTCCGGATCAGAGCCCAGGCCAGCAGCGCGGTGATCAGAATCACTCCGCCTTCCCAGAGAAATGCGGCGCGAAGCCCCTGCTGCTGGATAAGCCGGGAGATGAGGGTTGGGGCGAAAATGGTGGAAATTCCGCTGCCCGCCGAGGCCAGCCCCAGAGCCAACCCGCGCCGGTCCCGAAACCAAGCGCTGATGACCAGAGATAGGGGGACCATCCCGCCGTAGCAATAGCCCATCCCGGACAGAACGGCGGCGCAGCTATAGACAAAGAAGCGGGAGGCCATGGCAAAACACAGGCAGGAGAGGGCCATCAGCAGGGTGCCCAAGGTCATGGTTCGCCGAAGCCCTAGCCGGGTGCACAGGCGGTTGACCGTGAACAGGGAAATCAGGATCGCCAGACTTCGAATCGTGGTGATCCAGGAGCCCTGGGCATTGCTGAAGTGGTTGACCCGGATGATCTCCGGCTGATAGATGGTAAATACGTTGACCCCCAGCCCCACCGTGGAAAACAAAACCAGTGCGCCTCCCAGACAGACCAGCCAGGCGTAATGCGGACGTTTCATACAAACGCTCCCTTCTCTGCCTTTAACGATACGGTCTGCGGAGGAAATTGTAAAGGGAAATTTGGCCGAGAAAGGGAGGCAGAGGAATGTCCGGATTGAAATATTGGCTGTGGCTGACCACCCGTCAGGGCCTGGATGCCGCCGGTGTACTCACCGTCCTGGACTATTTTGTCACGCCCGAACGGGCCTACTATGCCGACCGGGAGGAGTATGACCAGCTGCCCCTTGCACCCAAGGCGCGGAGCGGGCTGTATAGCAAAGAGCTTGACAGCGCCGACCGGATTCTGGGCGACTGCCAGCGGCTGTCCCTGCGGATTATGACCCTGCGGGACGGGGACTACCCCGAGCGCCTGCGCCAGATCAGCGCGCCTCCCGCTGTGCTGTATGTGCGGGGAAAGCTGTTTGATTTTGATGAGGAGGCGGCCATCGCCGTGGTTGGCAGCCGGAGGCCGTCTCAGTATGGAGAGATGGCTGCCGCCAAGCTGGGGATGGAGCTGGCAGCCGGCGGCGCGCTGGTGCTGTCAGGCATTGCGGAGGGACTGGACACCTGTGCCCTCAAGGGAGCGCTGAAAGCGGGCGGGCCGGTGGTCAGCGTGCTGGGCGGAGGCATTGACGTGCCCTATCCGGCAGTGAATCGGTACTTATATGAGGATGTGGCGGCGGCCGGGGCTCTGATTTCCGAATATCCTCCGGGGACGGAGCCCAAGGGCTTTCACTTCCCCCGGCGCAACCGGATTCTCAGCGGCCTGGCATTGGGCGTGCTGGCGGTGGAGTGTAAGCTGCACAGCGGCACCATGAGCACCGTGCGCCACGCCATGGACCAGGACCGGGACATTTTCGCCATTCCCGGGGCCATCGATGCGCCCATGAGCGAGGGGACTAACTGGCTCATTCAGCAGGGAGCCAAGCTGGTCACCCGGGGTGAAGACATTCTGGAGGAATACCGCAGCTGTTTTCCGGGCAGGCTTGGCCGGAGAGAACCGCTCTCCCCGCAGGCGGTCCAGCAGCGGCTGGAGGATGTGGAGCGGGAGACTGTGGCCTCTGTCAAGCAGGAGATGCCCGATGAGGAGCAAAAGCCCCATTTGGAGCGGGTGCCCCGCGCTGAGCAGGCCGACCGCTTCACCGACGACCAGCTGGCCATTCTCCGGGCCCTGGGGGAGGAGAGCTGTTCGGCGGACGAGCTGGTGGAACGAACCGGCATTCCCGCCCGGCGGATTTTGTCCGCGCTCACCATGCTCCAGGTGGAACGGGTGGTGGAAGAGAGCACCGGAAGGCGTTTTTCCGCTCTTTTACGGCTGGAGACATAAAAAACACTTGAAATTTTCTGCGTTTTAATATATTGTCATAAGTCGGCACGATGAAAACAACGACGGCCTGTGCCGGCGAGGAGGTTTCACCAAGTGGCAAATAAGACAGACCTGGTAATTGTAGAGTCTCCGTCCAAGGCGAAGACGATTGGAAAATATCTTGGTCCCGGCTATGAGGTAAAGGCGTCCATGGGGCATGTGCGGGACCTGCCCAAGAGCAAGATCGGCGTAGACATTGAGCAGGGCTTTGTGCCCGACTACCAGCCCATCAAGGGGAAGGAGGATGTCATCGCCGATTTGAAAAAGGCGGCCAAGAAGAGCGGGAAAGTCTATCTGGCCACCGACCCTGACCGCGAGGGGGAAGCCATCTCCTGGCATTTGAAGGAGCTTTTGAATATTCCCGATGACAAGACCTATCGGGTTACCTTTAATGAGATCACCAAGAACGTGGTCAACCAGTCCATTGCCGCCCCCCGGGCCATCGACCAGAATCTGGTCAATGCCCAGCAGGCCCGGCGGATTCTGGACCGTATCGTGGGCTACCAGCTCTCGCCCCTGCTGTGGCGTAAAATCCGCCGTGGACTGTCCGCCGGACGGGTACAGTCGGTGGCTACCCGCCTGGTGGTGGAGCGGGAAGAGGAAATCAGTGCCTTCCAGCCCCAGGAGTACTGGACTATCGAGGCCGATCTGGCCCGCATTTCTCCCAACCAGGGCTCCTTCCAGGCTCAGTTCTACGGCCGGGAGAAGAAGATGGAGCTGCACACCAAGGAGGAGGCGGAGGCCATCATCGCCCAGGTGCAGCAGGGGAGCTTTGCCGTCTCCAAGGTGAAACGGCAGGAGAAGAGCCGCCAGCCCGCGCCCCCCTTCACCACCTCCACCCTCCAGCAGGAGGCCTCCCGCAAGCTGAACATGACCCCCGCCCGCACCATGGCCATTGCCCAGCAGCTCTATGAGGGCGTGGACATCTCCGGCGAGGGCACCGTGGGTCTCATCACCTATATGCGTACCGACTCGCTGCGCCTGTCGGAGGAGGCTCTGGCCGCTGCCAAGGACTTTATCCAGCAGCGCTACGGCGCGGAGTACTACCCCGCCCAGACCCGCCACTTCAAGGCCAAGGGAAACGCCCAGGACGCCCATGAAGCCATCCGGCCCTCCGACGTGAACCTAGTACCTGATGAGATTAAAAAGGATCTTACCGGGGAGCAGTATCGGCTCTATAAGCTTATCTGGAGCCGATTCCTGGCCTGCCAGATGGCTCCCGCCCTCTATGACAGCCTGTCCATTGAGGTGGAAAACTCCGGCTACACCTTCCGGGCCAGCCACTCCTCTCTGAAGTTCTCCGGCTTCACTGCCGTGTACGAGGAGGGCAAGGATGAGGAAGAGGAGGAGAAGAGCTCCCCGCTGCCTGACCTGAAGGAGGGGGAGAGCCTCAACTGCCAGGGCCTGAAGCAGGACCAGCACTTTACTCAGCCCCCGGCCCGCTACTCTGAGGCCAGCCTCATCCGGGCCCTGGAGGAAAAAGGAATTGGACGACCCTCCACCTATGCCCCCACTATTTCTACCATTCTCAACCGGATGTATGTGGTGAAAGAGGGAAGAGCGCTGCGTCCCACAGCTTTGGGCAAAACGGTAACCTCCATGATGGAGGATAATTTTGCCGACATCGTGGACTATGGCTTCACCGCCCAGATGGAAGCGGAGCTGGATAAGGTGGAGGAGGGCAGTGCCGACTGGAAGCAGGTGCTGGGAGAATTTTACCAGGACTTTGACCAGGAGATGAAAAAGGCGGAGGACTGCCCCCGCTATCCGGTTCCCGAGGAGCTCACCGATGAAATTTGTCCCCAGTGCGGCCATCGGCTGGCCGTCAAGATGGGACGGTTTGGCCCCTTCCTGGCCTGTTCCGGCTGGAAGGAGAATCAGTGCGACTTCACCATGCCTCTGGTGGTGGAGATGCCGGGCAAGTGCCCCAAGTGCGGCGGCCGGCTTCTCAAGCGCACCGGCAAGAGCAAGAAAACGGGCAAGCAGTACACCTACTACTGCTGCGAGAATCTGACCAGCAAGGACGAGAGCCGGAAGTGCGACTTCATGACCTGGGATGTGCCGGTGAAGGACAACTGCCCGGTCTGCGGCCACACGATGTTCAAGAAGGCGGGCCGTGGAGCCAAGAAGGCCTTCTGCATCAACGAAGAATGCTCCAACTTCACCCCTGAGGAGAAGCGGGGCGGCTGGCGGAAGAAGCCGGAGACCGCTGAGGGCCAGACAGAGCCGGAGGAGGTCCAGGACGCCCCGGCAGAGGCTGCGGAGGAGAAGAAGACGGCCAAAAAGACCGCCTCCAAGAAAGCAACAGCCAAGAAGGCGGATACGAAAAAGACGGCTGCAAAGAAGACTGCCACCAAAAAGAGTACGGCCAAGAAGAAGGAAGAGGCGTAACCAGGCACCCTTTGTGTGCAGGTGAAAGCCTGTTCGCCGTTGAACGAAGAAACAACAGAATGTGGAAAGGGGAGCGGGGAGAATCCCGCTCTGCTTCCCACACTGGGACCTGAGGAGAGAACTATGGAACCTGTGATTGTGATTGGGGCGGGCCTTGCGGGCAGCGAGGCGGCCTGGCAGCTGGCCCGGCGGGGCATTCCCGTGGAGCTGCGGGAGATGAAGCCGGAGAAGATGACCCCCGCCCACCACAGCCCCAGCTTTGGAGAGCTGGTGTGTTCCAACTCCCTGCGCTCCGATCAGCTGGAGAATGCGGTGGGCCTTTTGAAGGAGGAGCTGCGCCGCTGCGGCTCGCTGATCATGGCCTGCGCCGACGCACACCGGGTAGAGGCCGGCGGCGCTCTGGCCGTGGACCGTGAGGCCTTTGCCGCCGCCATTACCAAGCAGATCCGAAATCATCCCAACATCACGGTGAAGGAGGGGGAGGTCACGGAGATTCCCCCGGAGGGCCAGGTGATCATCGCTACCGGTCCCCTCACCTCCGAGCCCCTGTCCCAGGCCATCGGGAACCTGTTCCCCGACAGCAAGTACCTCAATTTCTTTGACGCCGCCGCCCCGCTGGTCACCTTTGAGAGCGTGGACATGGACAGCGCCTGGTTTGCTTCCCGGTATGACCGGGGCACTCCGGACTACATCAACTGCCCCCTCAGTCAGGAGGAGTATGAGGCCTTCTGGCAGGCCCTGACCACCGCCCAGGAGGCGGAGGTCCACGGCTTTGAGGACTCCGGAGTGTTCGAGGGCTGCATGCCCGTGGAGGTGATGGCCCGCCGGGGTGTGGACACCCTGCGCTACGGTCCCCTGAAGCCTGTGGGCCTGAAGGACCCCAAGACGGGGAAGGAGCCCTATGCCGTGGTGCAGCTGCGCCGGGACAACGCCCAGGGGTCCATCTACAACATCGTAGGCTTCCAGACCCACCTGCGCTGGCCGGAGCAGAAGCGGGTCTTCTCCATGATTCCCGCCCTGAAGGACGCCCAGTACGTGCGCTACGGCGTCATGCACCGCAATACCTTCCTGGATTCCCCCCGCCTGCTGGACCGGTACTACCGGGTGCGGGGCCAGGAGCGGCTGATGTTTGCCGGGCAGATCACCGGCGTGGAGGGCTATGTGGAGTCCACTGCTTCCGGCTGCCTGGCTGCCATGGAGCTGGCCCGGCGGCTCAGCGGCCGGGAACCCGTCAATTTCCCCAGAGAGACGGCCATTGGAGCCATGGCTCTTTACATTAGTGACGAAAGTGTGGTAAACTTTCAACCGATGAATGTGAATTTTGGCCTCATTCCCCAGCTGGGCTATCGGGTCAAAGGCAAGCGGAACAAGAACGCCGAAATTTCCAAGCGTGCATTGGAGAAGCTGGGTGAACTGGACTTAACCTGAACGCGGAATATTCGGCAGGCTCCGAGGGTACGGAAGGGAAGGATTGTAAGTATGAAAATTATTGTAGACGCCATGGGCGGGGATAACGCTCCTCAGGCACCCGTTATGGGCGCCATTCAGGCCAGCCAGGAGTATGGCGTGGACATCATTCTGGTGGGCCGTGGGGAGGAGATTCTGAAGGTGCTGGAGCAGAACGGCATCCAGGATCTGCCCGCTGGTGTGGAGATTGCCCATGCCAGTGAGGTGGTGGAGATGTGCGACAATCCCGCCACTGCCTTCCGGGAGAAGAAGGACTCCTCCCTGACGGTGGGCCTGAACCTGCTGAAAAACGGGGCAGGGGATGCCTTTGTGTCTGCCGGATCCACCGGCGCTCTGCTCTCCGGCGCCACTCTGGTGGTCAAGCGCATCCGGGGCATCCGCCGTGCCGCTCTGGCCCCTGTGGTGCCCACCGGCGGCGGAGGAGCCGTGCTCATTGACTGCGGCGCCAACGCTGAGTGTCCTCCGGAGTACCTGCTGCAGTTTGCCTACATGGGTTCCTACTACGCCGAGCATGTGCTGGGCCGCCCGGAGCCCAAGGTGGGCCTTCTGAACATCGGCGTGGAGCCCACCAAGGGCACCAGCCTCCAGACCACCGTCTACGGCATGCTCAAGGAGGCCGGCGAGGCCGGCCGCATCAACTTTGTGGGCAACGTGGAGGCCCGGGAGGCCGTGGAGGGTGCGGTGGACGTCATTGTCTCCGACGGCTACTCCGGCAACATCTTCCTGAAGACTATGGAGGGCACCGGCCTGTTCCTGGCACGGGAGATCAAGAAACTCTTTATGAAGAACCTTCTGACCAAGCTGGCTGCCGTGCTGGTGTCTGGCGGGCTGAAGGAGTTCAAGAAGCTGATGAGCGCCGACGAGGTGGGCGGTACCGCCCTGGTGGGTATCTCCAAGCCGGTTATCAAGGCCCACGGCTCCTCGGACGCCTATGCCATCAAGAACGCTGTGCGTCAGGCCAAGCAGTATGTGTCCTCCGGCATCATTGAGAGCATTGCGGAGAACATCGACGTCATGCGCCTGGACGCTCCCTCCCACGCCGCGGAGGAGAACTAAGCCAGTCGGAACTGAAATCAGAACCCAAAGGGGCGGGACCTGTGGTCCCGCCCCTTTTTGCAAAAAATGTCTGGTCCGGTGAGATATTCCGCCTATCTGCCGGGTATAGAGGGTGAAAGGCCTTTCAAAGGGAGTGAAGCTATGCTGACAAACCGGGAGTTTTCCGCCCTGGCGGAGCGGTATCTGAATCTGGTCTACCGGGTGGCCCTCAACTGCGTGGGCAGCCCGGCGGACGCGGACGACGTGACCCAGAATACTATGCTGCGGCTGCTGCGGCAGAAGGAGGGGTTCCAAAGCGAGGAGCATGCCAAACGGTGGCTTATCCGTGTGGCAGTGAATGAATCCAAACGGCTGCTCACCGCCCCCTGGCGGCGGCACACCGTGACATTGGAGGAGCTGGCTGCCGTCCTGCCCGCGGAGGACCGGGAGGGACAGGAACTGCTGGAGGCGGTGCTGAGCCTGCCGGGGAAGTATCGGCTTCCGCTGTACCTTTATTATTATGAGGGGTACCAGGTGGGGGAGATTGGAGAGCTGCTGAACCGCCGTCCCTCCACCGTGCAGACCCAACTGGCCCGGGGACGGGAGCTTCTGAAAAAACAGCTGACGGAGGTGAACGGACGTGGATGAGCGTAGGGTATATGAGCGGGCCTTTGACGGAGTGGAGGCCCCGGACCGGCTGAGAGAGCGGATTATGAAAATGGGCGAGGGACAGACAAGAACGCCGCACTTTGTGCGGAGGCTGTCCACGGTGGCGGCCGCGGCGGTGCTGCTGCTGTTCCTGCTGGGCTGCGCCGTGGTGGGTACAGTGTACGGCCAGAGCATCCAGAGCTGGTTTGCCCACTACTGGCAGGCGGTGAACCACCAGGCGATGAGCGAGGGCCAGACCGCCATGATTGACCATCTGACCCAGGAGATTCACCAGAGCCAGACCGTGGACGGAGTGACCGTGACCGTGGATTCGGCCACGGTGGGGGACGACAACTTCTTCCTTCTCCTTCGGGTGGAGGGGGCGGACTTCTACAAACGATGGGGATACCGCTTCGAGGAGATGACCATGGAGCTTTCCCCCGACCCCACAGAGTCAGATGAGGGCCTGGGAGGCTACGGCTTCCAATATCAAGGGCTAGATGGAGACGGCTCAGCGCTGATGCTGATGGATATGGGCTATGCCTCTGCCCAGGGGTTCCAGGCGGACACCAGCCCTCTGGAGGTCACCCTGATCCTCACCGATCTGGTGGAGAGCGGCGGAAGCCATGAGGAACTGCTGACCCAAGGGACCTGGAGCTTTGCCTTTACCTTGGACCGCAGTCAGATTCCCGCCCCGGTCCTTCTGCCAGACACCACCATTGAGGTGAGGGACCAAAGCAGAGAACATACCATCCAGGTGGAGCTGACCAACCTCCAGGTGACCAATACGGGGGTGCGGTTCCAGTACAGCCCCTCCCGGGCGGCGATGGATGAGCTCCGTGTGACGCTGATTCTGGAAAATGGCACAGAAATCCGGGACGGCGGGAGCTTCGGTACGGGAATGGAGGATGGCGATGGCATGTTCGTCTCCTATCAGTGGTCTGTTCCGGCAGATTTGGAGGAGGCCGTAGCGCTGCGTATCGGAGACGTTGAAATTCCCATTCCGTGACAAGAAGATTGAAAATGGGAGGCGGCTTTTGGGCCGCCTCCCTTCGCGTTGACATTCCATCGGGGGGAATTTATAATGAAAGCCATAGGATTCGAAGAAACGCCGGATTTGGAGGCTGCTATGGATATCCACGTAAACGATGTATTAAAGATGAAAAAGCCCCACCCCTGCGGCAGCCAGGACTGGCTGGTTCTGCGGGTTGGAATGGATTTTAAGATGCGCTGCCAGGGCTGCGGCCACGAGGTGATGCTCCCCCGGAGCAAGGCGGAGAAGAATATCCGCAAGGTGTTCCGGGAGGGGCAGGAGATACAGGCGTAAGGAAAGGACTGAAGTGTCATGCGTTACGACAGTGATTTGTTATACCGTCCCCCGGGAGAGTGGAGGAGCTATCTGCTCCAGTGTACCATCGGCTGTTCCCACAACAAGTGTACCTTCTGCGGGATGTATAAGGAGAAAACATTCCGTATCCGCCCGGTGGAGGACATTCTGGAGGACATCGATATGGCCCTGGACTATTACGGACCCAGGGTGGAACGAGTGTTTCTCATGGACGGGGACGCCATTATCATGAAGACGGAGGATTTGCTGAAAATTCTCCATAAGCTCTACGCTACCTTCCCCAAGCTGGAGAAGGTAACCCTCTACGCCGGCCCACGGAGCACTCTGACCAAGTCCATGGATGAGCTGAAGGAGCTGCACCGGGCGGGCCTGTCCCGGGCCTATCTGGGCGTGGAGAGCGGCAGCCAGGCAGTGCTGGACTTCATCCACAAGGGTTGCACCACCCAGCAGATGCTCCAGGCGGGGCAAAATCTGGTGGCGGCGGGCATCGACCTGTGGGTGACAGTGATATTGGGCATCACCGGGCAGGGGGGAGACTGGGAGGAGCACATTCTCTCCACCGCCAAAATGATCAATGAGATGCGTCCCCGGCACCTGTCCGCCATGACCTTCGCACCCGCCAAGGGCACGCCCCTGGGGGATGAGGTGCTGGCCGGCCGGTTTCAGGTCTGTACTCCCGACCAGGTGCTGGAGGAGTGCCGGCTGCTCATTGAAAATTTAGATGTAAACCCCTTACACTTTACAAGTAATCACGCCTCCAACTACCTGCCTCTGAAGGGCGGGCTGCCGGAGGACCGGGAGAAATTCCTGGCGCTCATCGACCAGGCGCTGGAGGGAAAAATCCGTCTTCGTAAAACGCTCAACCGCGGAATTTAAGGTGTGCGCGGAACGCGATTTTGAAAAAAGGAAACCCGATCATTGCTTGAATACCGGAGGCTGTGTCCGCGGAATGTTTCGCTGGACATGGCCTCCGGTTTGTTTCTGATTTCAGGTTTCTGTAAGAAAATCCTGGAAAGAACTGTAAGAGGCGGAAAAGAGCATTTGACTTCGAAAAGGGTAGAAAATCGCCTCAAAGCTTCAAAAAACCAAAAAATATTTCATGAAACGGACAAAATACACAAGAATCACATAATAGGTCTGTGCAGTTTTGCCCTTGATTCTCTGTGGTGAATTGGTTACAATGTGGTAACAAAAGTAACAGCCAGTTGCTTTTGGTTGTCATAATTATGACAAAAATTTCATCATAGGAGTGTAGACAATGATACGCAAGCTGTTTTCCACGCTGCTGTGTGCCTTTGCCTTACTCCTCCTGATGGGTGCCGGCACAGCTCCTCAGCAGCCGGTGACTGTCTTGGCAGAGGAGGAGAGCACCACCGAAACCGACGGGGTGCTTGGGACTGAAGTTCAGTCCGTTTATGAGGTGAGCAGTCAGGCTATTCCCGCCGCTGCCGCCGCCAATCCCATTGAATTGGCGGAACGCACAGAGAGCAGACTTCTGGTTGACGGAATCGCTGCTCCTGCAGAAGTGGAAATGACCCAGAAGGACGGGGTGACCTATGTGGCTCTGGCCAACATGGCCCTGTGTCTGGACGAGACCGCCGCGGCCAACTGGAACGTTGAGTCTCAGGTACTCACCGTTACTACCTCCAAGCTGAGCCTGACTGCCAAAGTGGGCCAGCTGTATCTGGAGGCCAACGGCCGTTATCTGTATTTACCCGAAGGGGTGCAGATGGTCAATGGCAAGGTTGTGGTTCCCCTGTGGGCCGTCACCGAAGCCTTTGGCGCGAAGCTGGGTTGGGAGAGCTCCACCGGAATCGTGACGGTGACCCGCGGCAGCGGTGCCATTCAGTCGGGCGATTCCTACTATGACCAGAACGACCTGTTTTGGCTGTCCCGGATCATCTACGCCGAGAGCGGCAATCAGCCGCTGGAGGGCCAGATGGCTGTGGGCATCGTGGTCATGAACCGTGTGAAGAGCCCCATTTACCCCAACACGGTGGAGGGTGTTCTGGCTCAGAAGAACCAGTTCTCCACCTATCAGTCGGGCCGACTGGCCAACCGCACCCCCAACGCGTCCAGCGTGATTGCTGCCAAGCTGGTGCTGGACGGCGGTGTGGTGACCGAGGTAAAGGACGCCCTTTACTTTGATTCCAGCTCCAACAGCTGGGCCTCCCGCAATAAGGAGTGCGTGGCTGTGATTGGAAATCACAAATTCTACGCCTGACGAAAAGGCCGCCCAAAGGGGCGGCTTTTTTGCTGCCTGTTGGAAAAATAACTCCCATTTTTTGGCTTGCTGAAGAAATTGGGGGTTTTCTTTTTGCATATTCATGTATATAATAGAGTCACTGTATTATGCTCATTTACGAACTGTGGGAGGAAACAGATCCATGACGAGAAGCAACGCCAGAGAGATTGCGGTGCATTTGATTTATGAGCTCAGCTTTGGGGATGGAAACGCGCAGGAGCTGCTGGACAGCCAGCTGACGCCGGAGCGGTTCCGGGAGCTTTCCGAAGAGATGCCTTTGTACGCCCAGTTTCCCAATGAGAAGCAGGAGAAGTACATAAGGGAGCTGGTCCAGGGGGTATTCTCCCACGGACCGGAGCTGGACGACTACATTGGCCGCTATGCGGTGGGCTGGAACTTTGCCCGGATTCCCCGGATGGCTGCTGCCATTATGCGCACCGCCATGTATGAAGTGCTGTATATGCCCGACGTGCCCAACGCTGCCGCCATCAACGAGGCGGTGGAGATTGCCAAGAGCTATGAGCCTGTGGAGGTCGTGTCCTTCGTCAACGGAATTTTGGGATCCTTTGTTCGGGCCGAATTTTCGGACACCCCGCCCAAGCCGGAGAAGGCAGCTCAGGACGGGGAGGAGAGCCAGGCGTGACGGGGGCGGCGCTGGGGCTGGACACCAGCAACTACACCACCTCCGCCGCCGTCTTTGACGGCCGCGACGGCAGCAATGCGGGCCGGCTTCTGGACGTGCGCCCTGGAGAGCTGGGGCTGCGTCAGAGCGACGCGCTCTTTCAGCATACCAAGCGCCTGCCCCAGATGCTGGAGCAGCTGGCTGAGCAAGGGCTTTTGCAAAATCTGGCCGCAGTGGGTGCCAGTACGGCTCCGCGGCGGGTAGAGGGGTCCTATATGCCCTGTTTTTTGGTAGGTTCCTCGCAGGGACAGAGCCTGTCGGCCGCCCTGGGGGTGCCTTTTTATGCCTTTTCCCACCAAGAGGGGCATCTGGCTGCCGCCGCCTGGTCGGCGGGGCATATGGAGCTCCTGGAGCAGCCCTTCCTGGCCTGGCACCTGTCCGGCGGCACCACAGAGCTTCTGCACGTGGAGCCGGAAGGGGAGGCCTGGAAGTGCGAAATTCTGGGAGGCACCAGTGACATCTCCGCCGGGCAGCTGATTGACCGCACCGGCGTTTTGCTGGGACTGCCCTTTCCTGCCGGGAAAGCGCTGGACGAGCTTTATGACCCGGAGGGAGGCGCGCGCCCCTTCCGGGTAAAGCTGCAGGAGCTGACCTTTTCTCTGTCCGGCATGGAAAATCAGGTCAAGGCCATGGCCCAGCGGGGAGAGCCCCAGGGGCGGATTGCCCAGTTCACCCTGGATACCGTGACGGACGTGGTGCTGCGGGCCACGCAGGAGGCCCAGCGGCGCTTCCCTGGCCTGCCAGTCCTTTGCTCCGGGGGAGTGGCCTCCAACCGCCGCCTGCGCGGCGCGCTGCAGGAGGCATGCGGAGCCTGGTTTGCTCTGCCCAAGTACTCCACGGACAATGCACTGGGCATTGCGCTTTTGACCTGGCGTGCCATGGAGCGGAGGGAGCACCCATGAGAGAAGCCCCTTCCATCCTTACCCCAAGCCAGGTCGGGCAGTATATCAAGGGCTTCATGGACCGGGACCGGGTGTTGTCCGGTCTGCTGGTACGGGGGGAGATTTCCAACTATAAGCTCTACCCCTCGGGACACCACTATTTCACCCTGAAGGACGGGGAGGGCGCGCTGCGGTGCGTCATGTTCCGGGGAGACGCGGCCTCGCTGCGTTTCCGGCCCCAGAACGGGATGCAGGTCATTGCGGCCGGGCGTGTGACCGTCTTCCCACGGGATGGTCAATACCAGCTCTACTGTGCCAGGCTGACCCCGGAGGGAGCCGGAGATCTACATGTGGCCTTCGAGCAGCTGAAGGAGAAGCTGCTGCGGGAGGGCCTCTTTGACCGCAGCCGAAAGAAACCAATTCCCCGCTTTCCGGGGCGAATTGCCCTGGTGACCTCTCCGGCGGGTGCCGCAGTGCGGGATATGCTGCGGATTTTGAAGGCCCGCTGGCCCATGGCGCAGGTCCGGGTTCTGCCGGTTCGGGTGCAGGGAGAAGGGGCCGCGGAGGAGATTGCCGGAGCCATCCGGTGGTGCTGCCAGACCGGTTCGGCCGACCTGATTATTACGGGCCGGGGCGGCGGCTCCATGGAGGACCTGTGGGCATTCAATGAGGAGGTCGTGGCCCGGGCCATCTATGAGGCGGATATTCCCGTTATTTCTGCCGTGGGACATGAGCCGGACGTGACCATTGCGGATTTTGTGGCCGACCTGCGGGCGGCCACCCCCTCCAATGCTGCTGAGCTGGCCGTGCCGGACCAAAATGAGATTCGTGCCTGGCTGCTTCAGACGGAAAAACGGCTGGAGCAGGGGATTGTGCGGCTGCTGGCCCTGCGCCGGGAGCAGCTGAGCCGATTGGGAAAGAGTCGGGTTATGACGGACCCGGGCGCCTATATCCGGGACAAGCGTCTGCTGCTGGACTACCAGAGCCGCCGCCTCACCCACGGGCTGGAGCGGAGTGTGTCGGGACAGCGGGAGCGTCTGGCCCGCCTGGCGGCCGCTCTGGATGCCATGAGCCCGCTGAAGGTGCTGGGGCGGGGTTACTCCATTGCCCAGAAGGAGAATGGGGCTGTGATTGCCTCGGTGGAGGATGCGGAGCCTGGAGAGCACTTTGCCCTGCGCCTGAGTGACGGAAGTCTGCGCTGCCGGGTCGAGGCACAAGAAGAGAAAAACGGGCCGGACAGGTCCAAACTATAAGAAAAGGAAGTGCCCTGGATGGCAGCAAAGAAAAAACTGGACTTTGAGGGCTCCATGACCCGGCTGGAGGAAATTGTGACTCTGCTGGAGCGGGGAGACGCGCCCCTGGAGCAGGCTATGGCCCTGTTTGAAGAGGGGGCCAAGCTGCTGCGGGAGTGCACTGCGCAGCTGGACCAGGCGGAGCAAAAGGTCAGCCTGCTGACGGCTGGGGAAACGGGGCTGCCCGAGGAGCGCCCTTTTGAGGGAGATGAGTGAGATGGAACCGAATTATTCCGAGCACATGGATCAGGACCTGGTTCTGGTTGAGGACTATCTGTCTCACCTTTGCCGGGAAGGGGAGCGGTATGCGGATCTGCAGGAGGCCATGGAGTACTCTCTGATGGCCGGTGGGAAACGCATTCGTCCCGTACTGGTGCTGGAGACCTGCCGTATGTGCGGGGGAGATCCCCAGCAGGCGCTGCCCTTTGCGGCCGCTGTGGAGATGGTGCATACCTATTCCCTCATCCACGACGATTTGCCTGCCATGGATGACGACCAGCTGCGCCGGGGCCGGCCCACCAACCACGTGGTGTACGGCGAGGCCACAGCCATTCTGGCGGGAGATGGCCTTCTGACGGCTGCTTTCGGTCAGCTGGCGTCGGCCCAGCTGCCTGCCCAGCAGATTGTGGAGGCGGTGCGCTGCCTGTCGGAAGCGGCTGGCCCGGAGGGCATGGTAGGCGGACAGGCCCTGGATATGGCAGGGGAGGGCCGGGCCATGACACGGCGTGAGCTGGAGCAGCTCCAGAGTCTAAAAACCGGGGCATTGATCGCCGCTGCGGCACAGCTGGGCTGTATTGCCGCGGGCGGGAACGAGGAGCAGCTGCAGAAGGTAAAGCGCTATGCTCAGGCCCTGGGCCGTGCGTTCCAGGTGCGGGACGATATGCTGGATGTGACCAGCTCGGACACGGAGCTGGGAAAACCGGTTGGATCGGACCGGGTAAACGAGAAAAACACCTTTGTAACCGCGCTGGGCCTGTCCGGCTGCAGCCAGCTGATGGAGCAGCTGACCCAGGAAGCGGTGGATGCGCTGGAGGGATTTGAAGAGGCAGGATTTTTGTCCTGGCTGGCATGGGAGATGTCCGTACGGAATAAGTGACCCGGACAAGGAGAAATACCATGGAATTTTACCGCGGCTATGTAACTGGAAACCTGATGCTGGATCTGGCGCTGCTGGCCTGGCTGGCAGCCCAGGTGCTGAAAGTGCTGCTGCACTATGCGTTTCAGGGAAAGTCGGACTTCAGTCTGCTTCTGAAAAGCGGAGGGATGCCCAGTTCCCACTCCGCCTTTGTCTGCGCGCTGGCAGTGTCGGTGGGCATTTTGTACGGCTGGTCCGGGCCGCTGTTTGCATTGGCGGCCGGTATGGCCGTTGTGGTGATGTATGACGCCTGCAATGTGCGCTGGTCGACCGGAGAACAGGCCAAGGCACTGAATGAACTGCTCTCCGGTATGGAGCAGATTCCACCGCAGCTGCGGGGCAGGCGGCTGAAGGAAGCGCTGGGACACACCCCGTTCCAGGTCTTTATGGGGGCCCTACTGGGCATCGCAGTGGGCTGCCTGGCTCTGCTGCAGCGCTGACTGGGGGCGACAGGCCCCACAAAAAGGAGTCGGTCAAGTTTGGATAGCAAGACACAAGAGCATATACAAGGCCCGCTGCTGGCAGGATACAGCGACCGGGAGTGCGCACAGCTGTGCGCGGAGCTCCGCCGGGAGCTGGTGGAGGATGTGGCCCAAACCGGCGGCCACCTGGCCTCAAATCTGGGCGCTGTGGAGCTGACCGTGGCCATTCACCGGGTGTTTGATACCAGCCGGGACCGTCTGGTATTTGACGTGGGGCACCAGTGTTACCCCCATAAGATGCTGACCGGGCGGCGGGAACAGATGGCTACTCTGCGGCAGTATGGCGGTATTGCGGGCTTTCCCAAGCCGAAGGAGAGCATACACGATGCGTTTATTGCGGGCCACGCCTCCAACTCGGTGGCTGTGGCACTGGGCATGGCACGGGCCAGAACCCTGATGGGGGAGGACTATAAGGTACTGGCCCTCATTGGCGATGGAGCGCTTACCGGCGGGCTTGCCTATGAGGG
Organism: Pseudoflavonifractor sp. HNCC25GI2; assembly: GCF_058136395.1. Classification (NCBI taxonomy): domain Bacteria; kingdom Bacillati; phylum Bacillota; class Clostridia; order Eubacteriales; family Oscillospiraceae; genus Pseudoflavonifractor; species Pseudoflavonifractor sp. HNCC25GI2. The sequence continues at coordinate 254,908 of NZ_JBYUOW010000004.1, forward strand.
CTTGTCCAACGCTGGGGACTGCGGGCAGCAGCTGCTGGTTATCCTCAATGACAACGGCATGTCCATCACGCCCAATGTGGGTGCAGTGGCCGATCATCTGGCCAAGCAGCGGCTCAAGCCCCAGTATCTGACCTTCAAGCGCCACTATCGCCGCATTATGAATGCCACCTGGATTGGCCGCAAGGTTTATGGCTTTACACATAAGATGAAACAGGCCTTGAAGCAGAGCCTGCTTCCTTGCAACATGTTTGAGAATATGGGCTTCAACTATATGGGGCCGGTGGATGGGCACGACCTGCACCATCTGACCCAGATTCTGCGCTATGCCCGGGATGTGAATGAGCCGGTGCTGCTCCATGTCAAGACCAAGAAGGGAAAGGGGTATCTCCCCGCGGAGGAGAACCCGGACGCCTTTCATGGTGTCTCTCCCTTTGATCCCCTGACTGGAAAGGCGAAGAAGGCATCGGGAGAGAACTTTTCTTCTGTGTTTGGCCGCACGTTGGACCGGCTGGGGCAGGAGGATAAGCGCATCTGTGCCATTACGGCGGCCATGATGAGCGGAACGGGGCTGGAGCATTTCCAGGCGGCCTGCCCGGAGCGCTTCTTTGATGTGGGAATTGCAGAAGGGTGTGCTGTCTCTATGGCGGCCGGTATGGCCAAGGAAGGAGCCATCCCCGTCTTTGCAGTGTATTCCACTTTTCTGCAGCGTGCCTATGATATGATTCTCCACGATGTAGCTCTGGATCATCTCCATGTTGTCCTGGGGGTGGATCGGGCCGGATTGGTGGGAGAAGATGGGGAGACCCACCATGGTGTCTTTGATGTGGCTTACCTGGACAGCGTGCCGGGAATGACGGTGTTGGCGCCTTCCAGCTATGCGGAACTGGAGCGGATGCTGGAGCAGGCGGTACTCCACATGGACGGCCCGGTGGCCGTTCGCTACCCCAGAGGCGGCGAGGGGGCCTATACGGCCGACAGTGGTGCAGAGGCCTCCGTGGTACTGCGCAGCGGCGGAGATATTACTCTGGCCGGCTACGGAATCCAGATTAACGATCTGCTGGAAGCCGCCCAAATTCTGAGCGAAAAAGGTGTGGAGGCAGAAGTTGTAAAGTTAAATGTCCTTACACCTTTGAAAACGGATGGAGTGGCCGCTTCTGTGAAAAAGACCGGGGCGCTGCTGGTCGCAGAGGACTGTATGGCAGAGGGCTGTATCGGTCAGCGTTTAGCAGCCGCGCTGGAGGAGCAGCATGTGGGAGCAAGGGTTTGTCTCATAAACTGCGGTGCACAGTTTATCGCCCACGGCGCGCTGAAGTATTTGAAGAAAGAACGAAATCTGGACGGAGAAGGAATTGCGCGTAAGGCGCTGGAGGTGCTGGGGCGTGGCTAAGAAGCGGTTGGATGTGGCGATGACAGAGCAGGGGCTGGCGGAGAGCCGGCAGAAAGCTCAGGCGATTATTATGGCCGGACAGGTCTATGTAGATGGACAGAAGGTGGACAAGGCCGGAGCTCCGGTCACGCCGGAAAGCCATATCGAGGTGCGGGGTAAGACCCTGCGCTATGTCAGCCGGGGCGGGCTGAAGCTGGAAAAGGCCATGACCTGCTGGCCCATCCACCTTGAGGGAGCCGTGTGCGGCGACATCGGCGCATCCACCGGTGGATTTACCGACTGTATGCTGCAAAATGGTGCGGCCAAGGTGTATGCCGTGGATGTGGGCTATAATCAGTTGGATTGGAAGCTGCGTACCCACCCGCAGGTGGTGTGTATGGAGCGGACCAATGCCCGTTATCTGACCCGGGAACAGATCCCCGACCCTCTGGACTTTTTTTCGGTGGATGTCTCCTTTATTTCCCTCAACCTGATTCTGCCGGCCATCCGGCCGCTGATGAAGGAGGGGGGAAGCGGTGTCTGCCTGGTCAAGCCCCAGTTTGAGGCGGGCCGGGAGAAGGTGGGCAAAAAAGGCGTGGTCCGGGATCCCCAGGTGCATCTGGAGGTGCTGGAGCAATTTCTGGTCCATGCGGCCAATGCGGGCTTTTCCGTCCGGGATCTCACCTTTTCCCCCATTAAGGGGCCGGAAGGAAACATTGAGTATTTGGGTTATCTCTTTGCGGGTCCGGGACCGGCTTACGAGGGAGATTTGAAGGCGCTGGTGGAGCAGTCCCACGGAGCCTGGAAGGAGGAACAGGGATGAAGATTATCCTCAGCGCAAACCCATATCGGGACCGTGGGCTGCGTGCCACCATGGAGGCACAGCGCATTTTGCGCAAAGCGGGCGCCGAGGTTGTAATCTGTCTTCCCTTTACGCCAAAGAAAGGGGACCGGCTGGACCTGCCCGGCCAGGTGGAGCTGTCCACGCTGGAGCAGGAACTGCCGGGAGCGGATTTGCTCATCTGCTTTGGAGGAGACGGAACCATTCTCCATGCGGCCCGGGATGCGACCTTGCACGGGGTGCCGGTTATGGGCGTGAATATGGGGAGCGTCGGCTTCATGGCGGAGCTGGAGCGCGGAGAGCTGTCCCAGCTGGCGGCGCTGCCCAAGGGGCAGTACACCACGGAAAAGCGGATGATGCTGGATGTGCGTGTGCTCCGGGGCGAGAAGGTGGTCAGCCAGGATCTGGCTCTGAATGACGCGGTCATTTCCAAGGGTTCCATGGCCAGGGTCGCGGAAATGGAGGTGCTGGCTGACGATGTGCAGGCGGCGGCTATCATGGGGGACGGAGTCATTGTGGCTACCCCCACCGGGTCCACAGCCTATTCCATGTCGGCGGGCGGTCCTATTGTGGAGCCCACCTCCAAATGTATCATTGTGACCCCTGTGTGTGCCCATCAGCTTGCGGCGAGGGCCATGGTGCTCTCCCATGAGCGAGTGGTGACGGTACGCCTGCCAAAGGGCGGGCGCAAGCATTTGTACTTGTCAATCGATGGCGGCAAGGCACTGCGGCTGACCGGAGGAGACCGGGTGGAGATTCGTCAGTCCCGGTATTGTACGGAGCTTGTGACACTTTCCAAGCGCAGCTTTTATCAGGTGATTAGCCAGAAGTTAGGAGGATTTGCCCCATGAAAAATGCCCGTCAGTCCGAGATCCTCAGCATCATTCAGGAGGTGGAGGTGGAAACCCAGGAGCAGCTGTTGGAACAGCTGCGTGCCCGGGGCTATAACGCTACTCAGGCGACCATTTCCCGGGACATCAAGGAGCTGCGTCTGGTCAAGGAGCTGTCCGGGCGGGGAGGGTACCGCTACACCCTGTCCGATCGCAAAAATTCCACCGGCGTGGACCTGCGCCTTCGCAACATCTTTAAGGAAGGGGTCACATCCGTCGAGGTGGCCCAGAACATTGTGGTGGTGAAGACCATGCCCGGCCTGGCCTCGGCAGCCTGTTCTGCGCTGGACAACATGCAGATTCCCAATATGGTGGGCAGCCTGGCGGGGGATGACACGGGTATTCTGATTATGCGGGATAATGCTTCGGCCCAGCTTTTTGAGGCCGAGGTGCATAATTTGCTGAAATAAAAAGGAGGGAGGGGGCTATGCTCTCACTGCTCCACATTGAAAATATTGCCATTATTGAGTCGGCGGACATCGCCTTTGAGCCGGGCTTCAACGTGCTCACCGGTGAGACGGGCGCGGGCAAGTCCATTGTCATCGATGCCATCAGCGCGGTGCTGGGCCAGCGTACCAGCCGGGAGCTCATCCGCACCGGAGCCAAGTCTGCCTTAGTGACGGCGGTGTTTACCGGCCTGCCCAAGCTGCGCTGGCTGGAGGATGCAGGTTTCCCTCAGGGTGAGGAGCTGCTTTTGCAGCGGGAGATTTCCGGAGATGGGCGGAACGTGTGCCGGCTGGATGGGCGTCCGCTGACCGTGGCTCAGCTGCGGGAGCTGGGGCGGCAGCTGCTGGATATCCACGGCCAGCACGACGGACAGCAGCTGCTGGACCCGGCCTGTCACCTGAGCTATCTGGACAGCTTTGGCCGAACGGGGAAGCTGTTGGAGGACTACCGCAAGGCCTACGAGGCGGTCCAGGCACGCAAGAAGCAGATTTCCGCTCTGGAGATGGATGAGGCAGAACGCTCCCGCCGGGTGGACACCTTGACCTATCAGATTGGAGAGCTGGAACGGGCCGACCTGAAAGAAGGGGAGGACGAGGAGCTGGACGAGCGGCGCAAGCTCCTGCGCAGCGCCGGAAAGCTGATGGATGCGGTGCAGGAGGCGGAGTACGCCCTCTCCGGAAGTGAAGACAGCCAGGGAGCCTGCGATCTCATTGCCCAGGCAGAGGGGGCGGTGAGCCGAGTGGCCCGACTGACCGACCCGCTGGCCGCTTTGGCAGAAAAGCTGTCCGCCCTTCGCTGCGCGGCGGACGATGCGGCGGAATGTCTGCGGGATATGAGCCGGGAGCTGGATTTTTCTCCCGGTGAGCTGGACCAGATTGAGGGACGGCTGGATATCATTTACCGCCTGAAAAAGAAATACGGCTCCACGGTGGCGGAGATGTTGGACTATCTGGAGCGCAGCCGCCGGGAGCTGGATCAGATCCAGTATGCCGATGACACCATTGTCCGGCTGACTGCTGAGTTGGAGAAGGAGCGCGCCTGCGCCCGGGAGAAGGGAGCGGCGCTGACCGCCGCGCGGAAAAAGGCGGCGCTGAAGCTGCAGAAGCGGGTGCAGGAGGAGCTGCGCCAGCTGGACATGCCCAAGGTGCGCTTTGAGACAGAGTTCCTTCCCAGCGAAGGGGAAGACGGGATGGATGCCTCTGGCATGGATAAGGTGCAGTTCCTCATGTCGGCCAACGTGGGAGAGGCGCTCAAGCCCATTCAGAAGGTAGCCTCCGGCGGCGAGCTGGCCCGGATTATGCTGGCACTGAAAAATGTGCTGGCGGAGGACGACGGCATCGGCAGTCTGGTGTTTGACGAGGTGGACACCGGTGTGTCCGGCCGGGCGGCCCAGAAGGTTGCCGAGAAAATGGCCGATGTGGCCCGGCACAAACAGGTGTTGTGCGTCACCCATCTGCCCCAGATTGCCGCCATGGCAGACGCCCACTTCTCTGTGGAAAAGGGAGAACGGAATGGCCGTACCTATACAAAGGTGGAACGGCTCAGCAAGGAGGGGCGGGAGGAAGAACTGTCCCGGCTTATTGGCGGCGCACAGGTGAGCGAGGCTCTGCGCCGCAGCGCGGCCGAGCTCTTGGAGCATGCCCGGGAGTACCGGGAGGCCCGGAAGACAACCAAATAAAAGCGTTCAAAAAAACTCTCCCGATGCGGTGCCATTTCCGGCACCGCATCGGGAGAGTTTTTTTGTTTCATAGCAAAGGGGAGCTCAATAGATAAACATGGCATCACCAAAGGAGAAGAAGCGGTAGCGCTCCCGCACTGCCTCATCATAGGCGGCCAGGACATGTTCCCGACCGGCCAGGGCGGACACCAGCATAATAAGGGTGGACTGGGGGAGATGGAAGTTGGTGATGAGGGCGTCCAGCACCTTGAAGCGGTATCCGGGGTAGATGAAGATGTTGGTCCAGCCCGAGCGCTCCGTCATAGTGCCGTCCTCGGAGGCGAAGCTTTCAATGGTACGGCAGGAGGTGGTACCCACACAGATCACCCGCCCGCCGGCGGCCTTGGTCTCGTTGATAATGTCCGCGGTCTCCTGGCTGATCATGCAGAACTCCGAGTGCATCTCGTGGTCCTGAATATCCTCCGCCTTCACCGGACGGAAGGTGCCAAGACCCACGTGAAGGGTAACGTAGCAGACCTTTACACCCATTGCCTGTACCTGATCCAAAAGCTCGGGAGTGAAGTGGAGACCAGCGGTGGGGGCAGCAGCCGAGCCCATCACCTTGGAGTAGACGGTCTGATACCGCTCGTTGTCCTGCAGCTCCGCCTTGATATAGGGGGGGAGGGGCATTTTGCCCAGCGCTTCCAAGATTTCCAGGAAAATACCCTGGTAATGAAAACGCACCAGCCGCTTGCCGTCGTCCAGCTCCGCCTCAATGGTGGCGGTCAGCTGTCCGTCGCCGAAGCTGACCTGGGCGCCCGGCTTAAGCTTGCGCCCGGGACGGACCAGGCATTCCCATTGGTTGTCTCCCTTGTCGGTGAGCAAAAGAACCTCGCAGACGCCGCCGGTGGGGCGGTGGCCGATGAGGCGGGCGGGGAGGACCCGGGAGTTGTTCAGAACCAGGCAGTCTCCGGGACGGAGAAACTGAGGCAGGTCATAAAAATGGTGGTGACCGGTTTGACCGGTGTGCTTGTCCAGGGTGAGAAGCCGGGAAGCGTCCCGGCGTTCCAGAGGAGTCTGAGCAATCAGCTCCTCCGGCAGGTAAAAATTAAAGTCCGAGGTTTTCAACGATTACGCCATCCTAACGTTATTTTTGATAGGGCCCGACCTGGGTGCCCGGGTAATAGAATTCACAGATTTCTTCGTAGGTAAATCCAAGCTGAGACATGGCATAGGCGCCATACTGGCTCATGCCAATCTGATGGCCCCAGCCTCCGCCGTTAAAGACATAGGAGTTGCCGGAGACCGTGACGGTACCGCCGCCCTGATTGGAGCCGCCGGAGCCCGTTCCGGGCTCCAGAGCCGAGGTGGTGCCGCTGCCCGAGATGACATAGAGGTCATCACCCAGAGCAGCTGTGGTACCGGCACCTGAAATGGCATACAGTCCATCCAGAGAGGAGAGGGACCCGGAGCCATTGACGGCGTAGCTTCCGTCCGAACCGGAGGTGCTTCCCGACCCGCCTGTTACGGTCTGCCCGTTGATGGTAAAACGGATGGAGTTCACGCCGAACACGCTGCGGATGCTGGTGGGCTTAAATTCGCTGGTCTGATTGTTGTCCCAGTGTACGGTGAGCTTAATCACATTGCCCAGTTCTGAGTAGAGAAGCTCCAGATAGTCGATGGAATGTCCGGTGCCGTAGTATTTGCTGTGGAGGCGGTCCTCCAGCTGAGCGGCGGTGTAGGTAACTGTCCAGTTGGCACGGGCGTTGATGCTGGCCGCTTTCTCCTCATAGGGATCCACTACGCCGCTTAAGTATGGGTAGGTGTTGACGGTGTCTGTGCCCCAGACATATTTGGCGTTTTCACTGGCACCTCCGAAGCTGGAGGAGTAAACTGTTTCAGCCAGAGAATTTTTGTACCACACCACCTGGCCGGCGGTTTCTTCCACCGCCTGGTCGCTGACCGCAGAGGGCCCCCAGGTTGTGCTCTTGCTGCCCGCTCCGTTGTAGACCTGGCAGTGGTCGCTGTTGCACAGGTCAAAGTCCAGACTGTTGTGGCTGTTTAAGCGGCGCAGAGCATAGGTGCGGGCGCAGGTGGCTTGGGTCTTCAGAGCCTCCAGGGGCCAGGTCCGACCCATCTCATAGGGAGCAACGCCTTTTACATAATTCTCCAAATCGATAATATTGGCTACGGTAATGTTGCCGCCGTCAATGCGCTGATAGGTAAATCCGCCCCGGTACTTGATGTCCCAGAACCAGGTGCGCACATCGGAAGCTCCGGTGACGTCAGGCATAATGCCAAGGCTCTGTGAAGCGCCTCCATCAAACTGGAAGAGAATCTGGCTGGTTCCGGTGGCTACCACATTGACGCCGTAAGAGCTGGTTCCCACAACCGTCCCGTAACCCAGAGAGGAGCAGGCGGCGGCAGCGGCTTCTTTTGTGGTGTAAGCGCCGACGCGAACCTGATAGGAACCATTGATCCAAGCAACAAAGCCGCCCAGAGACTTGGCATCGGCAGAGGCGTCCCGATAGGAGGAGTAGCTGCCGGGAACCTGGATGTGGTAGCAGCCGACCACCACGCTGCTGCCATTATCCGAGTTGGAATAGGAGCTGCGGCTGCCGCTGCTGTCAAACCAGGTGTTTTGCGTTTTGATGACGCTGACTTGCTCCACACTGGCGTCCGTGCGGGCCAGCTCCACAAAGTTCAGGTTCTTATCGAAGTATCCGAACCGGTAGCCGGCGCCGTATCCGGTGTTGTTCCACAAATTGGCGCCAATGAGTTCGCCGATCTCATTGTAGCTGGAGGAGGAGGCGAGGCCGATACGCAGCATGACCTCCCCATCGCTGTTGACCGTGGCGGCCCAGCTTGCCGGAACAGACAGGAATAGTGCAAGCAGAACAGCGACAAGTTGCATAAATCTTTTGGTCATAACGGACTCCATTTCTCTGTTTTCCATGATACGTGCTATTGACACTCACTTCCAAACATGGTAGGATAAACACAAATTCTGCAAGATAGAGGCGCGGCTACATTAGTACGCATGGTCAGGGTTCCGGTTCCCGTTTCAGCCATGCGGAAAGGGGACGCCGCCGAAGGGTTTCCTTCGCCGGAGGGAGAAGCCCTGGTCGCTTGGTTAAGAGCCTGGCGACTGTCATCAGAGTGAGCTGATGGAGCGCTGTCTGCTTTTGTGAATATTTTGCCGGCTGTCTGCGAAGAAGTATCACAGTCGACATTATAGTACAAAATCAGCCGCTTGAAAAGCCGCTGATTTATTTTTTCTCTTTTGCAGAAGACAAAAGCGGGAATAACTTATTTCCAGCCAAATCATAGCATATTATAAAGTTGATGCGGAGGTAATCGAGATGGAAAAGTATAAGGTAGGAATTATCGGCGGAACGGGCATGGTGGGCCAGCGTTTTGTCACGCTGATGGAGAATCACCCCTGGTTCCAGCTGACAGCGATTGCGGCCAGCCCCCGCTCCGCCGGCAAGACCTATGAGGAGGCTGTTTCCGGCCGTTGGGCCATGAAGACCCCCATTCCTGAGGAGGCCAAGGGTCTGGTGGTGATGAACGCCCAGGACGACGTGGAGAAGATTGCCGGTCTGGTGGACTTTGTCTTCTGCGCGGTGGATATGAAGAAGGAAGAGATTCGCGCTCTGGAGGAGAAGTACGCCAAGGCCGAGTGCCCGGTGGTTTCCAACAACTCCGCCAACCGTTGGACCGACGACGTGCCCATGGTCGTGCCCGAAATCAACCCCCAGCACCTGGAGGTCATCCCCTTCCAGCGCAAGCGTCTGGGCACCAAGCGCGGCTTCATCGCCGTCAAGTCCAACTGCTCCATCCAGTCCTACGCCCCTGTGCTGCACCCCCTGATGAAGTACGGCATTGAGAAGGTGCTGGTCTGCACCTACCAGGCCATTTCCGGCGCCGGCAAGACCTTCGAGCGCTGGCCCGAGATGGTGGATAACCTCATCCCCTACATCGGCGGGGAAGAGGAGAAGAGCGAGCAGGAGCCTCTGAAGGTTTGGGGCACCATCCAGGATGGCAAGATTGTGAAGGCCTCCAGCCCGGAGATCACCGCCCAGTGCCTGCGTGTGCCCGTGTCTGACGGCCACACCGCCGCCGCCTTCGTTACCTTCCGCAACAAGCCCACTGAGGAGCAGATCAAGGCTGATTGGGCCGCTTACAAGGGCCGTCCCCAGGAGCTGAATCTGCCCTCCGCCCCCAAGCAGTTCATCCACTATTTTGAGGAGCCCGACCGTCCCCAGGCCAAGCTGGACCGGGAGCTGGAGGGCGGCATGGCCATCTCTGTGGGCCGTCTGCGTCCTGACACCCAGTACGACTATAAGTTTGTGGGTCTGAGCCACAACACCCTGCGGGGCGCTGCCGGCGGCGCGGTTCTGCTGGCTGAGCTGCTGTGTGCCGAGGGCTATATTGACCACAAGTAATTCGGTTTGTTTGATTGAGGAAAGGGTTGTAATTGTATGAGAACTCCTGTATTTACCGGTGCCTGCCCGGCTCTGGCCACCCCTTTTGACCAGAACGGAAACATCAATTTCGACGCTTTCGGAAGACTGATTGACGCGCAGATTGCGGCGGGCGTGGACGCGGTGTGCGTCTGCGGCACCACCGGCGAATCCGCCACCATGTCCATCCGGGAGCACATCGCGGCCGTGGAATTCTGTGTCAAGCGGGTGGACCACCGGGTCAAGGTTATTGCCGGCGCGGGATCCAACGACACCTCCGCCGCCGTCTACCTGTCCCAGCACGCCCAGGACTCCGGAGCCGACGCTCTGCTCCATGTGACACCTTATTATAATAAGGCCAGCCAGAAGGGCCTCATCAAGCACTACGAGTACATTGCCGACCGGGTGGACCTGCCCATCATTCTCTACAATGTGCCCGGCCGTACCGGCGTCTCCTTCACGGCCGAGACCTACAAGGTGCTCTCCAAGAACCCCAAGATCAACGGTGTCAAGGAGGCCAGCGGCAACTTCTCTCTGCTGGCCCACACCCGTTATCTGTGCCCCGATGACTTTTACATCTGGTCGGGCAACGACGACCAGGTGGTGCCCATGATGAGCCTGGGCGCCAAGGGTGTCATCTCCGTGGTGTCCAACATCGCCCCCGAGGTGATGGTGAAGATGAGCCATCTGTGCCTGGAGGGCAACTTCCAGGAGGCGGCCAAGCTGCAGATCCAGTATATGGACCTCATTGATGCCCTCTTCTGCGAGGTGAACCCCATTCCCGTCAAGACTGCCATGAATCTGATGGGCATGGAGGCCGGTCCCCTGCGTCTGCCCCTGTGCGAGATGTCGGAGAAGAATCTGGCCACTCTGCGTGCCTCTATGGAGCGTATGGGCCTGCTGAAGTAAGGGGGAGCCTGATGCTGAAGATAATCATTTCCGGCTGCAACGGCCATATGGGCCGGGTGGTGGCCGATCTGTGCGCCGCCGACCCCAAGGTGGAGGTCGTGGCTGGCTTTGATGTGCTGGGCAGCAGTGACCGGGAGTTTCCCGTATTCACTTCGCCGGCTCAGTTTACCGGAGAGGCGGACGCGGTGATTGACTTTTCCTCACCCGCCGCCTTGGACGGCCTTCTGACGTTTGCCAAAGCCACCAAGACCGCCCTGGTGCTGGCTACCACCGGCTATACCCCGGAGCAGGTGGCCCAAATCGGCGCGGCGGCCTGTGAGGTGCCTATTTTCCGTTCGGCCAACATGTCCCTGGGCATCAATGTCCTGCTGGAGCTGGTAAAGAAGGCGGCCTCCATTCTGGGGGACAGCTACGACATTGAGATTGTGGAGCGGCACCACCGCCGCAAGGTGGATGCTCCCAGCGGCACTGCCCTGATGATTGCCGATGCCGCCGCTTCCAGCTGCGGACATGAGACAGAGTACGTCTACTCCCGGCATGAGGTCCGCCAGCCCCGGGACAAGAAGGAGATCGGCATCTCCGCCGTCCGTGGCGGAACCATCGTGGGAGAGCATGAGATTATCTTTGCCGGACACGACGAGGTGATGGAGATCAAGCACACCGCCCTGTCCCGGGAAATCTTTGCTCAGGGCGCCATTGAAGCGGCGAAGTTCATGGCCGGTGTGACCGAGCCTGGTCTGTACGACATGAGCCAGCTGGTAAAATAAAAGCCTGTTTGGTTGACATTAAAATCCCGTCCCAGCCTTTTGAAGGCAGGGACGGGATATTTTTTGCCCGGGAGAATAGAATGGGAGGGAAAAGGAGTGATGGCAATGCCGGAGATTATTCCCTACGACCGGGCTGCGGCGGTGCGCTATGCCCACCGCTGGGCCTATGGACGGAATCCGCGCTTTTATAATTTTGACGAGCTGGGTGGAGATTGCACCAATTTTGCCTCCCAATGTCTGTACGCTGGAACGGGAATCATGAATTATATGCCTACCTACGGCTGGTATTATCTCAGTGCCAACGATCGGGCTCCGGCCTGGACGGGCGTGCCCTACTTTTATAATTTCCTGACCCGGACAGAGAAAAGCGCTGGCCCGTTTGGAATCCAGGCCAATCTCAGAATGCTGATGCCGGGAGATTTTGCTCAGCTCCGGTTCTCCTATGACGTATTCGGGCATACACCAGTGATTGTAGAGGTGGGGAATCCTCCGTCTCTGGATAATATTCTGGTGGCAGCCCACAGCCAGGACGCGGACTATCGGCCTCTAAGTACCTACGTCTATCAGGAAATCCGGTTTATCCATATTTTAGGCGCACGACGGCAGCAGGAGGAACAGGAGCTTGCCGCCCCCTCAGAGGAGGAACTCATATTGGATGCGCTTCCGGAAGAACAGGAGGAGCTGCTGAGCTCGGAGCCGGAGGCCGAACTTCAACTCTAAAGAAACGGTGCGCCCGCAGGGACGCACCGTTTCTCTTGTTTGGAATGGTCAGCCCTGGGCCTTGGGCCGGGCGGTAACCGCTTTGTCAAAGGCGGGGTTGGTGAGATAGACGTTCTTGGAGTCCATTTTTTCCTTGCACAGGCGCAGACACTCGCCGAAGCGCTGGAAGTGGACAATCTCCCGCTCCCGCAGGAAGCGGATGGCGTTGTTGACGTCCGGGTCATCGGACAGCCGGAGAATGTTGTCATAGGTAAGGCGGGCTTTCTGTTCCGCGGCCAGATCCTCTGTGAGGTCGGCAATGACGTCACCGGTGGACTGCATGGAACCGGCGCTCCAGGGGAAGCCGGAGGCAGCGGTGGGATAGATTCCGGTGGTGTGGTCCACAAAGTAGGCGGCGAAGGGCGTACCCTCAATTTCCTCCGCCTTCAGGTTTCGGGTCAGCTGGTGGACGATGGCTGCGATCATCTCCATGTGGCCCAACTCCTCGGTACCGACGGAGGAACTGCCATGAGCCTTTGGACAGATGGAACAGCAGGTATCGGGGGGATGGCGTTGACGGCCTTTCCGGGGGCGATTATAATGGAGAGGAAACGCAGTACCAAATCACACGGGGGAGGAACCGCCTATGCTGGCCTATACCTACATCAAACAGGGGGAGTTTCAACTGCTGGACAAGCCCAGGCCCACACTGCTGCATCCCCGGGACGCCATTGTGAGAGTGACCTTGGGCAGTATTTGTACCAGTGACCTGCACATCAAGCACGGCTCTGTGCCCCGTGCGGTGCCCGGCATCACCGTTGGTCACGAGATGGTGGGCGTGGTAACGGAGGTGGGGGAGGCGGTCACCAATGTCCAACCCGGTGACCGGGTGACGGTGAATGTGGAGACTTTCTGTGGGGACTGCTTCTTCTGCCAGCATGGCTGGGTCAACAACTGCACGGACCCGGACGGCGGCTGGGCCCTGGGCTGTCGGATTGACGGGGGACAGGCGGAGTATGTCCGAGTGCCCTATGCCGACCAGGGGCTCAATAAAATTCCGGATTCTGTCACCGATCTCCAGGCATTGCTGGTGGGAGATGTGTTGGCCACCGGCTATTGGGCCGCTAAAATCTCGGAGATTGGGCCGGAGGATACCGTGCTCATTCTCGGCGCTGGTCCCACCGGCATTTGTACGCTGCAGTGCGTGCGGCTGTATGGCCCTAAAACCATCCTGGTCTGTGACAAAGACACCAGCCGCCTGGAATTTGTCCGGTCCCACTATCCGGAGGTGCTCACTGTTGGCCCGGATCAAGTGGAGGAACTGGTCCGCCGAAGCAGCAGCCACGGCGGAGCGGATGTGGTTCTGGAGGTAGCGGGCAGTCCGGATACCTTCCGCATGGCCTGGCAGTGTGCCAGACCCAATGCAGTGGTTACGGTGGTGGCCCTGTACGACGAACCTCAGACGCTACCTCTGCCGGATATGTACGGAAAGAACCTGACCTTTAAAACCGGCGGGGTGGATGGCTGCAACTGTGAGGAGACGTTGGCGCTGATTGCCCAGGGCAAGCTGGACACCACGCCACTGATTACCCACACGTGCCCCCTGAGCCGCATTCAGGAGGCCTACGACCTCTTTGAGAATCGCCGGGACGGCGTCATCAAAGTGGCCATTACCCCCGATCATTAAGTTTTAAAAAGGAGAATGTATGATGCTGGACGTTGGAAGCAAAGCACCGGAGTTTACCCTGCCGGACAAGGCGGGAAACCTTGTCAGCCTGTCTGATTTTTTAGGCAAAAAGGTGATTTTATATTTTTACCCCAAGGACAATACCCCCGGCTGTACCCGTCAGGCCTGTGCCTTTGCCCGGAATTACGGGGCGTTTCAGGAGAAAAATGCCGTGGTAATCGGCATCAGCAAGGACTCCACGGCCTCCCACCTGAAATTTGCCCAGAAATATGAGCTGCCCTTTGTGCTCCTCTCCGACCCGGAGCTTCAGGCGATTCAGGCCTACGGCGTCTGGCAGGAGAAGAAGCTCTACGGCAAGGTGAGCATGGGCGTGGTACGCTCTACCTACCTCATTAACGAGGAGGGCATCATTGAAAAGGTAATGCCCAAGGTGAAGCCGGATACCAACGCAGACGAAATCCTGGCTTACCTGGCGGGAGAATGACCAGCCAGACCGGAAAGCTGCGCCGCGGACGCACCTGCCCGAAACCCAATGACGTGGAAGGAACGAATCAATGCGTATCATCATCTCACCGGCCAAGAAAATGAGGACAGATACCGATACGTTGGCCTGGAAAGACTTGCCCTGCTTTCTGGATAAAGCAGAAGCACTTTACAGAAAACTTCGGACCATGCCCCCGGAGGAACTGAAAAAGCTTTGGAAGTGCAACGACTCCATTGCCGCCCTAAATGTGGAGCGGCTGAGAACTTCCGAACTGCGCAGTCGGCTGACACCTGCCATTCTGGCTTATGAGGGCATTCAGTATCAGTATATGGCTCCCGGAGTGTTTACCCAGGAGGAGTTTGACTATGTCCAGGAACATCTGCGGATCCTGTCCGGCCTTTATGGGGTGCTTCGCCCCTTTGACGGAGTGACGCCCTATCGCCTGGAGATGCAGGCCAAGCTGAAACTATGTAATGCAAAAGACCTTTACGAATATTGGGGCGCAGACATTGCAGAACGGATTTATGGCGAGACGGACTGCGTCATCAATCTGGCCTCCAAGGAGTACAGCCTCTGCGTATCCCGGTATCTGAAACCGGGGAGAACATTTCTTACCTGCGTGTTTGGGGAGGAAATAAACGGCCGGGTGGTGGAGATAGGGACCCTTTGTAAAATGGCCCGGGGGGAGATGGTGCGCTATCTGGCACAGACTGGGGCGGAGGAGCCAGAGGCGCTGAAGGAGTTCTCACGGCTCAATTACGTCTTTTCTCCTGCCCACTCAGATTCACAGCACTATGTCTTTCTCCAGACCGGGAAGGGGGAGTAGTCCATGGCCAACGTCATTGAAATTACCGACCTTGCAGCGCCGGAGCTGGCGGTCTATACCCAGTTGACACATGCCCAGCTGCGCAGCCGCCGTGCCCCGGAGAAGGGACTGTTCATTGCGGAGAGCGCCAAGGTCATCTCCTGTGCTCTGGCGGCGGGGTGCCGCCCGGTCTCGTTTCTGATGGAGCGACGGCAGCTTCCGGCGCTGGAGCACTCCATGCTGGAATCATATGGGGATGTGCCTGTCTATACCGCGGACCGGGAGGTACTGGCCCGTCTGACGGGCTATGAGTTGACCCGGGGCGTGCTGTGCGCCATGATGCGCCCGGTCCTGCCCAGCGTGGAGGAGCTGTGCCGCACGGCCCGGCGCATTGCGGTGTTGGAAAATCTGGCCGACCCCACCAATGTGGGCGCGCTGTTTCGCTCCGCCGCCGCTCTGGGTATGGATGGAATCTTGGTAACCCCGTCCTGCTGTGACCCCCTGTACCGCCGGGCGGTACGAGTGAGCATGGGGACGGTTTTTCAGATTCCCTGGACCCAGATCGGGGAGGACCCCTCTCAGTGGCCCCAGCCGGGCCTCTCACGCCTGCGTGACATGGGCTTTCAGACCGTGGCCATGGCCCTGAGCGACCGCTCTGTCTCCATTGACGATCCGGTACTGGCCCGGGTGGAAAAGCTGGCCGTGATTCTGGGGACGGAGGGGGACGGCCTTTCTCCCCATACCATAGCGGAGTGCGATTATACTGCCCGCATCCCCATGTGCCACGGTGTGGATTCCCTCAATGTGGCCGCCGCCGGAGCGGTCATTTTTTGGCAGCTGCGTCCCCGGCCTTGAAATGGTTAGATTGGAGCGAACCATGGATTTTTCCCAATTAAAAGCACAGATTTCCCTCGCTCTGGATCCTCAGCAGGAGGCGGCGGTCCAGACGGTGGATGGACCAATTCTGCTGCTGGCGGTGCCGGGCAGCGGAAAGACCACGGTTCTGGTGACCCGGCTGGGGTACATGCGCTATGTGCGCGGGATTCCGCCGGAGAACATTCTCACCATGACCTATACCGTGGCGGCCGCCCGGGATATGCGGGCACGCTTTGCCGCCCTCTTTGGGGAAGAGGAGGCCCAGCGGCTGGAGTTCCGCACCATTAACGGTGTGTGCAGCCGCATTATCCGGTACTACGAGCGGGTGTGTGGCCGTACCGCCTTTCGCCTGCTGGAGGACGGCGGAGAAAAAAGTGCGCTGATTGCCCAGCTCTATCGGGCGCAGAGCAATGAGTTTGCTACAGAAAACACCGTAAAGGCGCTCCAGACCGCCATTACCTACACAAAGAACCAGATGCTCAAGGCGGAGGAGCTGGAGCAGGTGGAGGTGGAGGGTGTGGATTTTCCCGCCTTCTACCGCAGCTACGGGCAGGCGCTGCGGGAACGGCAGCAGATGGACTACGATGACCAGATGGTCTATGCCCTCCGAATTCTGCGCCAGTATCCCGATATTCTTCGGGCTATGCAGGCACGGTACCAATATCTCTGTGTGGATGAGGCCCAGGATACCTCAAAGATCCAACATACCATCATTCAGCTGTTGGCCGGGCCCAGAGGAAATCTGTTCATGGTGGGCGATGAGGACCAGAGCATCTACGGGTTTCGGGCCGCCTGGCCACAGGTGCTTACCCGATTTGACACCATCTATCCCAATGCCCGGGTTCTTTATATGGAGCAGAATTACCGTTCAACCCAGCAGATTGTGACGGCGGCAGACCGGTTTATCCAGAACAATCACAACCGCCGTCCCAAGCATATGAGGGCGGTCCGGGGCAGCGGGCCGGAAGTGCGGGAAATTTCCCTTTTCGATCGGCAAAAGCAGTACAGCTACCTCTGCAAGCTGGCAAAGCACTGCGACGTGGAGACCGCAGTCCTGTACCGGGATAACGACAGCGCTCTGCCGCTGATTGACCGCCTGGATCGGGAGGGGATCCCTTATCGCTGCCGCCAGGTGGAGAGTCTCTTTTTTACCAATCGGGTGGTGCGGGACATTACGGACATCATCCGATTTGCCCTGGATCCCAGCGACGGAGCGGTGTTTTTGAACATCTATTATAAACTGGGCGCCGGCATCAGCCGGGCGCTGGCCCAAGAGGCAGTCGACCAGGCAGAGAGAATGGACTGTTCCATCCTGGAATATGTGTCTGCCTGCTCCGACGCCTCGCCGTGGACCAAGAAGCAGTGCCGGGCCCTCCAGACCCACATGCAGAATCTGCTGAGTGAACAGGCCGACCGGGCCGTTTACCGCATCGTACATTTTATGGGATATGGGGACTATCTGGAGGAGCGGGGCGGCGATTTAAGCAAGGCGGATATTCTGGAGGCGCTGGGAGCCCAGGAGCCCACGCCGCTGCGGCTTCTGGAGCGGCTGGAGGAGCTGCGGGAGGTGGTTCAGTCGGGTTCCCCCGACCCGGACTGCCCCTTTATGCTCTCCACCATCCACTCCAGCAAGGGATTGGAATATGAGCGGGTCTTTCTGCTGGATGTAGCGGATGGCCTGTTTCCAAAGACTGTGCCGGGAAACGATGCCTCGCAGGAGGAACTGGACGCCTATGAGGAGGAGCGGAGACTCTTTTATGTGGGCATGACGCGAGCCAAGCAAGAGCTGAGTATCTTCACGTTCCGAAAGACTGGCGCAGAGTCCACCTTTTCCCGGGAAATTTTCCCACCAAAAGAGACGCCGGCCCCCCGAAGCTCCAAACCGAAATCGCTTCCGGTACGCTTGGGGATGGACAAGGGGCAGGCTGCGTCGTTGGCCGAGGGCTATGTCCCCGGGACCCGGCTGGTACACAAGGCCTTTGGCCCCGGAACATTGGTCAGCCGCAGCGGAGACATAGCGGTCATTTCCTTTGACCGCGGGGAGACAAAGAAAATTGCCCTTGCCACTGCGCTGCGGGCCCAGCAGCTTCATATGGAGGAATAACATCTCAAGCCGCCGACAGAGAATGATATCTCTGCCGGCGGCTTTTTTCTGCCCAGCCTACACCGGAAAATTGGGGCTCCCTTCCGCATATGGTAGACGGAGGGGAGGGAGCAACATGAAGAAGGTGCCAAATGAAATGCGTCAGGAGGGCAGCGTGCTTCCAGGCCCAGAGTTTGTTCGGGTATGTGAAAAAGCAGTATTGTGTTCTTTGGTGGAGCGGGGGCTGTTAAGCCTGTCCCAAATGGAGTGCTGCTTGGAACGGCTGGAGAAGAGACGTCCAAAGAGCACAGCTCCTCGGCAGTATGACTAGGTGGGGGGATGTCTGTGATTCGCGTGGCAGCCTATTGCCGGGTGTCCACCGACCAGGGGGACCAGGCAAACTCCTTTGAGAGTCAGAAACGCTATTTCCAAGATTGTATCCGGCGAAATCCAGACTGGGAGCTCCAGGGCATTTATGCCGATGAGGGGATATCCGGAACCGGAACCAAAAAGCGCCGGCAGTTTAATGCCATGATTGCGGCCGCCCGGGCAGGCCAGCTTGACCTTATTATCACCAAAGAGGTCAGCCGGTTTGCCCGCAATACGCTGGATGCTTTGGCGTATACCCGGCAGCTGCACCGCTGGGGGGTGGGTGTATTCTTTCTCCTGGACAATATCGATACTCGGAACCAGGAGGGGGAGCTGCGGCTGACCCTCATGTCCTCCATCGCCCAGGAGGAGAGCCGCAAGACCTCGGAGCGGGTCAAGTGGGGGCAGACCCGGAGAATGGAGCGGGGCGTGGTGTTTGGCGGTTCCCTGCTGGGGTACGACGTTTCGGAAGGCGTGATGACCATCAACCCGGAGGGGGCGGAGACCGTGCGCCGTATCTTCCATGAATATCTCCGGGAGCGCAAAGGAACCACAGTGATTGCCAGAGAGCTGCGGCAAGAGGGGGTATTGTCCAGTCGGGGGAACTGCAGGTGGTCGTCTGCCACGGTGCTGAAGATTTTGAAAAATGAGAAGTACTGCGGAGACCTGGTTCAGAAAAAGACCTACACCCCGGACTATCTGACCCATGAGAAAAAGTACAACCGGGGGCAGGAAAAGCTAATTATCCTTCGAGACCACCATGAACCCATTCTGGACCGGGAGACCTGGGAGGAGGTGCAGCGGGAAATAAAACGGCGCAGCCGGGAGAGTCAGGGGAAATGTCGGGGAAACCGCTATTTGCTCTCGGGAAAAATCCGATGTGGTCTGTGTTCCGGAAGCTTTGTGGCCCGAACAAAGAAAACCAGAGCAGGGGTGGTGTATCGGGTCTGGCGCTGCAGCCGAGCGGTCCGGGAGGGCGTGCCGCCCGTCAGCACGGGAGAGAGCCTTGCGGGCTGCAGTGTAGGACGGCAGATTCGGGAGGATACCGCCATGGAGCTGCTGCGCCGGTGCGTTCGGGCGGTGCCCATGGATTGGACCGAGTTTGCCCACCATTTGGCCGGTGTTGTGAGAGAGATCCTTCAGGAGGAACAGGACGGCACAGAGGGGGAGAGACGGTGTCTGGAGCGGGACATGGAGGAAACCCGGCGGAAGAAGGAGCGGGTACTGGAGGCCTACCTGGATGGGAAACTCAGCGAAGCGGATGCCCTGTTCCTCAATGGGAGCTGTGACCGAAAGCTGGAACAGTTGGAGCGGGAACAGTCCGCGGCCGGGCAGACCGAAGGGGGAATAGGCATCCCAACGGAGGAGGAGATCTGTGCCGCTGTTTTGGAGATTGTCCGGGGAGAAGCGGAGGATGGACGTTTTTTCGGACGCCTGTTGGACCATATGACTGTCTGGCCGGACGGAAGGGTGGAGGTGCTGCTGTGCCGGCTTTCGGCCCGATGGATTTTTAGCGGATAAGGAAATGCGGGAGCCGAGGGGCAGCTGGTGCATGGTGCATCCACGGTACCGATGTCGGTCAATACCCCCTTGGCCTCGGCAAAGGGCATAGCGTAGCGTTGGGACAGATACCGCATGGCAGCGCCCACTTCGCCGTCCGGTCCGCCATACTGAGTAATAATGAAGGCGGCCAGCTTGGGGTTGGGAGTGGCAATTTTGACGGGGAACTGCAGCTTCTTTTCATAGAAAAACATTTACTTCACCTCGTTTTGCTCGTAGTTCCAGGGCCATGGCTCCTGAAGCCAGTTGTATCGCTCGCCGGAGGCGGCGGAGGACTTGGTCAGCGGACCGAACTTGGACTCATAGGCGGCCTTGGCGGCCTTCTCCATGGCGGCGTACTGCTTGAACAGGGTGAAAGCCTCGGTGTCATCAGGATGGGTGTCCAGATACATGCCCAGCTCCAGGACCACAAACTCCAGGGCCTGGAGTTCGGACAGAGGCGTGGATGGGACCGAGCTTCCCTCTGTCTTCAGGTGGAAGGGCAGGTTCAGGCCGGGGAACAGGGTGCCGTTGCTCAGCGCCTCAGCCTGGTCATACTTTTTGGGGGCGTTCTGTTGAAAGGGAACATAAGGAACGGCCAGGCCCGCGCAGGACGGCATGGTTCCGTAGTGATCCGGACAGCTTGGCATGGAATTGCTGTTGCCGTTTTCGTTATTCAAAGGGGATTCCCTCCTTGGCGGAAATTTGGGACGAAGCGTCCCTCATGCCATACTATGTGTCCGGGCGAGACGGGGACCCGGGAGCCGAAGCGGAGGAAGAGCGGCAGCGGCGCAATCGAACAGAAAAACGAAAGAAGTCTAGGGGAGAGCGCTGCAAAACGCGGGAAAAAACTTTTTCAGGGAATAGCCGGCCCGTCCCCATCCATAGAATAGGGCGGAGGTGGTGGCGGGTGCGTCGCGGCATTGGATTGTTGGCCATGTTTGCTCTGTTGGTGATTTTGATGGCGCAGACCCTGAGCTGGTATGCGGGACAGAGTACACCGGTGGTGGAGCCGGTGATCATCGGTCGGGCGGAGACCTTGATTCTGGACGCCGGACATGGGGGCGAGGACGGGGGAGCGGTCTCCCTGTCCGGGGTGCCGGAGAGCCAAATCAATTTGGCCATTGTATTGAAGATGAATGATCTGTTTGGACTTTATGGAATTGCTCCCGTCCTGCTGCGGGAGGAGGATGTGTCTCTCCATGATGACAGCGCAGTGACGCTGCGGGAGAAAAAGGTGTCCGACTTGAAAAATCGGGTGGAGGCCATTGAGTCGCTGGAACGGGCGGTGCTGCTCAGCATTCATCAGAACACATTTTCCGACCAGAAGTACCACGGGGCGCAGGCGTTCTACGCTCCCACCGAGGGGTCTCAGCAGCTGGCGGCCAGTATTCAGAATGCCGTACGTATGACGATTCAGCCCGATAACAGCCGACAGGAGAAGAAAATCCCGGACAGTGTCTATCTGATGAATCACATTTCCTGCCCGGCTGTGTTGGTGGAATGCGGCTTTCTTACCAATCCGGGGGAGGAGGCACAACTGCTGGACAGCGGCTACCAAAAGAAAATGGCCGCCGTGCTGGTGTCCGCATGGCTGAATTATGGGGGGTGAGGGCGGATATTTACTTTTGGGCCGGACTCTGGTACAATAACAGCAATCTTTTTGCCAACGAGGAAGGAAACATGAAGGCGAAAACGTTGTTTTATTGTACGCAGTGCGGCAACGAACTGCCGAAATGGCAGGGGAAATGCCCGGCGTGCGGAGCCTGGAATACCATTGTGGAACAGCCCCAGGAGCGAAGCGTAAAGAAGACCGCCTCCCCGGCGGGGCGGGGCTCCACTCTTGGGGTTGCGGTCAACCGGCCCAAGGCCATGAGTGAGATTGAGACCACGGACGAGTTGCGCTTTTCCACCGGCATGGGCGAACTGGACCGGGTGCTGGGCGGCGGCGCGGTCAAGGGCTCTCTGGTGCTGGTGGGCGGCGCCCCCGGTATTGGAAAATCCACGCTGATGCTTCAGATTTGTGATAATCTGTGCCGGTTTGCCAAGGTTTTATATGTATCCGGTGAGGAGTCGGAGCGACAGATTAAGCTGCGTGCTGAGCGGCTGAAGGTGAGCGGCCAGGGACTTTACCTGCTGGCGGAGACCAATCTGGAGAATCTGGTGGATGCGGTACATGAGCAGCAGCCGGATGTGCTGATTGTGGACTCCATCCAGACCCTTTACCATCCGGACAGCACCTCGCCCCCGGGGAGCATCAGCCAGGTGAAGGAGTGTACCATGACTCTCATGCAGCTGGCCAAGGGGGAGGGCGTCACCGTCTTTGTCATTGGACACGTGAACAAAGAGGGCTCTATTGCCGGCCCCAAGGTGCTGGAGCATATGGTAGACTGTGTGCTGTACTTTGAAGGGGAACGGCACATGGCCTACCGGATTCTTCGGGCGGCGAAAAACCGGTTTGGCGCCACCAATGAGATTGGCGTCTTTGAGATGGCGGACGAGGGGCTGGCCGAGGTGCCAAACCCCTCGGAAGCCCTGCTGGCGGGGCGGCCCAAGGAGGCTCCGGGTACCTGCGTCACCTGTGTCATGGAGGGTGTGCGCCCTGTCCTGGCGGAGATTCAGGCCCTGGTGGTGCCCAGTAGTCTGGGCAATCCAAGACGGGTGAGCAACGGTTTTGATTACAGCCGCTCCATGCTTCTGATGGCTGTGCTGGAGAAGCGGGGCGGTCTGCTGGTGGGAAACTGCGACGCATACCTCAACGTCATCGGTGGACTCTACTTGGACGAGCCGGCCGCCGATTTGGCTGCCGTCCTGGCGCTGGCCTCCAGCTTCCGGGACAAGCCGGTGCCCCACGATTTGGCTGCCATCGGTGAGGTGGGCCTCACTGGGGAGCTGCGTACCGTCAACGCTCTTGGGCAGCGCCTGGGGGAGGTGCAGCGCCTGGGCTTTACCAAGTGCCTGATCCCCAAACGGGTGCAGGGCAAGCTGGCGGTACCGGAGGGGCTGGAGTTAATCCGCGTGTCCAACATCCGGGAGGCACTGGCTGCTTTGCTCTGAGACGGGATGCTGCTGGATGGGGACAAAATGGACGCAGCCGCTTGTTCCCGGACTGCCTGATGAGGCGGCGCGGGAGAGGGAACAGTAACCATCCTTCTGGTAGACGCAGGGGTCTGTGCAGGCGATCAAGCTCATGGTAGGATCCTCTCTGCCTTTCTGCTTTGCTTGCGGATTAGCATCTCCAGAAACGAGGCGTTCTATGTGTAATAGGAACCGGACAGGTGGCATGGAGAGTGCCCCCTGAAAATACTGAAAAGGTTAAATACTTTACAATGAAAATGAAGTGAATTTACCAGAGAAGGAGTGCGCATGGACCAATTTTCGAGGACCAGGCTCTTAATTGGGGACGAGCCCCTGGAACGTCTGGCCAGAGCCAAAGTGGCGGTGTTTGGCGTGGGAGGCGTAGGCGGATTTTGCGTTGAGGCACTTGCACGGGCAGGCGTCGGAACTTTACACCTATACGATGATGACACCGTATCGGAGAGCAACCTGAATCGGCAGATTGCTGCCCTTCATTCCACGTTGGGGCAGCCTAAGGTGGAAGTGATGGCCCGGCGGGTTCGGGATATTAACCCTGATTGTGATGTGCGGGCCATTCGGATGTTTTACCTCCCGGAAAACGGCGGGACGGTGGATTTGTCACAATACGACTATGTGGTGGATGCCATTGATACGGTGGCGGCCAAGCTGGACCTGGTCCAGCGGTGCACCGATTTACAGGTGAAGATAATCAGTGCGATGGGCTCGGGAAATAAGCTGGATCCGACCGCCTTTGTGGTGACCGATATCAGTAAGACCCAGGGCTGTCCGCTGGCCCGGGTGATGCGGAAGGAGCTTCGTCGCCGGGGGATCAACCACTTAAAGGTGGTCTATTCCACAGAAGAGCCCCGTCCTCTCTTGGGGGAGATACCGGCTGAGACACCGGCAGGGGAAAATACTCGACCGGGAGAACCGGGACGGCGGTCTACTCCGGGATCGGTGTCCTTTGTGCCGGCTGCGGCGGGCCTGGTGCTGGCCTCTGCGGTTATTCGGGAACTCGGGGGCTTTTGAGCACCCGAATTTAATGGAAGAATAAGCTAGAAAGATAAAGATAGAAAGAAAAGGAGTCTGCCTGTGTTTGAAGTAATCAAGCAAGAGGGAAAAGCGAGAAGAGGCGTATTTACCTGTGCCCATGGAACGGCACAGACCCCGGTCTTTATGAATGTAGGAACTCAGGGGGTCATCAAGGGGGCGGTGTCTGCCCACGACCTAAAGGAGATTGGTTGTCAGATTGAGCTGTCTAATACCTACCATCTCCATCTCCGGCCTGGAGATGAGACAGTACGGGAATTGGGTGGCCTGCACCGGTTTATGGACTGGGATGGTCCCATCCTCACCGACAGCGGAGGATTCCAGGTGTTTTCCTTGTCCGGCCTGCGGAAGATTAAGGAGGAAGGGGTCACCTTCGCTTCTCATATTGACGGCCGCCGAATCTTTATGGGGCCGGAGGAGTCCATGCGCATCCAGGCTAATCTGGGCAGCGACGTGGCCATGGCCTTCGACGAGTGCATTGAAAACCCGGCTCCGCTGCCTTACGTGCAGCAGTCCTGTGAGCGCACGGTCCGCTGGCTGGAGCGCTGTGTGGCGGAGCACCGCCGCCTGATGGAGCAGCCCGGCTGTGTCAATCCTGGGCAGATGCTCTTCGGCATCAACCAGGGGGGCACGTATCCCGAGGTGCGCGTGTGGCACATGCAGGAGATTGCCAAGCTGGACTGCGATGGCTACGCCATCGGCGGCCTGGCGGTGGGGGAGCCCACCCAGGTGATGTATGACATCATTGATGCCGTGGAGCCCTATATGCCCAAGGACAAGCCCAGATACCTGATGGGCGTCGGCACGCCCGGGAACATCATTGAAGGAGTTGCCCGGGGTGTGGACTTCTTTGACTGTGTGATGCCTGCACGAAATGCCCGCCACGGAAAGCTGTATACCTGGTCGGGGACCATCAACATTAAAAATGAGAAGTACAAGCTGGATCAGCGCCCCATTGACCCGGAGTGCACCTGTCCGGCCTGTGCTTCCTTTACCAGAGCCTACCTGCGCCACCTGTTTGTGGCGGGGGAGATGCTGGCCATGCGCCTTGCGGTTCTGCACAACCTACACTTCTACAATGAGCTGATGGTCCGTATCCGCGCTGCCCTGGACGAGGGAACCTTTGAAGAATTCCGTGCCAAATATGCACAGATGCTGGACCGTCCAGCCCGAGAAAATGAGAAATGACAGGAGTCTACCGCAGGGAAATTTGTAAAAACACTTGTCAAGGGAGAGAGAACCCGTTATAATAGACAAGACGTCGTGTGACGGCTGATAGATTACGTTGGAGGGAACAATTTTGGAAAGTCTTATTCTGCTCGTCCTTATGTTTGGCCTGCTTTACTTCTTTATGATCCGCCCGGAGAACAAGCGGAAGAAGGAAGCGGAGAACCTGAGAAATTCTCTGAGTGTTGGGGATGAGATTACCAGCATTGGCGGCATTACCGGAACTGTGTGTGCCGTGAAGGACAGCACCATTGTGATCGAGACCGGTGCCGACCGTGTCCGGATTGAGCTGACCAAGTGGGCTGTCTCCACCAAGAATGGCCAGGAAGCCGGCAAGAAATAAGCCAGAAAAAGATAGCATGACCAATACCCTTCCCGCATAGGTTTTTGTAGAAACCATCGGGGAGGGTATTGTCATGAAAAGGCGGGAGAAGCGGCGTCCGGAGTCGGAGAATCAGTGGGTCAATGCGATGTGCGAACTGCTCAAGGGCGGTGTGGTCGCGGGACTGGTGTCCATTTTGACCCTGCTTCTGTGTGCGGTGATGGTGTCGGCCGGGGTGTTGAGAGAGCGGTGGATGGAGGGAACTGTGCTGGCCTCCTGTGTGATCGGAGCATGGATGGGCGGCATGCTGGCGGTGCGGCGAATTGGGGTGCGGACGCTGCTGGTGGGGCTTGCGGTGGGGGGCATCCTGTTTTTGCTGCTTCTGACGGCGGGCTTTCTGGCCTTTGACACGGCCAGCATTGAGCACGGCGGGGTAGGAGTGCTGTGTGCCTGCCTGTGCGGCGGCGCGCTGGCCGGACTTCTGGGAAGAGCGCCAAAGAAAAAGCACAGAAGATGATTGAAATGGACGAAAAACTATGTTATAATAAATCAAACTTTTATGGGACGGCAAGTCCCGTGATTTCAGAAGGAGAGATACCCATGAAACACATTCAGATTCTGAGCGGTGCCACTCTGAAGGCCAGCGCTGCCAAGGGCGGCTGTGGCGAGTGCCAGACCTCCTGCCAGTCCGCTTGCAAGACTTCCTGCACTGTGGCCAACCAGAAGTGCGAGAATAAGTAAGCAAAAACTTCGGCATGTGAATGAGGGTGGGCGTGAGCCTGCCCTTTTTCATGTCTGCACACCTTGCCCCTCCGGGAGGGGTGAGAGGAACTAGAAAGGAATGGAAACGGAAGATGGTACATACCTTTACGGCGCTGGGCCAGTATCTGGCGGCCGATGTGAACAGCGGCGCGGTGCACGTGCTGGACAAGCTGAGCTATGATCTGCTGTCCGCGGCGGAGGGCCCGCTGGGGGAGAAGCTGCCGGAGGAGCTGGCCAAGAAGCTGTGCCAGTATGACCGGGGCGAGCTGGAGGAGGCCTGGCAGGAGCTGCGGGAGCTTCAGGAGCAGGGCCTGCTCTTTACCGATGACGATTATGTGGACGTGGAGAAGGCCATGGAGCTGCCTCGCCAGGCAGTGGTCAAGGCGCTCTGCCTCCACGTCTCCCATGACTGCAACCTGCGCTGCCGCTATTGCTTCGCCTCCACCGGCGATTTCGGTACCGGCTGCCGCATGACGATGGATGTGGAGACCGCCAAGCGAGCCATTGACTGGGTGATTGCCAAGTCCGGCAAGCGGCGCAATATTGAAGTGGACTTCTTCGGCGGTGAGCCGCTGATGGCCATGGACACGGTGAAGGCTACCGTGGAATATGCCCGGTCTCTGGAAGAAAAATATGACAAGCAGTTCCGCTTTACAATTACAACCAACGGCGTGCTGCTCAATGACGAGAACATTGAGTACATTAACCGGGAGATGTCCAATGTGGTGCTCTCTCTGGACGGTCGTCAGGAGGTCAATGACCACATGCGGCCCACGGTGAACGGCAAGGGCAGCTATGAGGTGATTGTTCCCAAGTTCCAGAAGCTGGTGGCCGGGCGCGGAACCAAGGACTACTATGTGCGCGGTACCTTTACCCGGGAAAACCTGGACTTCTCTGAGGATGTGATGCACATGGTCTCTTTGGGCTTCCGTCATGTCTCGGTGGAGCCTGCCAGCGGACCGCTGGACGATCCCTTTGCGATCAAGGAGGAGGATCTGCCCAGGGTAGAGGAGGAGTACGAGAAGCTGGCTGGAGAGCTGATGGGCCGGAAGGACATCAATTTCTTCCACTTCAATGTGGACCTGACCCAGGGGCCCTGCGTCATCAAGCGTCTGCGGGGCTGCGGCGCTGGATGTGAGTATGTGGCCATTACCCCGGACGGAGATATCTATCCCTGCCACCAGTTTGTGGGCAAGGAGGAATACCGGATGGGTAATGTCTTCCGGGGCGGCTTTGATATGGACATTTCCGGTGAATTTGCCAAGCAGAACATCTATACCCGTCCGGCCTGCCAGAAGTGCTGGGCTCGGTTCTACTGCAGCGGCGGCTGTTCTGCATCCAATCTGCTTGTCAACGGCGACATAACAAAGTCCAATGAAGTGGCCTGCGAGATGGAGCGCAAGCGGTTGGAATGTGCCATCGCGCTCAATGCCATTGCAGCGGGCATGGGGGAGCAGAAGGATACAAATCGTAATAATACGGACTGTAATCAGTGCGAGGGCTGCATTTCGTAATAAATTCAACATTTTGCATCTAATTGTTCGAGAGAATACAATATTTTGAGAAAAGAGAGCCCGCTTCTGCAGGCTCTCTTTTCTTTCGGTTTGCAAAGTTTACATAATTTAATTTACATAACAAATAATGAAAAAAGAAAAAAGTTAACAAATTTTTGAAAAAGGCTTGCGAAATATGTCGGATACGGCTATATTAAAACTAGACATTTTGACCTGCCGTAAAAGAGGTGGTGCATGTCTATTTTTTTCTCCCCACTCATAAGGTTGTTATGAGGTGACAGCCATGGGAAAGCGGGTAAGAAAAAAATGGACCATACTGTGGGGGCAAGGGGCCTCCGTAGTTGTATTGGGTGCAGCCTTCCTGTTGGGCGGCATCGCGGGAGGACTGTTTGCCGGCTTGGCGCAGGGAGAGGGCGCGCTGGAGCTGGGCAGTTATCTCAGCGATTATCTGACCTTGGCGGCAGAGGGAACTGTCATTCGCAGCTTCTGGCCCTTGCTTTGGGAGCAGATGCGGTACTTGCTGGCTGCGGTGATTTTGGGCGTAACAGCAATTGGTGTGGTTGGGCTTCCGGTGCTGTTTGGAGTGCGGGGGTTCTTCTTCTCCTTTTCAGTGGGCTGTTTTTTTCGGGTGTTTGGCGGGGCCGGTCTTCTGCCGGCGCTTGTGCTCTTTGGACTGCCGGCGCTTTTGTGGGCCCCCGGTTTTTTTGTGGCGGGGACGCAGGGGCTGTCCAATGCACAGGCGTTGCTTCGCCGTGGATTCGGGGAAGGACGATCTGAACTGCCCGTCTGCCAGATGACCTATTGGGTCCGGACGGGGCTTTGCTGTGTGTTGTTTGTTGTTTGCAGTGCGCTGGAATATGTGGTGGTGCCGGTTTTGTTGAAGGCGGCTGCCCATGTGGTGCTGTAATTTGTGATTCCGGGAGAGTTGGTTGTGTCTGATTTGTTTGAGGCCTATGAGGGGTACCTGAAAACAGAAAAACGAGCGTCGGAAAATACGGTGAGCTCCTATCTGCGGGATGTGCACCAGTTTGCCCATGCCATGGAGGAAAGCGGAATCGAGCTGCTGGATGTGGTGGCTCAGGATGTGGAGGAGTACACCCATCAGCTTTCCCGGCGGGGGAAATCGCCTGCCACCGTCACCCGATCCGTGGCCTCCATCAAATCCTTCTACAACTGCCTGATGGTGCTGGGAAAGACGGATCGGAATCCTGCCAAGGGTGTTACACCGGTAAAGGTGGAGCGGAAGCTGCCCCAGGTGCTCACCGGCAAAGAAGTGGAGCTGTTCCTGGAGCAGCCTGAGTGTACGGACCTGAAGGGGTACCGGGATCGGGCCATGCTGGAACTGCTGTACGCCACTGGAATCCGTGTCAGTGAGCTGATTGCGCTGGACGTGGATGACTTGAATCTGCCCGGCGGTGTTTTGAAGTGTTACAGCAAGGGGAAAGAACGGATTATCCCCCTTTATCCGGCTGCCATTCGGGCACTGAATGAATACGTCCACAATATCCGGCCCCAGTTGGTGGAGTCGGCGGATGAGACGGCACTGTTTCTCAATATGAGCGGAGAACGGATGAGCCGCCAGGGCTTCTGGAAGCTCATAAAGCACTACCAGGAGAAGGCGGGCATCAAGAAGGACATTACGCCTCATACCCTGCGCCACTCCTTTGCCGCGCACCTGCTGGAGAACGGGGCTGACCTTCGATCGATTCAGGAAATGCTGGGCCATGCCGACATCTCTTCCACTCAGATTTATTCTCGTTTGATGAACCAGAAAATCAAGGATGTCTATCGGAAAGCCCATCCTCGCGCATAATAAAAAAACACGCTTCGGAACACCGGAGCGTGTTTTTTATCAGAAGACGGGAGGATAGGCCGGCTTGACAGCGGAAGGATGACATGATATAGTCGTATCAATTCAAAGGAACCGGAGGCGAAAACATGCGCAAAACCGCTTGCTGAGTTGGTACGGAGAAACAGAAAGGACCGCAGTGTAGGGCCTGGTTTCGTCGTGCCGGCAGCAGGGGGAATTGCGCCCGCTTCCGGTTTTTTGATTGGATTGCGGCAGCCTGTGTGGTGCCGTCTTCTGTCTTGCCGCAAGAGGGATGTTCCTCCTGTGGCTATTTTTATGAAGACAGGAGGAATGGCATATGGCGCTTATCACCATAACAAATCTTACGTTTTCTTATGAGGGAGCTGTGCTCCCGGTATTTGAAGATCTAAATTTGCAGCTGGACACCAACTGGAAGCTGGGGGTGGTGGGGCGGAACGGACGGGGCAAGACCACTTTGCTTGGCCTGCTGGAGGGCAGGCTGCAGGGAAAGGGGACGATTTCCTGCCCGGAGCCCTGCCGCTGTGTGCCGCAGCCGGTCCTGGATCCAACGCTTTCCACCGGCATAGTGCTGGAGGAACTGTCACAGGGTGAAGAGTCGTGGCGGCTGCGGCGGGAACTGAGCCGGCTGGGGTTGGAGGAGGCAGTTCTTGAACGGCCCTTCCAGAGCCTGAGCGGTGGGGAACAGACCCGGGCGCTTTTGGCGGCCTTGTTTCTGGGGCAGGGGAATTACCTGATGCTGGATGAGCCCACCAACCATCTGGATGGTCCGGGCCGGCAGATGGTGGCCCGCTACCTTTCCAGGCTGAAACGAGGCTTTCTGCTGGTGTCCCACGACCGGGACTTTCTGGATGGCTGTGTGGATCACATTTTGGCGTTGAACAAGACGGGACCGGAGGTTATGCGGGGAGACTGCTCCTCCTGGCTGCGGGAAAAGCAGGCCAGAGATCAGGGGGAACTGGCCCGGAACCAGGAACTAAGAGGGGAGATTCGCCGCCTGGAGCAGGCTGTCCGCCGCACCGGAGATTGGTCTGAACGGGTGGAGCGGACCAAGTACGGAAGCAAGAACTCGGGCCTGCGTCCTGACCGTGGCTACGTAGGCCATAAAGCAGCCAAGCTGATGAAACGGTCCAAAAACCTGGAAAGCCGGCAGAAGCAGGCTATCGTGGAAAAACAGGGCTTGCTGCGGGATGTGGAGCGATATGATGCACTGAAGCTGGTCACCGCTCCCGACCTTCGCAGCCGCTACCGTCTCCAGGCGAGAGAGGTATCCATCACCTTGGGAGGGAAGCCTGTTCTTCAGGACGTGAACTTTGAGATAGGACCGGGAGAGCGGGTCTGCCTGGCGGGCGGGAATGGCTGCGGGAAAACCAGCCTTCTGCGTCTGCTGCTGGGTGAGGCCGAGCCCTGCACAGGAACCATACAGCAGGCCTCCGGACTGGAAATCTCCTATGTGCCCCAGAACACCGGATTTTTGCAAGGGAATCTTATGGAGTGGGCCGGAGCACAGGGAATAGAGGTTCCTCTGCTGCTGGGCGTGCTGAGAAAGCTGGATTTTCCGCGGGAGCTTTTTTCCATGGATATGGCCTTTTACAGTGCCGGACAGAAAAAGAAGCTGCTGTTGGCGGCCAGTCTGAGCCGGCGTGCCCATCTGTACGTGTGGGATGAGCCGCTGAACTACATTGATCTCTATGCCCGGATGCAGCTGGAAGAGCTGATTGCGCGGGAACAGCCCACGCTGCTTTTTGTGGAGCACGACCAGGCCTTTTGCCGGGCAGTAGCCACGCGGACGGTAAACCTTTGAAAGGAGCCGGATTTCCAGGCGTTTTGCCCGGAAATCCGGCTCCTTTTGTGATTATTCAGTCTGCCAGCCTTTGCATACATCGATCCATCCGGCGCTGTGAGCGTATTCCGCCAGCTCCGGGCAGGTCAGCTCGATGGCAGAGTTGGAGCTGCCTGCGGCGGGGAAGACGGTGTCAAAGCGCTGTAGTGAGACATCCAGATAGGTGGTGACGCCCTCCGGATTGGCAAAGGGACATACACCGCCCACGGCATGGCCCGTCATTTCCAGAGCCTGTTCCGCGGTGAGCATCTTTGCCTTGGTGTGGAACTGGGCCTTGTATTTGGGGTTGTCGATTTTGGCGTCTCCGGCGGCCACAATGAGTACGCACTTGTCCTCCACCAGGAAGGAGAGCGTCTTGGCGATTCGGGCAGGAATCACACCCACTGCCTGGGCAGCCAGCTCCACAGTGGCGCTGGATACAGAAAACTCAAGAATATCCTGTTCCCGGCCCAGCTGGCGGAAATAGGCGCGAACCCGTTCAATGGACACGGTTCAGCCCTCCTTTTTGCTTTGAGCCTTGGCCAGGAAGCGCTGGTCCGTGACCACAAACCGCTCGTGGGTACCAGAGCCGATAAGCCCCTTCTCGTCGTAGGCGCTGACGGTAAACTCAATGCGCTTGCCGTCCACCAGAGTGACCTCGCTCTCCGCCCAGACCTTCAATCCCACCGGGGTAGCGGAGACATGGGAGATGCTCAGCTTAGTGCCAACGGTGCTCTCGCCCTCTCCGAGGCCGGGAGCCACGGCGGTCCAGGCGGCCTTTTCCATCAGGGCGCACATCCAGGGGGTGGCGAAGACGGGCAAAGTACCGGAGCCGGCGGCCTGCGCGGTTAAGCTGTCGTCCACAGTGGCCTCACAGCGGCCCTTCATTCCAACAGAAACAGACATGGTGATGTCCTCCTTTGTGCAGTTTCGAGGAGAATTTTACACCATGCACGAGAAAAAATCCAGCCCCGGACTTAAAGTTCTTCCCGAATGCGGTACAGGGCATTGAGTACTGCCCAGTTTTGGGGGAAGGGCCGCATCAAGTTCCAGTAGCTTACGCCCCGCAGACCATAGGTGCGGGCCAGGTCCAGCTTGGCGCGAATGCTTCTGGCATCCTCGAACCACACCTCATGCTCCTGGCCGCTGTCATCCACATAGCGGAACCAGGGCGATTGCGCCGCTTCGTCAAAGCGGATGGCAGCGTAGTGGTCGGCGGCGATGGTGACCGCCTCTGGGTTGGAGATGGAGCGGGCACGGCTGCCCTGGCGGAAGGGGAGCGTCCAGTCGTAGCCGTAATTGGGAATTCCAAGATAGATTTTTTCCGGTGCCATTTCGGTTAGGGCGTAATCCACCACCTGGCGTACATTCCGAATGGGGGCCACTGCCATGGGCGGTCCATAGGTATAACCCCACTCATAGGTCATCAGAAGCACAAAATCAGCCGCCTGACTGAGGGCAGCATAATCGTGCCCTTCGTAGAGGTCTCCCTGCTGCTGGGCAAAGACCTTGGGTGCCAGCGCCACAATGACCGGAATTCCCATAGGACTTAGATTGATGCGCAGGCGGTCAATAAATTGAGCATAGGCCTGGGCGTCTTCTCCATAGACAAATTCAAAGTCAATGTCCACACCGCGGTAGCCTCGCTGATCCACGGCGCGCAGAAGCTCGGAAATGAGCCTGGTCTGGACCGCCATATCGGTCAGGGCAATGTGGGAGAGTTCGTTGGAGAAAGTCCCGTCCCGGGTAAGCGTGGACAGATGCAGGACCGGACGTACTTCCGTCTGAAGAGCAGACTCGATCAGTGCGGTGTCCTCCAGCGGAATGAGTGCGCCGCGCGGGGTAAACCCGTAGGTGAATGGGGTCAGGTCGGACAAGTAGGGGAGTGTGCGACGGAGAAGAGCGGGAGCTATGGTGGGCTCTGCATACCCGTTGACCGAGAGAGTGCCCAGCGGTTCCTGGCGGAACGAGACGGTGAGTACCTGACCGGGGGTGAGCTGCTCGTCGCCGCCCAGAATCGGGTTGTTGCGAAGCAGCTGGCGCACCGTGGTGCCGTGGGAGGCGGCGATGGAATACAATGTGTCGCCAGAATGCACTGTATGGGTGAGCAGGGGATATTGAATGACCAGAGTCTGCCCAACCACCAGACGGGATGGGTCGGTGAGCTGATTGTCATTTATGAGCTGAGACATGGGGACTCCATACCGGAGCGCCACAGAATAGAGGGTTTCACCCGGCCTTACCACATGAATCTCCATTGCGGCGCCTCCTCAGTTGATGGTGATGAAGTCACCGCTGGCATAGCCAATGGTACCGTTGTAATTGACAAGGTACCATCCATTGGAGCGATTGAGAATGGTGAGAGGGGCACCGTCAGGGGCCTGGGCCAGAATCGCTGCATTTAAATTGGGCTGTGCCCGAATGTTCAGTACGCCCCAGGACACATCCACGGTGCCGGAGCGGTTGATCTCGGCCTCATAGAAGGGAATTCCAAAGTATTCGGTCAACGAGATGACCAGGTTCCGGGCGATGGCATCCAGATTGTCTTTGATCCAATTGGCGTCAGCTACGTTGTCGTGAAAAGCCAGCTCCAGAAAAACGGATGGAGCGCGGACCCGGCGCACCTCTCCGATGGCAGTGGTGCCCTCTGCGCGGACCAGATTGGGATCCGGATAGATGTCCCTCAAGCCATCGGCAATGATTTCCGCCGCACGCCGCCCCTTGGAGCTGTTGGGGTAATAGAACACGATGGAGCCCCGCGCGGTGCCGTACTTGGATTCCGGAGCTGCATTGGAATGAAGGGCAAGGTGCAGGTCGTAGTTCCCGGCGTTGGACGCGGCGATGGAGGAGGCGGCTGTCATGCTGGGGGTGTTGCGCACATAGCGGATGCCGGAAGCATCCAGATAGGGAATCATTTTATCTGCCAGCAGATTCATGTACTGTTCCTCGGTGCCGCCGTTGACAAAGTAATTGTTCTCCTGAGTGGAAGGGGAGAGATAAATAATAGGCATAGAAATACCTCCGTTTTTTCCCCATCCTATGAGAAAACGGAGTGCATGGTGCGGAGCACTGCCGGATATTTTTCGTCTGCCACAACTGAGTCAGGAGGAAGGAGCAACAAAAAATCCGGCCCGGAAAGCTCCGGGCCGGAAACGATAACGGAAAGCAAACGGACTTATTTGTCCTCCAGCAGCTTGTTCAATTCATGCATAAAGGTGTTGATGTCCTTGAACTGGCGGTAGACGGAGGCAAAGCGGACGTAGGCCACCTCGTCAATCTTTTTCAGACGCTCCATCACCAGTTCACCGATTTCGGTGGAAGGAACCTCACGCTCCATTTTGTTCTGGAGGACCTGCTCGATTTCATTGACCATATTCTCCAGGGTGTTGTAGGGCACGGGGCGCTTCTCGCAGGCGCGGATCAAACCGGCCATCACTTTGTTGCGGTCAAAGCTCTGGCGGCTGCCGTCCTTTTTGACCACTACCAGAGGAAGACTTTCCATGGTCTCATAGGTGGTAAAGCGCTTATGGCAGGACAGGCATTCCCGTCGTCTCCGGATACTGGCGCCCTCATCGGCGGGACGGGAATCGACAACCTTACTCTCTAAATGGGAACAGAAGGGGCATTTCATAAACGTACCTCCTAAGGATTCTCACTGGTATGAATGTATCATAACATAATTTCCAAAATTTGAATAGTCCTTTTTGAAACTGTGGCCATCTGGATTAAAATTGTGTAGGTTGCATTGGACGGACCGGGAAAGCAAAAAAATATCGTGTGTTTTTTCGGACGTTTTTTCTTGAAATAGGAAAAACTGATCTTTTATAATGAAGGTACAGACAACGGTGCCTGAAGTGGGCACCGTTGTCTTTTTTTCGAAAGGGGATGCGGCACAACATGGAACCAGAGACGCAGACAAAGCAAGAGGGGTGGGGACTGCACGAGGAGTGCGGCGTATTTGGAATCTGGGATTCCAAAGGCGGCTGTGCTCAGACGACCTATTATGGGCTCTATGCCCTCCAACACCGGGGACAGGAGGCCTGTGGGATTGCGGCAATGAACAACCGGGAGCAGTCCTGTTATAAGGATGTAGGGCTGGTCAGCGAGGTGTTCAACCGGGAGCGGCTGGAGCGTTTGAACGGGACCATGGCAGTGGGCCATGTACGCTACGCCACCACTGGGGCAGGAGAGCGGGAAAACGCCCAGCCGCTGACCATCAAATATGTGAAGGGAACGCTGGCTGTGGTTCACAACGGCAATCTGGTTGGGGTGGACAAGCTGCGCCAGGAGTTTGAATATAAGGGAGCTATCTTCCATACCAGCAGCGACTCGGAGCTGATTGCCTACGCCATTGCCCAGGAGCGGCTGCACTGCGGCAGCGTGGAGGAGGCGGTATGCCGGGCGGCCTCCAAGCTGCGGGGAGCATTCTCCTTATTGGTCATGTCCCCGGAGAAACTGATCGCCTGTCGGGACCCCTGGGGCTTCCGGCCGCTGTGCATGGGGCGGAAAGGGGAGACGATTCTCTTTGCCTCGGAATCCTGCGCCATTGAGGCGGTGGGCGGACAGGTGGAGCGCGAACTGGACCCGGGTGAAATTGTGGTGGTCCGGGACGGAAAGGTGACCTCCATCCGGGACAACTGCCGCGGGCTGTCCCATATGTGTATCTTTGAGTATATCTATTTTGCTCGTCCTGATTCGGTCATTGCCGGGCAGTCAGTGCACCAGGCCCGGCTGAACGCCGGCCGCCTGCTGGCCCGGCAGAAGCCGGTGAAAGCGGACCTGGTGGTTGGAGTGCCGGACTCCGGCCTGGATGCGGCCCGGGGCTATGCCTTGGAGAGCGGAATTCCCCTGGGCATGGGGTTCGTGAAAAACCGGTATGTGGGCCGTACCTTCATTACGCCGGACCAGACCAGCCGGGAGCAGGCTGTGCGCATTAAGCTGTCTGCCCTGCGCAGCGAGGTGGAGGGGAAGCGTGTGGTGATGGTGGACGATTCCATTGTCCGCGGTACCACCTGCAGCCAGATTATTAATCTGCTCCGGGAGGCGGGAGCGACCCAGGTCCATATGCGGGTGTCGGCGCCGCCCTTCATTTCTCCCTGCTATTTCGGCACCGATATTCCCGACAAGGAAAAGCTGATTGCCTGTCACCACTCCCTGGAGGAAATTGAAGCAATGACCGGGGCGGACAGTCTGGAGTACCTTTCTATTGAGAACCTTCGTCACCTGGCGCCCGATGCCCAGTGCGGTTTTTGCGAGGGCTGTTTTACGGAGCACTATCCCATTTCAGTGGAAGAATAAAAAATGAGCCTGACCACGAAGGTCAGGCTCATTTTTACTCTCTTATCGGTGCTTCAGCTGTTTGACCAGCTCTTCACTGGGGGTGACATAGGCGGTCTCGTAGGTGGTGTAAACCACCATGCCGGGCCGGGCGCCTCCGGGCTTCTTCACAAATTTCACCGGCGTGTAATCCACCGCCACCTTGCTGGACTCCCGGCCCTGGGAGAACCAGGCGGCTAGACAGGCGGCCTCGTGGAGACTTTGTAGGTCAGGTTGAGTTCCCTCCGTCCAGAGAATGACGTGGGAGCCGTGAATTTTTTGAGTGTGGAACCAGATGTCCTGCTTGGAGGCCAGCTTACAGGTGAGCAGATCGTTTTGGGTGTTATTCTTTCCCACAGAGATGCGAAGCCTGGCAGAGGAGCGAAACTCCATGGGCTTGGAGGTCACCCGCTTGTCCCGCCCCTTGGCCTTGGAGGGGCGGCGGAGATAGCCGGTGTCAGTGAGCTCCTGACGAATCTCCTGGAGATCCTTTTCGCCCTCGGCCAGGGAGATGGATTCCAGCACGCTGTTTAAATAATCCAGCTCCTTTTTTCCCTTCTCAATCTGGATGGTAAGCATAGCCTGGGCGGTCTTGGCCTTGTTGTACTCCTTATAGTACTTGGCGGCGTTCTGCTGGGGCGTGAGGAGGGTGTCTAGGGGGATGTCCACCTCCGCGCCTTCCGGGTCATAGTAGTTGGAGGTGCGCAGGGAGGACATGCCCTTTTTCATGGCGTACAGGTTGGAGGTAATGAGGTCGCCAAACTGGCGCAGTCGGTCCCGGTCCAGGGTAGCGGCAACCTCCTTTTCCTGGTTGGCCAGCTTGCGGGCGGTGCGGTCCCGGGCGTTGGTCACCGACCGGATGAGATCCTGGCCCCGCTGGCGGATACGCTCCATGCTCTCCCGCTGCTCATAAAACTGGTCCATCAGGGCGGAAAAGGTGGGGAAAGCGGTCAGCTGGGCGGCTGCGCCATATTGACCGATGAAGCGGAAGGTGAAATCCTTTGGCTTTCCATCCATTGAAATCAGAGTAGGTGTAAAGGAATATTCCGATATGGAATGAAGGAGGTCTTCCAGTCCATCCAGCAGCCGCTGGCGGCCTTCCTCGCCCAGAACGTTCAGCCGCACATCCGTGCTGCCGCCGGCCTGAAAGGCTAGCTCCCGACAAATGAGGGGGGAGAGACCTCCAAAGGTGTCCAGCAGCCACTGGTCGGCCTGTGTCTCCTCCGGGGCGCTGTCCAGCAGCCGCTGCAGCTCCTCGCGACTGAGACCCAGCGGGCTGCGCTTGGTCTGGGCAGGGGGGAGGCGGTAGAACATGCCGGGCAACACCTGGCGTTTGGCGGACATGTCGCTGTCCACCCGGCGCAGGCAGTCCGTGATACGGCCCTCCCCGTCCAGCAAAATCAGGTTGGAATGGCGGCCCATAGCCTCCAGTACAAGGGAACGCTCCACCCGATCTCCCAGCTCATCCAAAGTCTCCAGACAGAACTCCACCACCCGCTCCAGCGGGGGCTGCTTGATGTCCAGAATCCGTCCCCCGGTGAGGTGCTTGCGCAGCAGCATGCAGAACATGGGAGGGACGTCGGGGTTTTCCCGGGAAAGCTCGGTCAGCTGGGGGCGGGGATGGTTGGGGTTGGCAGAGAGCAGCAGCCTCCGGTTGCCCGAGGGAGTACGCAGGGCCAAAATCACCTCATCCCGGCCGGGCTGATAGATTTTATCAATTTTTCCGCCTACCAGAGCGGTATTCAGTTCGTGCACCAGCCCGGACAGACACAGGGCGTCCAATGGCATGGGGAATCACCTCGCAATTTGGGATAGTGAAAAAGAATGGGGGAGTTATTCCGTAGGCTCTTCCATCATCAGGGCAAACAGCTCGTTGAGCCGATCAGTCCGTCCCTGGAGATAGAGCCAGCCAAACAGGGCCTCCAGCCCGGTGGCAGTCTGATATTCCCCGCGGCTGGCCGCCTTGGGAACCGAGTGGGGGGCGGTGTTGCGGCCCCGACGGAACACATCCTGTTCCTCCTGGGTGAGGATAGGCAGAATGCGCTCGGTCCGCTTGGCCTGGGCTGGGGCGGCTACATAGCTCACTGTGGCCCGGTGAAGGTCCTTCACCTTGGCAGCGCCGTGCAGACACAGCCAGGAGCGCACCATGACCTCATATACGCTGTCTCCAAGATGAGCAAGTCCAAGACTTGACAAGGATAATAGCTTGTCACGTTCGATGTTCAGATGAAAGTAGTTTGTCATGGTATACCGCTCCGCTCTCTTCAAATTTTCCATCTATTTTACCATGGTTTACCGGGGTTGACAAGGGACGGGAGAAGATACTCAGTCCCGGCACAGCGCTTCCAGGGCGGGGCGGTTCAGAATCCGGACGCAGCGATAGCCGAGCTCCAAAATCCCCTCTTTGGCCAGCTCATTTAGAATCCGGCTTACCGTAATCCGGCTGACAGAGACACAGGCGGCAATCTCCTCCTGGGTGCAGGAGATGTCAGGCTGTTCCGAGGCCAGGGAGAGGAGGTACCACGCCACCCGCCAACGGGCAGGACGAAAGGCCATCTGGTCCACCTGGCGGGAGAGCAGACGGACGGTGCGGGCCAGGTATTTCATCATGGCCAAAGCCAGCTCCGGATCCCGGGAGAAAGCCTGGGTAACAAGCTCCCTGTCAATGGGAATCAGTTGACAGGGTGTAAGGGCGACGGCAGAGGACACTCTGGGCAGTTCATCAAAAAAGGAGGCCTCACCAAAGAGACTGCCCGCCGTGTAGAGATTTAAAACCCGTTCGCCACCGTCCTCCGACTGCATAAAGCTTTTGACGCGCCCCTCTTTTAAATAGTAAAAGCAGGTGGCCTCCGTCCCCTGGAGATAAATGAGAAAGCCGGGGGAGCAGTGAATAGGAGCCCGATGCTCTGCAAAGGGGCGCCAGATGTTTGGGGGGATATCCAGATGGAAGAGTTCCATGCCGATCACCTGATTTTCATTCTTTTGATAGATTGTATCATAGTTTACATTCTTTTGGCAAGGGATCTGTCATACTGGACCCATCCAGAAAAAAACAGTGAGGAGGAATGTGAAATGGGTATGACCATGACACAGAAAATTTTGGCCAAGGCAGCGGGCCTGGATCGGGTGGTGCCCGGTCAGCTGATTGAGGCCCGGGTTAATATGGTGCTGGGCAACGATATCACCACGCCGGTAGCCATCACGGAGTTTGAAAAGGCCGGCTTCACGCAGGTCTTTGACAAGGATAAGATTTCCATTGTTTTGGACCACTACACCCCCTGCAAGGACATTAAGTCCGCTGAGCTCTGTCTCCAGGCGCGGAATTTCGCCCACAAGCACAACATTACCAATTTCTTTGATGTGGGCCACATGGGAGTGGAGCACGCCCTGCTGCCCGAGAAGGGACTGTGCGCCCCGGGCGAGGTCATCGTAGGCGCTGACTCCCATACTTGTACCTATGGCGCCCTGGGCGCCTTCTCCACCGGCATTGGCTCCACCGATATGGCCGCGGCCATGGCCACCGGACTTCTGTGGTTCAAGGTGCCCTCTGCCATTAAGGTTACTTTGAAGGGGAAGCTGCAGCCCCACGTGTCCGGCAAGGATGTAATTCTGCACCTCATCGGTGCCATCGGCGTGGACGGCGCCCTCTATAAGTCGCTGGAGTTTGCGGGAGAAGGCGTGGCCTCCCTGTCCATGGACGACCGCTTTACCATCTCCAACATGGCCATTGAGGCCGGCGGCAAGAACGGCATTTTCCCCGTGGATGAGAAGACCATGGAGTACATCAACGGCCGTGTGAACCGCCCATGCGAGGCCTTTGCCGCCGATGAGGACGCGGAGTACGACAGCGAGATCATCATTGATCTCGATAAGCTTGAGCCCACCGTTGCCATGCCTCACCTGCCGGAGAACACCAAGGTGGTCAGCGAGGTGGCGGGACTGCCCATCAACCAGGTGGTCATCGGCTCCTGCACCAATGGCCGCATCAGTGACCTGCGGGCCGCTGCCGCTGTGATGAGGGGCAAAAAGGTGGCGGATAACGTGCGCTGCATCGTCATTCCCGCCACCCAGGAGATTGTGCTCCAGGCCATGAAGGAGGGGCTCATCCAGATCTTCATCGAGGCCGGTGCTGCCGTCTCCACCCCCACCTGTGGGCCCTGCCTGGGCGGACACATGGGCGTGATGGCTGAGGGGGAGCGCACCGTCTCCACCACCAACCGCAACTTTGTGGGCCGCATGGGCCACGTGACCTCCGAGGTCATTTTGGCCTCTCCTGATGTGGCGGCCGCCTCCGCCATTGCCGGCTGTGTGGCCGACCCCCGCAAGCTTTCTTAAAAGAAAGCTTGGCAAAGAATTTTGTGCGAAACTTCGTTTCGCCTCTGGGCGGTTCAAAAGGGGAGTGGCTCGCTTCTTCTTTAACGAACGTCCGATTCCTGATTTTCAGAAAGGATTGACACCCAATGAAGGTTTATAAATACGGCGCCAATGTGGACACTGACGTCATCATCCCTGCCCGGCATTTGAATGACCCCTCGCCCGCGGCCCTGGCCTCCCACTGCATGGAGGACATTGATGCGAATTTTGCCTCTACGGTGGAAGAGGGCGACATCATTGTGGCTGGTCCCAACTTCGGCTGTGGCTCCTCCCGGGAGCATGCCCCCCTGGCCATCAAGTCCTGCGGCGTAAAGTGCGTCATCGCTCCGTCCTTTGCCCGTATCTTCTACCGCAACTCCATCAACATTGGTCTGCCCATTGTGGAGTGCGCTCAGGCGGCGGAGGAGATCCAGGCCGGGGACCAGGTGGAGGTGGATTTCGCCACCGGCATCATCACCGATTCTACCCAGGGCAAGACCTGGCAGGCTGCGCCCTTCCCCGAGTTTATTGACGGCATCATCAAGAGCGGCGGCCTGCTCAATTCTCTGAAGGCCCGGGGGGTGGCGAAATGAATTACAAAATTGCGCTGATCCGCGGTGATGGTATCGGCCCCGAGGTAGTGGGCGAGGCGGTAAAGGTCATGGAAGCCGTGGGGGAGAAGTTCGGCCACACCTTTACTTATACGGATGTACTGATGGGCGGCTGTGCCATTGACGCTGTGGGCAAAAGCTATCCTGACGGTACGGCCGAGGCCTGCAAGGCCTGTGACGCAGTTCTGCTGGGCGCGGTGGGCGGTCCCAAGTGGGGACACTCCACCGACCCGGAGAAGCGGCCGGAGACCGCTCTGCTGTCCATTCGAAAGGACCTGGGGCTCTATGCCAACCTGCGTCCCGCCGCCCTGCGTCCCGCACTGGCGGATGCCTGCCCCCTGAAGAAGGAGACGGCAGACAAGGGCATCGACCTGATGATCGTCCGGGAGCTCACCGGCGGCATTTACTTCGGAAAGCGCGAGAGCTATCAGACGGAGGACAGAGGGGAGGAGGCCGCTGACCGGATGGCCTACTCCGAGATGGAGATTGAGCGCATCGGCCGCCGGGCTTTTGAGCTGGCCCGCCTGCGCGGGAAGAAGCTGGCCAGTGTGGACAAGGCCAATGTGCTGGAGACCAGCCGTCTGTGGCGCAAGGTCATGCACCGCCTGGCGGAGGAGTACTCCGACGTAGAGTATTCTGATGTGCTGGTGGACAACGCCGCCATGCAGCTGGTGCGGGATCCGGGGCAGTTTGACGTGGTAGTCACCGAGAATATGTTCGGTGACATTCTCTCCGACGAGGCCTCCATGATTACTGGGTCCATCGGCCTGCTGCCTTCCGCCTCCATCGGCGATACAGCCCCCGGCCTCTACGAGCCCATCCACGGCTCTGCCCCCGACATCGCCGGGCAGGATAAGGCCAACCCCATCGCCACCATCTTGTCCGTGGCCATGATGTTCCGCTATTCCTTCCACTTGCCCGAGGAGGCCGCCGCCATCGAAAAGGCGGTGGATTCCGTCCTCAACGCCGGCTGGCGTACGGCTGATATTGCCGCTCCGGGTGAGCAGGCAATTGGTACGGTTCGGATGGGAGAATTGATTCGCGCTGCGTTGTAAACTGCATTTCTCATAAAGAGGCCCCGCTTACCGGGGCCTCTTTCTGTATATTTGGTAGGAAGAAACGGAATTTTTGCAAATTTGGAAATTCCCTCTTGCATTTCTAAGGACCAGCGAATATAATATGCCATGCGAAACACACTGTTTATCAGCAGATATAAGAAGGAGGACGCAGCATGAAGGAGTTGTCTAAGATCGCCCTGGCGGTGGAGCCCTCTACCACTTTGGCCATTGACTCCATGTTTAAGCAGATGAAGGCGGAAGGGTTGGATGTTATCGGATTCGGCGCTGGTGAGCCGGATTTCCCCACGCCCGACCACATCAAGCAGGCCGGTATTCAGGCCATTGAGAACAATGAAACCCGTTATACCCCTGCAGCCGGTACTGTGGAGCTTCGAAAGGCCATCTGCCAGCGGCTGAAGGACGACTGCGGGCTGGAGTATGAGCCTGCCCAGATTGCAGTGTCCAACGGCGCCAAGACCTGTGTGTATGTGGCTCTGCGCGCCCTGGTGAACCCCGGGGACGAGGTGATTCTGCCCGCGCCCTACTGGGTCAGCTATCTGGAGCTGATTCAGATGGTGGGCGCCACCCCTGTGGTGGTGAATGCCTCTGAGGCGGAGCACTTCAAGCTGACGGCGGAGAAGCTGGCTGCGGCTATCACCCCCAAGACCAAGTGCATCATTTTGAACAATCCCTCCAACCCCACCGGCATGATGTATAGCCGTGAGGAGCTGGAGGCCATTGCCAAGGTGTGCGTGGAGAAGGACATCTACGTCATCTCCGATGAGATCTATTACCGTTTGGCCTATGACAACCGGGAGTTTGTCAGCTTCGCTGCCCTGAGCGAGGAGGCCAAGGAGCGTACCCTGCTCATTAACGGTGTCTCCAAGTCCTACGCCATGACCGGCTGGCGGATTGGTTATGTGGCGGCCAACCCCAAGGTTGCCAAGGTGATTTCCAACTTCCTGAGCCACTGCGCCGGCTCCGCCTGCTCCATTTCCCAGAAGGCCTCTGCCGCGGCTCTGTCTGCCTCTCAGGAGACGGTGGATGAGATGCGCCGTGCCTTTGAGGAGCGCCGCAACTATATGGTTGAGCGCATGAATTCCATTGATGGGGTCAGCTGCATCAAGCCTGAGGGTGCCTTCTATGTCATGATGAACATTGAGAAGCTCATCGGCAAAGAGCTCCACGGCACCGTGATTCGGGACGCCGACGATTTCGGCAACCTGTTCCTGAAGTACGGCAAGGTGGCTGTGGTGCCCGGCACCGGCTTTGGCGCGCCCAATTTTGTGCGCTGGTCCTACGCTACCTCCATGGAGAACATCAAAGAGGGTCTGAACCGCCTGGAGAAGTTCCTGGCCGGCGAGACCATTTAATCCGATAAAATCAGAAGGGGAAGCGGTACTCTTACGGGTGCCGCTTCCCTTGTTCTGCCTTTTTGAGCCCTGACTTGGACCGGAAATACGCCTCCATACAAAAATTTTGTAAAACTTTTGGAAAGGGGTGGTATCTGCCGGGACGGTCAGGTATAATGAAACTAAATTCCCAATACTTCAGACAGATATAAGGAAGAAGAGGTTAAAACGATATGGCAACCAATACGTATGAGAGCCCCTTGTCCTCCCGCTACGCCAGCGATGAGATGCTGTATATCTTTTCTGCGGATAAAAAATTCTCTACCTGGCGTCGGCTTTGGGTCGCGCTGGCACGCGCGGAGATGGAGCTGGGGCTTCCGGTTACCCAGGAGCAGGTGGACGAGCTGGAGGCTCATATCACCGATATTGACTATGAGCGGGCAGCCCAGTGGGAGAAGAAGCTGCGCCATGACGTGATGGCGCATGTTCACACCTACGGCGAGCTCTGCCCCAAGGCGATGCCCATCATTCACCTGGGCGCTACCAGCTGCTACGTGGGCG
Organism: Pseudoflavonifractor sp. HNCC25GI2; assembly: GCF_058136395.1. NCBI lineage: Bacteria > Bacillati > Bacillota > Clostridia > Eubacteriales > Oscillospiraceae > Pseudoflavonifractor > Pseudoflavonifractor sp. HNCC25GI2. The sequence continues at coordinate 299,647 of NZ_JBYUOW010000004.1, forward strand.
ACAACACCGATGTGATTTTGATGCGGGAAGGTCTGGAGCTGGTTCGGACCAAGCTGGTGCAGGTAATTGCCCATCTGGCCTCCTTTGCCGACCAGTATAAGGCTATGCCCACCCTGGGCTTTACCCATTTCCAGGCGGCCCAGTTGGTCACCGTTGGCAAGCGGGCTACCCTTTGGATGAATGATCTTCTTATGGACCTGGAGGAGGTGGAGTACCGTATCTCCACTCTGAAGCTTCTGGGCTCCAAGGGCACCACCGGTACTCAGGCCTCCTTCCTGGAGCTGTTCGAGGGCGACCACGAGAAGGTCAAGCAGCTGGAGGAGAAGATTGCCAAGGAAATGGGCTTTACAGGCGTTGTGCCCGTTAGCGGACAGACCTACTCCCGGAAGATGGACTACAATGTGGTTTCCACCCTGGCGGGGATTGCCCAGAGCGCCAGTAAATTTGCCACAGACATGCGCCTGCTGTGCCACCTAAAGGAGGTGGAGGAGCCCTTCGAGAAGAACCAGATTGGCTCTTCCGCCATGCCCTATAAGCGAAATCCCATGCGCTGTGAGCGGATCTGCTCCCTGGCCCGGTATGTGATCGTGGACGTGGGCAATCCGGCCATTACCACCGCTACCCAGTGGTTTGAGCGGACCCTGGACGACTCGGCCAACAAGCGCATCTCGGTGCCTGAGGCGTTCCTGGCCGTGGATGCGATTTTGAACATCTATATGAATGTGGCATCCGGTCTGGTGGTGCATCCCAAGGTAATTGAGAAGCACGTGCTGGAGGAGCTGCCCTTTATGGCCAGCGAGAACATCATGATGGATGCCGTTAAGCGGGGCGGAAACCGTCAGGAGCTCCACGAGCGGATTCGTGTCCATTCCATTGAGGCGGGCAAGAACGTCAAAGACCGTGGCCTGGCCAACAACCTCATTGACCTCATCGCGGAGGATCCCTCCTTCGGCATGACCAAGGAGGAGCTGACTGCCCATCTGGAGCCCAGCCGTTATATTGGCCGGTGCCCCCAGCAGGTGGAGGAGTTCCTTGCTCAGCTGGTTGCTCCGGTGCTGAAGCGCTATGAGAGCGTGCTCAATGCCAAGGAGACAGAGCTGAAAGTTTAATGGAAAAGCAGGTGCGGCGGTGAAGCAAAGCAAATATCAATCTTATGTGGCGTTGGGCGTAACAGCATTTTGTGTGATTGCAGGTGCGATTTTCCTCTTTTTCCTGCTGTTTCATGCCGGCGATGTATATGCTGTGTTCAGCACAATAGCTCATATTCTGCGCCCCATTTTTATGGGGATGGTCCTGGCGTTTCTGCTGCTGCCTATCCATCGGCATATTTTGCGTTTTCTGACCGCAATGACGCCTAATGCCACCTTGGCAGATTCCAAAAACCTGCGTTTTTTGAATGTTCTGGCCATTATTTTCAGCATGCTGTTTGCGGCACTTCTGATTTACATTCTTCTGGCTATGGTGCTGCCTCAGGTCTATTTGAGCGTGGTGGGACTGGTCAATGCCTTTCCCGGCTATATTGAAGGGGTGCAAACGTGGCTCCAGAAGTTTTTGGAGGATAACCCCGGGGTGGAGGAGGCCATTATGCCTTATTACACCTCCGCCGCAGACTCGCTGGAGGCGTGGCTGCGCACCGATATTCTTCCCAATCTGGAGTCTGTCACCTCCAGCATGCGCTGGCTGAAGGAGACGGTTCTGCCTAATGTGACAGGCGTGGTCTCCAATGTTTCTGCCCTGGTGATTGCGCTGCTTGTCCTGCTGAAGGATCTGCTGATTGCCATTATTGTTTCGGTCTATCTGCTGGCCCGGAAGGATATCTTTTCGGCCCAGAGCAAGAAAATCGTATATAGCATTTTTAAAACAAAGCATGCCGATTTTATTGTGGAAGAGGTCCGGAACGCCTATCGGATTCTCAGCGGATTTATCAACGGAAAGCTGTTGGACTCCCTGATTATCGGGATCATCGCGCTGGTGTTCTGCAACATTCTCCATTTTCCCTATCCGGCGCTGTTGGCCACCATTATCGGAGTGACCAATGTGATTCCGTTTTTTGGTCCGTTTATCGGAGCCATCCCCTGTGCGCTGCTCATTCTGCTGGTCAGCCCCCTGCAGTGCCTCTATTTTGTGATTTTCATCCTGGTGCTTCAGCAGTTTGACGGAAACATTCTGGGTCCGAAGATTCTGGGCGATTCCACGGGACTTGCCTCCTTCTGGGTCTTGTTCTCCATTCTGCTGTTTGGCGGCCTGTTTGGCTTTGCAGGCATGGTACTGGGTGTGCCGGTATTTGCCATGCTGTATAATGCGCTGCGGAGACTGGTCAATGCCGGCCTGCGCAGACGGAACCTTCCGGTTCAGACAAAGTTTTATCTGGGGCCTACCCCCGGCTTAGCAGGGGAGAGGAACGAGCACGAGGAGCCGTAATAGAAATCATAAAAAACAGGCGTCCATCCATGGATGGACGCCTGTTTTTTTATGCCTGAGGAATGGTGAAATCAAATTGCCGGACTCCGGTGTATCCTGCGTCATTGAATACTGCGATGGTTAGCTGATAGCTGCCTGGCTCCGAGGGCAGAATATCTTCCAGGGCCTCGGCTCCATCGGACAGGAGACAGGATGCGGCATAATTCTCGGATGGAACATCCATGATGGAAATCTGAACATGAGAGGGATCCAGTTCCTGAGTGGATTGGATGTCAGATACTGTGACACTGCCGTCCTCAGAGACAACGACATTTGCCGAGAAGGTCACCTGTGTTTTGCCGCTGTCCTGGGCATCGGAGGAGATGCCGGAGAAGGTGTGCACGCGGTCAGAAAGGATAAACTCTGTGGGATTGGATTCCTGGTTGCCGGATTCTGTGGAGTTCTGGGAAGTGTCCGGCTGCTGAGCTTGCGGATCGTCGGCGGAAGACTCTTCGTTTGCACTATCTTCGGAAGAGAGAACGTCGCTTTCACCTCCGGAAATCGTTCCGGCATATTGCTGCACAACTCCGTCAACTCTCAAAGTATAGGTGGTGTCTGCGGCCAAATCCGGGGAAGAGAAGGTGAGACTCTGAGCAGCTTTCTCCAGGGTAAACTGAAGCAGATCCACACCCTGCGCATCAGAGAGCTGAATAATGGTGCCCGCCGGCAGGGTAGAGGCAAAGAAGAATTCTCCGTATTGCTGTTTGGACTGCGGGGAGACAGCGTCATTCCGGGTCCCAAGTGCGACTACATATCCGCCATTGATGGTAATATCCTTATCGGCATCAATGCCGCCGTCCGGGCTCTCTTCATTGGCCATGGTGTAGACATTGCCGCCGTTGATGAGCAGATAGCCGTTGGAGTCGATTCCGTCCCCTTCTGTGCCGAGACCGGCATTAATCTGAAGGGTTCCGCCGTTGATGGTAACTACCGAAACGCCGTCTTCCTTGACGTTGATTCCATCGCTTTGAGCCTGGATATTGATAGTACCGCCATTGACGGTCAGGTGCAGCTCGCTGTCCAGCCCCTCGTTGTCGGCCGTAATATCAAGAATACCGGTTCCTTCTGCCTCACCGCCGATGTTCATAGACATTCTGGAGTAGAGCGCCCCGTCGTACTCATGGAGCGTTTCCGTGGAGTCCTCCTGATAGATCCGGGCCACATGGGAACCTTGAATGGTGTTCGCGCTGTCGTCGGCCAAAATGATATTGGCGCCGGCGGAAGATGTATCCACCGCAGAGGGAGCATTATATTCATCCTCCGTACCGTTTTCCTGACAGGAGACCCACTGGGTATCGCATTCGTAGACATTGTAAAAGAGAATGGCGGGGGCCACGGTGCAGGTAATGTTCACGCCATCCAGGATCAGGGTGACCACCGCGTCAGGGTCCGTTCGGGCATCTTCGCCTAAATCAATGGCCAGCTGTCCGGCGGACAAAACACCGGAGACACGGTAAGTTCCGGGCTGCCGTATGGTAACAACAGTATGAGCCTGAGCCTCTTCCTCAGAGTGGGCATCTTCCTCCGAGCCATCCCCGTAGTTTGAACCCATGCCCGACTGGTAATAGACAATGTCATGGCTGACTGTGACGGAGGACTCGCTGTCTTCGGTGAGAGTCTGCCCATCCAGGGTAATACCCTCGTCAGAGAGGACGAGGGCTTGCTCCTGTGCCGAGCTGGTTTGAGACGAGGCGCCTGCCGATTGACAGGCCGTCAGATTGAGCAGCAGTGTCAATGCTGTGCCAAGTACAGCAAATTTCTGCAGATTCATTTGAAATTTCCTCCTTTCGAAGATCGATGCTATCCTATCACAGATGGCTGAAGGAAATTTGAAATTCTCGTGACCAGGGTTTGACGGATTTGTAAAAAAACGGTGAAGACGAACTGTCTTCACCGCTTTTTCACAAATACAAGTAAGTCTGTAAGCCGGGTTCTGTCGTTTAAGACAGTCATCTATCTCGACGTACCGTTGCCGATACGCTCAAGCCGCCTCCCCGGGACGGCCGGGCCAGCCACATGTCCCTCCACGGCGTTGCTCCGGATAGAGTTTACAGCGATGGACGCTTGGCACGCCATCGGGTGAGCTCTTACCTCGCCTTTCCACCCTTACCTCAGGCCGAACGGTCTAAGGCGGTATATCTCTGTTGCACTTTTCCTAGGGTCGCCCCCGGCGGGTGTTACCCGTTATCCTTGCCCTACGGAGCCCGGACTTTCCTCACGACCGGACCTTTCGCCCCGGCCGCGCGACTGTCCAACTTACTTGTTCCAATATCATATCGGAAAATGGGCGTCCTGTCAAATGGCAAATTCCATTTTGGGGAAAGTAGGGGGGAGGTATGAGGGGTTTTCGATTGAATTTTCAGGGGATATATGGTAGAATACAAAAGTTATGAAGAATAAAGGAAGGAGGACACATCATGTCCACCATCGCCGAATATTTGGAAGGTTTAAAGGGAAAATCCGTAGCAGTTATCGGAATGGGCGTTAGCAACACTCCGCTGATTCGGATGCTGCTGCGCTCGGGTGTGAAGGTTACCGTGTGCGATAAGTCCCCCCGGGAACGGGTGGAGGAGCTGGCTTCGGAGCTGGAGAGCTTGGGGGCCAAGTTCCAGCTTGGCCCGGATTATCTCAGCAAGCTGTACCGGTTTGACCTGATCTTCCGCACCCCTGGTCTGAGCCCCAATACACCGGAACTGGTGCAGGCGGCGGAGAAGGGAAGCGAGATTACCTCTGAGATGGAGCTGTTTTTCCAGCTGTGCCCCTGTAAGATTATTGGGGTGACGGGAAGCGACGGAAAGACCACTACCACCACGCTCATCAGCGAGTTTCTTCGGGAGGCGGGGCGCAACGTCTATCTGGGCGGCAACATCGGACGGCCTCTGCTGCCGGACGTAGCCAGCATGGTGCCTGAGGACGTGGTTGTGGTAGAGCTGTCCTCCTTCCAGCTGATGACCATGAAGAAGAGCCCCAACGTGGCGGTGTTCACCAACCTGTCTCCCAACCATCTGGATTATCACCACACCATGGAGGAGTACACCGCTGCCAAGCTGAACATCTTTACCCACCAGGGGAAGGATGACCGGGCTGTTTTCAACTTTGACAATGACATTACCCGCTCCCTGTCCAAGCAGGCGCCGGGCAAGGTAATGCTGTTCAGCCGGAAGAAGCCTCTGGAAGAGGGCGTGTACCTCCGGGACGATACCATTTGGCTGACCAATGAGATGGGAAGCCGGGAGGTGCTCCCCCTGTCCATGATCCACATTCCCGGCGTACACAACATCGAAAACTATATGGCAGCCATCGCTGCCGTGGACGGACTGGTACCGGACAAATGCGTCCGGGCCGTGGCGCAGCGCTTTACGGGCGTGGAGCACCGCATTGAGCTGGTGCGGGAGTTGGACGGGGTCAAGTACTACAACGACTCCATCGGCACCAGCCCCACCCGCACCATGGCCTGCCTGGACTCCTTTGATCAGAAGCTGATCCTGATCGCCGGCGGATATGACAAGGGTGTTCCCTTTACTCAGCTTGGCGTGGAGATTACCAAGAAGGTAAAGCTTCTCATCCTCACCGGTGCCACCGCTGAAGCCATCAAGGCCAGCGTGGAGCAGGCGCCTGAATATGCTGAGCATACTCCGGACATCATTGTAACCGACAACCTGAGCCAGGCGGTGGACGCTGCCCGGTCTGCCGCCGTGGCGGGCGATGTGGTGGTGCTGTCTCCCGCCTGCGCTGCCTTTGACAAGTTTAAAAACTTCATGGAGCGCGGCAAGGTATTTAAAGATTTGGTCAACGCCCTGTAAGGGAGGAGCGGCATTGGATTACAAAGAGACATTGGAACAGCTCTGCGCCCTGCCGGGTCCCAGCGGCTTTGAACGCCCGGTAGCCTCGGCAGCGGCTGAGTTGCTGCGCCCCTATATGGATGAGGTTCAAATAGACCGCATGGGCAGTGTGGTGGGTGTGCGCCGCTGCGGACGCCCGGGGGCGCCCCGGCTGATGCTGGATGCCCATTTGGACGAAATCGGCCTCATTGTCACGGGGCATGAAAAGGGATTTCTGCGCTTTGCCCCACTGGGTGGCGTGGATCCCCGGATGCTGCCGGATCGGGAGGTGTTGGTGCTCAGCCAGCCTCCTGTACCCGGGGTGGTGGCCTGCCTGCCGCCCCACATTCAGTCCAGTGAGGATATGGACAAGGCCCGGACCATCCGGGAGCTGACCATCGACGTGGGCCTCTCCCAGGAGGAGGCCCAGCGCCGCATTCCCATTGGAACGCCCATCGTGTACCGCACCGGGTGCCAGCCCATTGGGGACAAGCTTCTGTGCGGAAAGGCATTGGATGACCGGAGCTGCTTTGCGGTGCTGCTGGACACCGTCCGACGGCTTGCCCACGAGGAACTGGACGTGGACCTCTATGTAGTGGGCTCGGTGCAGGAGGAGACCCACAGCACCGGGGCTATTACGGCCGCCTTCGGAATTGTGCCGCAGCTTTGCGTGGCAGTGGATGTGACCCACGGGGACAGCCCGGATGTTTCCAAGGATAAGACGTTCGCCCTGGGCGGCGGGCCGGTCATTGGCGTGGGGCCCAACTGTACTCGCTGGATGTCTCAGCGCATGGAGCAAATTGCCAAGGACCTGGAGCTGGACTACCAGGTGGAGGTGATGGCAGGGCACAGCGGAACCAACGCCTGGCCGCTGCAGATCAGCGGTGAGGGTGTTGCCACAGCGGTGCTGTCCGTCCCGCTGCGGTATATGCATGCCCCGGTGGAGGCCGTTCACATGGACGACTTGGAGAACACCGCCTGTCTGCTGGCCGCCTTTGTACGGAACCTGGGGAAGGAGGTGCCCGGCTGTGATTGAATGCCTGAAAACCTTGTGCGCCATGGACGGAGTGTCCGGTGATGAGGACCGGGTGCGGGCCTGGATTCGGACCCAGGCGGAGCCCTGGGCGGACGAAATCCGCACGGACCCCCTGGGCAATCTGATTGTGTTCAAAAAGGGAGCCAAATCCGCCAAAAACCGGCTGCTGGTGTGTGCCCACATGGACGAGGTGGGTCTCATTGTGACTAAGGTGACGGAGGAAGGCTTTTTAAAGTTTGACTTTGTAGGCGGCGTGGACCGCCGGGTGGCCATTGGAAAGCCTGTGGTTCTGGGGCCAGACCGGGTCCCCGGCATCATCGGCCTGAAAGCAATTCATCTGGTCAGCCGGGAGGAACGGAAAAAGACGCCCAAGACGGAGTCTCTGTACGTGGACATCGGCGCTTCGGACAAGGAGGCGGCCCTGAAGCTGGTTCAGCCCGGAACCTATGGCTCCTTTGTCACCCAGCCGGAACTCTTTGGCGATGGACTTTTCAAAGCAAAGGCCATTGACGACCGGGTGGGCTGCGCCGTGATGCTTTCCCTTCTGCGGGAGGAGCTGCCGATGGACGTGACCTTTGCCTTTACCGCCCAGGAGGAGGTGGGCACCCGCGGGGCCTTCGGCGCGGCTTTTTCCGTGACGCCTGAGGTAGCTCTGGTGCTGGAGACCACCACCGCAGCCGACCTGCCCGAGGTACCCGACCACCAGCAGGTGTGTGCCCCGGGAAAGGGGCCGGTCATCTCCTATATGGACGGCGGGACCATCTACGACCGTGGACTGTTTGAACTGCTGCGGGACCTGGCAGAGGAGCATCAGATTCCCTGGCAGACTAAGGAATATATTGCCGGCGGCAACGACGCCCGGGCCATCCAGCGCACCAAGGCGGGCGTCCGAGTGGCTGCCGTTTCCGCTGCGGTGCGGTATCTCCATGCCCCGGCCAGTGTAGGCAGTGTGGCGGACTTTGAGAATATGCTGAAGCTCACCCGGCTGTTTTTGCAGCGTATGGCCCAGGAGGTTGGGGAATGAAATCAAAGCTGTTGCTGAACACCTATGACGGCAACCTCACAGCCTGTACGATTCGGCCTCAGAGTGAGGACACACAGGTGGAGTTTTCCATCCAGTACTATCGCCATGAGAACGGGGAAGAGCAGAGTGTTTCCGCAATTCTCCGGTTTTCTCAGGTGGCCAGTGTGGATATGGAGATCAACTTCTTTGACAATCCCGTCGGGGCTGAATTGGGTGGATTTTATGAAATTCTGGACGAGAACTTCAAAAAGCAGATGCTGGAGAAGGTGTTTCAGAACCGGAAGGACGGCTATCTGTTCCACGGGGATTATGACTATGACCCGGAGGAGCCTGGGGATATCCTGAATTTCCGCCCGCCCATCGAGGGTGTACTGGGGGAACTGGCGCAGTACCGCCTCTTTCAGCAGCAGACCCAGGGTGGTATTTACCACATTTTATGCAAGCGCTATGAACTCATTGAGGGTTAGGAGCCTGATCTATGGAATTGTTTGAACGGATTAAAAAGCTGAATGCCGCTTACGGTCCCTCCGGGGATGAGGGCGGGATCCGGGCGGTCATTGAAGAGATGGCCGCCCCTTATGCCGATGAGGTAATTACCGACACCATGGGGAACCTCATTGTCCACAAGGCGGGCCGCGGGCCCAAGGTGATGTTTGCTGCCCATATGGACTCCATTGGCTTTATTGTGACCCACATCGAGGAGGAAGGCTTCCTCCGGGTGGGCAAGCTGGGAGGGATCAGCCCCAAGGAGGCCGTTTATACACCTGTCCGGTTTAAAAACGGGGTTCGGGGCTGCTTCCTACCGGAGGAAAAGGCAGAATTCGGCAAGCTGAAGCTGGATGAGTGCTACCTGGACATCGGTGCCAAGAACGAGGCGGAGGCCAAGAAACTGACCCGGGTAGGGGATACGGCGGTGTATGACACCCCGGCATTTCAGTCGGGGGATAACGTAACCTCGCCTTATCTGGATAACCGGATCTCCTGTGCCATCCTGCTGGACGCCCTGGAGCGCATTCAGAACAGCCTCAACGACCTGTACTTTGTTTTTACCGTCCAGGAGGAGGTAGGCCTGCGGGGCTCTAAAACCGCCGCCTGGGCTATCCAGCCCGATTACGCCGTGGCCGTGGATGTCACCGACGTAGACGATACCCCCGGCTCGGAGAAGTCCGGCACGGTTCAACTGGGGAAGGGGGCGGCCATCAAGGTGATGGACTCCTCCGTCATTTGCCACCCGACTATGGTGGAGCTTTTGGACCAGACCGCCCGGGAGAGGGATATTCCCACCCAGCGGGACATTTTGCGGGCAGGCGGTACCGATGCCGGCGCCATTCACACCACCGGAGCCGGTGTACTCACCGGCGGTATTTCTGTGCCCTGCCGCTATATCCATACACCGGTGGAGACGGCCAGTCTGGAGGACTGCGAAGCCTGTATTCGTCTGATGGTGGCCTTTGCCCAGCGGCCGCTCAAGACCCTGTAAAGGAAAACACATTATAACGTCAAAATAATAGAAACAGATAGGAATGACAAGGGATATGACCTTACAGTTAAGCCGGCGCGTCCTGGACCTGGGAAACCAGGCGGAGGGACGGCTGAGAGAGCAGTTTGACCGCATTGACACCATTGCCAAGGAGAATACCGCCCGTGTTCTGGCGGCATTCCAGAAGCACCGGGTGGCGGAGGCCTATTTTGCCGGAACCACTGGCTACGGATACGACGATCTGGGGCGGGACAAGCTGGATGAGATTTACGCCGACCTCTTTGGATCGGAGGCGGCGCTGGTCCGCCTGCAGTTTGTCAACGGAACTCACGCCATTACCGCCGCCCTTTTTGGCGCGTTAAAGGCGGGGGATGTGCTGGTGTCCGCAGTGGGTGCACCCTATGATACCCTGCTGGGGGCTATCGGTGTGGTAAACAAAGGGCCGGGGTCTCTGAAAGACTACGGTGTGGAGTACCGACAAGTGGATCTCCTTGACGATAAGCCTGACCTGGAGGGCATGGCTCGGGCAGTTGCGGATCCCAAAGTGAAGGCCGTGCTGATTCAGCGCTCCAAGGGCTATTCCACCCGAAGCTCCCTGTCCGTGGCGGAGATTGGGGAGATGTGCCGGATCATCAAGCAGGCCAATCCAAACGTGTCCATTTTGGTGGACAACTGCTACGGCGAGTTTGTGGAGACTTTGGAGCCCACTCATGTGGGAGCTGACCTGTGTGTGGGCTCTCTCATCAAGAATCCCGGCGGGGGACTGGCTCCCACCGGCGGATATATCGCCGGCCGAAAGGACCTGGTGGAGGGCGCGGCCATGCGGCTTACGGCCCCCGGCATCGGCGGGGAGTGCGGATGTACCCTGGGTCAGAACCGACTGCTGTATCAGGGGCTGTTTCTGGCTCCCCATACAGTGGCCCAGGCGGTCAAGACCGCCGTGTTTGCTGCCGGCGTCATGGAGCTTCTGGGCTATGAAACGGAACCCAATTCCCGTGACGTCCGTCATGACATCATTCAGATGATTCACATGCGGGAGCCGGAGGCGCTGAAGCGCTTCTGCAAAGGCATTCAGTTTGGCGCTCCGGTCGATTCCTATGTGACGCCGGAGCCCTGGGACATGCCGGGCTATGATAGCCAGGTGATTATGGCAGCGGGCGCGTTTATTCAGGGCGCCTCCATCGAGTTGTCCGCCGACGCGCCCATGCGGGAGCCCTATACGGTCTATCTCCAGGGTGGATTGACCTTCGAGTCCGGCCGTCTGGGTGTGCTGCTGGCAGTTCAGGAGCTGCTGGGCGGCGGGGAGGCATAGGCCAAGCCGGAGTTGGAATATCCTGCCTCTGAGGAGGTGGGAGTATGCCTGTGGCGCCGTGGCGCAGGGAGCTGTGCCGTTCTTGGAAAAAACGTGCCTCCCGTCGCATGAATCGACGGGAAGAGCGAGGGAGAGGTCGGTTTCCGGCGGCGTTGGTCACCCTCTTTGTCGCAGTCGCGCTGGCTTTTGGGGGTATCCGGGCACTTGAGGCCCGTCTGCGGCCGGTTTTGGAGGATATCGCACGCACCCAGGTGGTCAATCAAATGACCGGGGTGCTGGAACACGCAGCCCAAGAGGCGCTGTCGCAGCAGCCGTCAGAGAATACGGCACTTGTGACCATTGAACGGGACGCGGACGGTGCCATTACTGCACTGACCACCGATACGTCCAAGCTCAATTCCTTGCGCACGCAGATTGTCACACAGGTGCTTCAGGCCTTGGAAAGCGTGGATGTATCTGCCATCCAGATTCCGCTGGGAAGTCTGTTGGACTCCGAGCTGATCTGGGCCCGGGGCCCTGCTATCCAGGCCAGAGCCATGACGGTGGGCACTATTTCCGCTGAATTTGAGAGCGATTTTACAGCTGCCGGCGTGAATCAGACACTCCATCGGATTTGGCTGGAGCTGTCTGTTCCGCTGTCGGTGATGCTGCCGGGCGGCGAGGTTCAGGCGGAGCTGAACAGTCGGCTTTGTGTGGCGGAAACCGTCATTGTAGGGAATGTACCCAGCACATATTTACAGATGGACTCGTACCTTCCCTGAGAGCCGGACACGAAAGGAATATCAATGATTCTTCTGGATACATTAAGCTGGTATTTGGGCAGCATAGGGGGTTATGTAATTCAGATGCTGCCCTGTATGCTGGTGGGGTTGGCCGTTTTTTTCTGCCTGGGTCCAGTGCGCAAGAAGCGGCTCAATCAACTGGGGCTGTCCAGTGGTCCGCTGCGGGAGACAGGATTGGCACTGTTTGTGGCCTTCTGCGCCGGTCTGGCAGCCCTTACCCTGTTTCCGGCCGATTTCTGGGACTATGTGCTCCGATATCTTCTGATGCCCGAGGTTCGGGCAGGGGGATTCCGCTGGGAAGCGTTCTATTTGACCCGGCAGGAACTGGCGTTCCGGATGATGGGGCTTGCCGATGTGCTGGCTCCTCTTCAGGAAATTCGACGGGCATTGAGAACCGGCTATCCATGGCTCATGTTTATGTTGTGGGGAAACATAGGAATGTTTCTTCCTATTGGCTTCTGTACCGCGCTCCTGTGGCGGAAGCACCACTGGTGGAAGTCGGTGTTGGTGGGCTTTGGATGCTCTGTGACCATTGAGTTTATTCAGTTTTTTATAGGTCGAAGCACCGACATTGACGATGTGATTCTGAATACAGCAGGGGCACTGCTTGGATACTGGCTATTCCTGACGTTGTATGCCGTTCTGCCGGATCTTCTGAAAAAATTTCGCTGCCAGGACAGAGAGGAGGAGCTGCGAAATGGATTATTTGATGGAAATACAAGCCCTGCGCCGTGAGCTGGAGCAGGCTGGCTATGAATACTATGTGTTGGACAATCCTACCATGTCCGACTATGACTATGACCACAAGCTTCGTCGGCTGGAAGAGCTGGAGGAGGCCCACCCGGAGACCATTACGCCCGATTCGCCCACCCAGCGAGTGGGGGGGAAGGCCCTGGAGGCCTTTACGCAGGTGCAGCACAAGGTGCCGTTGGAGTCCCTGCAGGACGTTTTTGACTTTGACGAGCTTCGGGCCTTTGACCAGCGGGTAAGAGGTGTGGTCGCAGAGCCTAATTATGTTGTGGAGCCGAAGGTGGACGGGCTGTCTGTGGCTCTGGAGTATGAGGATGGCCTGTTTGTGCGGGGCGCGACCCGCGGCGATGGACAGGTAGGGGAGGACGTGACAGAAAATCTGCGTACCATTCGGTCCATTCCCCTGCGCATCCCGGACGCACCTCATCAGCTGATTGTCCGTGGCGAGGTGTTCATGCCGAAGAAGGTATTCCACGCCTTAAATCAGGAACGAGAGAAACGGGGAGAGGCGCTGTTCGCAAATCCACGCAACGCAGCGGCCGGGTCCCTGCGCCAGCTGGATTCCAAGATTGCCGCCTCCCGAAAGTTGGATATCCTGGTTTTCAACGTCCAGTGGATGGAGCCCGGTCAGTTTAAAACCCATGTTGAGACGCTGGATTACTTGAAAAATAAAGGATTTAAAGTGATTCCACATTACAGCTGCGATCAGGTGGAGCAGGCTATTACCTATGTGACTCAGGTGGGTGAAAACCGCGATCAGTACCAGTTTGACATCGATGGAGCAGTTATCAAGGTAAATTCCTTGTCACAGCGGGAGGAGTTGGGGTCTACAGCAAAATTCCCCCGTTGGGCTGCTGCCTATAAGTATCCCCCTGAGGTAAAACCCTCCCAGGTGGTGGATATTGTGGTGCAGGTGGGGCGCACAGGAGTGTTGACGCCCAAGGCTGTGCTGACTCCGGTGCGGTTGGCGGGTACTACGGTAACCAATGCCACGCTGCACAATCAGGATTTTATTCAGGAAAAGGATATTCGCATCGGAGATACGGTGCTGGTGCGCAAGGCAGGCGAAATCATCCCGGAGGTTCTGTCCGTGGTGATGGAGAAACGTCCCGAGGGCACAGTGCCCTATCAGCTTCCCAACTGCTGTCCCGTGTGCGGAGCACCCGTACGCCGGGATGAGGACGGTGCTCATGTCCGCTGTACGGGTGCGGAGTGTCCGGCTCAGATTCTGCGGACGCTGGCCCATTTTGCCAGCCGGGATGCCATGGATATCGAGGGCCTTGGCATCGCAGTGGTAGAAAACCTGGTGAACGCCGGGCTGGTTAAGACGCCTGGTGACCTCTATTTTCTCAAGGCCGAGGATGTGGCCAAGCTGGATCGCATGGGGGAGAAGTCGGCACAGAATTTGATTGATGCCATTGCAAAATCCAAGCAGCAGGATTTGTCCCGCCTGATTTACGCCTTTGGAATCCGCCAGGTAGGGCAGAAGGCGGGCAAGATTCTGGCGGCCCGGTTCCGCAGCCTGGATGCACTGGAGCACGCCACCATGGAGCAGCTGGTGGAGGTGGAAGACATTGGCGCCATCACGGCTCAAAGTATTTTGGACTGGATGGCCAGTCCCCAAAGTCAGCATTTGATGGCCCGCCTGCGGGCGGCCGGCGTCAATACCCTGGCGGAGGAACAGGGGAGTGATCAGCGCTTTGCCGGGATGACTTTTGTGCTGACTGGCGGTCTGGAGCACTTCACCAGGGAAGAGGCGGCGGAGCTCATTGAGAAACGAGGGGGAAAGGCCGCCGGCTCCGTGTCAAAAAAGACCACCTATGTGGTGGCCGGAGAGGGGGCAGGCTCCAAGCTTCGCAAAGCCCAGGAACTGGGGGTGCCGGTGCTCACAGAGGACGAATTTCTTACTATGCTTCAGTAAGTTTTTTGCGTTACAACGTTCGAACTTAGAAATTAGGAAGGAAGAAAGAATTATGGCAGTTTCAAAGGTGTATTTTACCGATTTTCATACACAGGCGTTTGGGGATGGCCTGCCCACGAAGCTGAAAAAGCTGATTCGGAAGGCCGGTATCCAGGAGCTGGATCTGGATGGTAAATTTGTGGCCATTAAGATGCATTTTGGCGAGCTGGGAAATATCAGCTACCTTCGCCCCAACTACGCCCGCGCTGTGGTGGATGTGGTCAAGGAGCTGGGCGGTAAGCCCTTCCTGACGGACTGCAATACTATGTACCCCGGCAGCAGAAAAAACGCTCTGGAGCACCTGGAGTGCGCTTGGGAGAATGGATTTACCCCTCTGACCGTTGGCTGCCCCATCCTGATTGGAGACGGTCTGAAGGGGACCGATGACGTAGAGGTCCCGGTAGTTGGTGGGGAGTACGTAGAGTAT
Source organism: Pseudoflavonifractor sp. HNCC25GI2 (assembly GCF_058136395.1). Taxonomy (NCBI): domain Bacteria; kingdom Bacillati; phylum Bacillota; class Clostridia; order Eubacteriales; family Oscillospiraceae; genus Pseudoflavonifractor; species Pseudoflavonifractor sp. HNCC25GI2. Next base: position 314,699 of record NZ_JBYUOW010000004.1, read on the forward strand.
GCTAAAATCGGCCGCGCGGTGATGGATGCGGACGTCTTTATCTCCTTGACCCACTTCAAGGGCCACGAGATGACCGGATTCGGAGGTACCATTAAAAATATTGGTATGGGCTGCGGCTCCCGTGCCGGCAAGAAGGAGCAGCACGCCAGCGGCAAACCCCAGATCAATCCCGAGGCTTGCCGTGGCTGTATGCGGTGCCAGAAGGAGTGTGCCAACCATGGTCTGGTCTTTGACACGGCGGCAAAAAAGATGACTGTGGATGAGCAGAACTGCGTGGGCTGCGGCCGCTGCCTGGGAGCCTGCAATTTTGACGCCATCTACTTCACCAATGATAACGCTCAGGAAGCTTTGAATTGCCGGATGGCGGAATATACCAAGGCTGTGTTGGACGGGCGTCCCAACTTCCATATTTCTCTGGTGGTGGATGTGTCTCCCAACTGCGACTGCCACGGCGAAAACGATGTGCCCATTCTGCCCAACATCGGTATGTTTGCATCCTTCGACCCCCTGGCTTTGGATCAGGCCTGCGTGGATGCCTGCTTGGCGGCCACGCCTATGCCTGGAAGCCAGCTGGCCCGCAACTTGGCCGATCCCAATTTCCATGACCATCATGACCACTTCCGCAACTCCACTCCGGAATCCGAATGGTGTTCCTGCCTGGAGCATGCTGAGAAAATTGGCCTGGGTTCCCGCGAATATGAGCTGATTTCCATGTAATAGAATAAAAAGCAGGGCACAACGTGCCCTGCTTTTTTATTCTTTCTTCTCTCCGCCGTATTGTGTTTTAAGCAGTAAATCAACCATAAAGACGGAGACGCAGAACAGTGCCATCTGTCCTACGATAAGCCACAGCCAAAAGGACGCCACTGAGGCCGAAAACAGCTTCAGCAGGATACCGCTGACGCAGCCGCTGATGATGCCGATGCGGATCCATAGCTTGCTGCAATGGCGATGTGCCGTCTCCCACGCCTCCGGATTGCTTCGGGTCAGCTCCGTATTATAGGAGAGTCCGCTTTTTTGAAAGGGGGGAGGCGTTATTTTCCAAAGAATACCCATCAAAAGCATGCCGACCGGCGCTAAAAAGCAGAGAACACCATAAAGAATATTCATAAGAAACCTCATTTCTGTTCTGATTTACTATTGTTTGAGGGAGCCTTTTTTGTTTGCCTTATTTTACCTAAGGGATTGGCCTGTGCCGCAACGCGCAAATCCTCGCTGTCGACATGGGTATAGATCTGCGTTGTATTCAGATGATCGTGGCCCAAAACCTCCTGGAGGGTTCGCACATCCACGCCATTTTGCAGCATCAGCGTGGCCGCCGTGTGGCGCAGCTTATGGGAGGAATATTGGGTGCTGTCCAGACCCGCGGCAGACAAGTGCTTTTTCACCAGCTTATGAACGGCGGCAGTGGTGATACGCTTCCGGTTTTGCAGCGTCACAAACAGGGCGTTCTGGTCAACCAGGGTCATAGCATCCCGTTCTGTCAGCCAGTCCTGAAGAGCCTGCTGGCAGGCTTCATTTAAATAGAGAATCCGTTCCTTGTTGCCTTTGCCAAGCACACGGAGTTGATTTCCTCGAACATCTGTTTTGTTCAGGCCGACCAGTTCAGAAATACGCAGACCGCAATTTAAAAACAGCGTCAGAATACAGTAATCGCGGACGGAGTTTTTTCCGTCGACACTGGCCAGAAGCTGGACGCTTTCATCCAGATTCAGATACTTGGGCAAGGATTTTTTTTGACGGGGAGAATCCAGTTCCTGAACTGGATTTTGCTCCAACAGTTTGGCCTTGTTGGTCAGATATTTATAGAAGGAACGAATGGTCGCAACCTTACGGGCTCTGGAAGCGGCATTTAAACCACGGTCACGAGACAGGTAATTCATGTAGGCGTAGACATCAGTCAAAGTAATGGACTGGACCAAATGGATGTCCACATCATCAATGGAAATGGAGTCAAACGGCTGGTGGTCCGGAACTAAGTGTTTATCCTGCTTGATAAAACGAAAGAAGCTCCGGAGATCAAGATAGTATTCATCTACGGTGCGTCGGGAATGTCCTTGAATGGTCTCATGATAGACCAAGAAGTCCCGGATCAGCGGCGGAGCCTCGGTACGGTAGTCAGGATGCATGAAATGCGTGTTTCACCTCCACTAGGGTCAACAAAATTTTTATTTTGTTGACCTAAAACAATACTCTTATCAGAGGAGGATAAACACCTCCCTGCTGAGAACGATTTAAATTCTATAACAATATAGCACGCTTGTTTTGGCGGGTCAATAAAAGGAACAAGAGAACGCGTTCCGCTCTCCTGTTCCTCCTTGAGCAAACTGAGTGTGGGCTGCCCTTAAAGCTCACTGCATTTTATACCGTCAGAATACGGCCCGCTATGGTTGCCGCGACATGCGGCGCACCAGCTTTGGATTCCCGTGGGATTCTTTGCGGTGACGCGCCGCTCCGTCCAACCAAACTTTGCTTTCGGGTAAAAGATGTGCTCATCGCTGTTTTGGGAACAGTGAGGACAGGATTTATAGTCTCCCCGCTCCTGAGCCTCGTCCAGAGGTCGACCGCAGTGCTTGCAGTTCATAACTTGACCGCTCCCCTTTCCATATCATTTTCTTCATCATAGCAGATAAAACGGCCTGCCGTCAATCTGTTTCAGGGAGCTTGGACAGTATAAAAAGCGGGTCTGGAAACGTCCAAACCCGCTTTTACGCCGTTACAAAAAATGATGAGGTGCAGTCTCAGTCCTGCTCCCAGTTGTGGTACACGTTCTGGACGTCGTCGTTGTCCTCCAGCATATCGATGAGCTTCTCCATGTTCTTGATGTATAAATCAAGAGAATTTGGAGAAATTCATAACTTTTTGAGCTAGTTTACTTCCTTGGATGTACTGCACAATTCATCATGTATATCATAACTAAATTAGGCAGAT
>NZ_JBYUOW010000005.1:0-191843 GCF_058136395.1 Pseudoflavonifractor sp. HNCC25GI2
CGGAGGAGAGCCGGTGCAAGGTGATCCCGTTCGAAAAAGTAGGATAGATAAGGAAAGGGATTCCCTGGCTTACTTGTGTTATCCAGGGAATCCCTTTAAGATGTGGTAAAGGATGTGATATCTGGTGTGGAATATCATTTATCACTTCGACTATTTTGAAATTCCTGCAATGCAACCCAGAACGGCGAAGGCTCTTTACTGAACCATCGGCCATACTTACCTTGCAAGTTCTTTGAACGGATGAGAATGCACGCTTTCCTTGCACGACTAACTGATACAAAACAAAGCCTTCTGGCTTCTTCAAGTTTTCTTGGAGTATTATCATAGTAACTTGGAAAGCTGTCCTTTTCCATGCCCGTCAAAATTACAACATCAAATTCGAGTCCTTTGGAACTATGCCTGGTCGTTAAGATAACTTGATTTTCTGGAATACCAAGCCGTGTTAGAAACATTGTTGTTAGCTGTTCATCGTGGCTTCGTGCTGTTTCAAGTAACTTATTGAAATTATCAATCTCATCAGGATATCGCTCTGAAGCAGCAAAAGTAGTAGTAATGCCCACTGCTTTGTCAAGATAGAGTAACCATTCCAATAGATTGTCCGTATACACCTTACTCGCAGTTAAAGTCTGATAAATGGTCTTTTTAAGCAAGAGGTATTCATCTTCACTAATAATCCGCTTTTCAGGAATGAACGATTTCCAAGTTGAGCAGATCTCATCAAATGAAACGGAAGCCTTGTCCGAGATCCACTTTGCACAGTTTTGAATCCAGACAATAAGTTCTGTTAATCTAAAAGTCTGGCGGGCAATATATGCAGGGATATTTTGCCTGGAGCATTCCTGCGCTAATTCTGCTATTTGTTTGTTATTAGCGACTAAAACTGCTATTTCATGGTATGGCGTACCTTCCGCATGAAATTTACATATCTGCTCAATTACTTTATTATATTGTTCATCCATCCCAGCGGAACATTCGATAAATTCCAATTTGGCATGGTAGTCTCGAAACTTTCCAGAAGCAATATATCCCCGGCTGCTGTTCAGAATGTATTCCGAGGCATCCACTATTGCCTGTGAGCTTCGATAATTGTTTTTCAGATGAATGCAGGAAACATCTTGGCGTTGGCTTAATTCTATAAGGTAATCAGGAGCTGCACCTTGGAAATCATAAATTGATTGATCTGCGTCCCCAACAGCAAAGACCTTGATTTTTGTAAGATTTAACAGTGTTAAAATAAGTTCATGAAGCGGTTTTCCTAAATCCTGATATTCATCGACAATAATCCAAGGATACTTAGCCTCAAGTGCTTTGCGTACATAGGATTCATTGCTAATGAGTTCTACAGATTTTTTCACCATACTGATAAAATCAAGATAGCCGTTTTCTATCAAGAGTTCTTCAAAAGAGATGGCAGCCTTTAGTGCAATATCGTAGCTTTCTATCGCAACGCGGCTAATTCCTTTGATATTTCTTGTGCGCTCTTTATCTACATCATTGAGTTTGGGATTTCCCTCATAATTCTGAGCATAAAAAAGATGATTCTTTTCAGCTTCAGAAATGATTCGGATTGGCAGGGGTATTTTATATTGAGGATATAAAGCTGCGAAAGGAGTAATAATCTCTGCAAGACAAAAGCTATGAACCGTACCAAGGAAAACATTCTTGCGCTTTTCCAGCCCTAACTTCACCAACCGGCTTTTGAATTCGCGGACAGCCTCTGTACTATATGTTAAACATGCAAGTCCCCGTGGAGAATGGATTTTCTCAGATAATAGCTGCATAACTTTTAGAGTTAACACAGTCGTTTTTCCACTTCCGGGCCCGGCAATTACAACTGTGCTTTTTTCAGTTGTATATGCTGCAAATTGCATTCTATCTTTGCTTATTTCCTGCAGCTTTGTCTCAAAATAAGCATTCACTATATTCACCTGACTTTTGTAACAATTGCATCAATCGCATCTGACACATAATCTGGAACCATTGATGCAGATACTTGATTGGCTAACCGCTGAGAAAAACGACCTTTACCAATCCCGCTATAAGTTGACTCTATTTTGGAGAGACATTTGTGATACATACCAGCGGAAAGTTCAGCAGAGAAATTATTCTTCTGAGTATGGCCACCCTTTGTTAATTGATTAAAAACAGAACATAAAATATTTCGATCTTGTTCAGTAGACTTTTTGAAAAGATCCACCTCAAGTGTGTGTTCACCAACAAAGGCGCCAAGCGTTGCAAAGTATTTGCGTTTTTGATTGTAATCCCAACGAGTGTACTCAGGGTCAACAGTGCCTTGATACATTTGATAAATACGGTCGAGCCCATCAAATCCTTTGTCTACATGGCTTGCATCTTCAAGATCTCCAAAATGTTTCTTTTCATCAACTATATGATAGTAATCACCATCTGTAATAATCACATATGGGATGCCAAGTGCATTGGCAAAGCGACAATATGGCTCGAAATTTGTTGAATTTATGTTGCAAATCGCTACACCCAGACGATCAAGCTCGATTCCTTTGGCTTTTGAAAAACTGGGCACTAAATATTCTTCGGAAATTCCCTCTACAAAAATGATGCCTTTAGCGGTATAGAGTTCTCCTCGTTTGACATCAATATATCGCGTTAAATCTGAATAATCGTCTGCAGACAAATCAATGTCCGCTGTTGTTTTTACTGTGGTTCCATCTTTTGTAGTGATTAGATGAACAAGAGATGTAATGGGTGCAACTGAAGATATATGCGTTGAGTGAGTTGTAATCATCACAGATGTATTAGTTTTATTCATAATATGGCGATAGAGGAGCCGTTGATAAATAGGATGGAGATGCGATTCAGGCTCCTCGACAGCAAGAATGGTGACGCCATTTGCTGTTGGAACACAATCTGAAAAGAACGCATACAGATTGTCATATAATGTAGTATCCTGCAGAGCCGCAAGGTTTAAGACGTAGTCATCAGAGCTGGTGGATTTTTTATAACTTTTTTCAAGCAACCGCTCATGATCCTGCGCTAACAATTCACGATATAAATCACCAGATAGAAATGTTTTAATCGTATCATCTTCTATGAGCAGTAAAATCAAAGCTACATAAAGGATATTGTTGATTCCCAAGCTTGTGTTACCTGTTTCACGACTGTTAATAAGAGGTCGTAGGGCATAAAGAAGTTTAGTTGCATCAATATTCATTGTTTTTAGTGAAACATTGAACTCATTCGCACTAAAGGACACCATGTCATTCAATAACCGCTGCAATCTACTCTCCAAATCATTTACTTGACCAATCTGTAAAGTATCTGCGCCTTTTTCATCAAGAGCTTTCGATATCTCTGAAAGTACATCCTTGCTAACGGTATATTTTTGTTTAATAATTTGAGTTAGAGGAGAAGTTCTGGAACTTTTCATCTCTGCCTCAACATCACGGATGGCTTTTATCACACGAATGTTAAGTATTTTTCGATCTTCATATGTAAAAGCTCGACTTTCATCATTTCCCTTATAGATGATGTAACTATAGTCTGGTTTCGCAGCATCTTTTTTGAAAAATTTGTAGCTGATTTTTAGTGTTTCTTTTCCTTCTACCATCACTGACGCATCAGCCAGCTGAGCAAGTAAATTCTTGTTGTCCTCAAAATTTGCGAGATAAATCTCGATTAATATATGTTGACCATTATCCATAGGGGTTTCTATACCATCCCAAAAATCGGATTCTTCAAGCATTCGGTCTTTTTCGGAAAGCGTTGGATCAAGAATCAGTTGAAGTGCGTAAAGAAGATTGCTTTTGCCAACTGCGTTTTCGCCAATTAATACCTGCTTTTCACCAAGAGAAAAATCTACTGAATGGAAGTTTCTGAAGTTTTCGATATGAACTCGACAAATATACGGTTGTGTTTTCATCCTGTTCACCCTCTTTTGAACGATTCTCCAATTTCTTATTCCAGCAGAAGTATCGATAAAGTACTTCCCACTGCATAAGTCACAGTGAAGATATACACTATGATTTCTAAATCCTGGAATATTGTCATGTTCCTCAATAATGGTTCCTTTTCCACAAGGACATTCGTATTCATAATATTCTGTGTCGCCTACACCTGCACTGTATTCTAAATGCTGTTCACATTTAATTCTCTTAGCCCACATATACATTTGCCCCTTTTACAAAAAAGCCGCATGGGAACACACCCACACGGCTGCTTTGGTGGCACAAAGACGCACCGTAGAACTATTATAAAGGATAACTCTGGAAAACTCAAGAAATCCTCGTATCCACAACGGAAGAATACAGTGGTCGTGTCGGTTAGGGATGGGTTAGGGATTTGGCGGTTTCGGCGGCTATCCTCGTTCGCGTGTCCACCGCATCTCCGCCCCTGGAACCACCACAAAACAGCAATCTTCAAAACCGCAAAAACCAAACTCAAAATGCAGAAAAACCGCCTGAACAGGCGGTTTTTCTGCAAAATTGGTCGGAGTGCGGGGACTCGAACCCCGGGCCTCCTGCTCCCAAAGCAGGCGCGCTACCAACTGCGCAACACCCCGATATGAAATTGTAGGACTGCCCGGGCGTATCCTCCCAAAGCAAGCGCGCTACCAACTGCGCTACACCCGGATATGAAATTTTCCAATTGTGGTCAAACATGTGGTCAACGCCGATTTTTGACCAGTTACCGGCGAGGGGGAAAGTGCCGTCAGCCCTGTTGTCCCAAGGCTTTCCGGGTTTTCCGAGAACTGCGGCCCGAACCTGGGCCTCACGCTCCCAAGCAGGCGCGCTACCAACTGCGCAACACCCCGATATGAAATTGTGGGACTGCCCGGGCGGTTTCTCCCAAAGCAAGCGCGCTACCAACTGCGCTACATCCACTTGTAGTGTGCGGTTTTTAAACTAACGGGTAGCTGTAACAGTATAGTATATTTTCCAAAGGATTGCAAGTATTCCTTTGGTGTGGTAGGATAAAAAACAATCCAACATTTAAAACCAACATATCAACGAGGTGATCCCCGTGAGAATGAGAAAAAAACCGAATCTGGACCTGCGTATGGAGCAGTGTGCCAAGCTGTTGATTCAGAATCCGAAGGAATATCGTGGACGCTGGCGGGAATTGAAGCCGGAAGCACATGAGGTGCGTCTGGAGCTTGGCTGCGGCAAGGGGCGATTTACGGCTGAAACCGCCCGGCAGAATCCGCAGGCGCTGTATATTGCGGTAGAACGGGTGCCGGATGCCATGATTGTCGCTATGGAGCGGGTCCGGGATCTCGGATTGGATAACGTCTATTTTATTGACGGCGACGCCGCTCAGCTTCGGGACTGTTTTGCGCCGGACGAGGTTGATTTGCTCTACATCAATTTCTGTGACCCGTGGCCCTCCAGTCACCATGCCCGCCGTCGTCTGACGCACGAGAATTTCCTGATTCTGTATCGTGGAATTTTGAAGGAGGGGGGAGAGATACACTTCAAGACGGACAACAAGCCGCTGTTTGAATATTCCCTGTTCCAGTTCCCCAAGGCAGGTTATCAGCTCTCCCAGGTGACACGGAATTTACATGAGCACGGAGTACAGGGCGTGATGACGGACTATGAGGAGAAGTTCCATAGCCTCGGAACGCCCATTAACCGCTGTGTTGCCACCAAACTGGCCATGGATCCGGAGCCCGAGTTCAAACCGATTCCTGGTCCGGACAGCTCCAGACGGGCGCCCCGGGCGGAGGAGAACCAGCAGTCCGGCGCTGAAGAGCGTTAACCACATAACTGAATTGAGCAGCAGATAGGGTGAACAAACGCCATTCTGCCCAAAGTCGCCGCCTATCGGGCGGCGGCTTTTTTAAAACAGGTAAATGGATTTTATCTGCCGGGCTATTCTATTCCGGCGGGAAATTTGCTATAATAACGTCGACTGAATCCATCCTACTTGCGGTTTTGACATGATATGAGAACCGTACTGCAGATTGCGGGAGGTCTATATATGGATCAATTTGTTCACCTGCGGGAGAAGCTTTCCCGTTGCTGCCCGTCGCTGGAGCTTCGTATTCAGGAGCCCATGTCCCGGCATACATCCTTTCATATTGGCGGTCCGACGGCTCTGATGGCACTTCCCCACACCGTGGAGGAGGCTGCTGCCGCAGTAAAAACGGCGGCGGAGCTGGAGATCGAACCCTTTTTTATGGGAAACGGCTCTAATTTGTTGGTGGCTGACGAAGGAATTGAGCGGTTTATTGTGAAAACCGTCCCGGGGCTGGAAGAGTGCCGGCTGCAGGGACAGGATATTTTGGCAGGCAGCGGCGTCCCGCTGGCCCGCCTTGCCGTGTTTGCCCGGGATCGGAGCTTGACAGGGTTGGAATTTGCCCATGGGATTCCCGGCTCTCTGGGCGGTGCGGTGACCATGAACGCCGGCGCTTATGAGGGCGAAATGTCTCAGGTGGTGCAGAGCGTTACCTGCCTGACCGCTCAGGGCACCGTGGAGACGGTGACGGAGTGCGGCTTTGGCTATCGGCACAGCTGTTTTTCGGACGGAACCCGTCTGATTTTGGGGGCCAGACTGGCGCTGAAGCCGGGGGATACGGAGACAATCCGCAGCAAGATGGAGGAGCTGTCTGCCCGCCGCCATGACAAGCAGCCCTTGGAATATCCCAGTGCCGGTTCCATGTTCAAGCGCCCGGAGGGGTACTACGCCGCCGCCCTTATTGATCAGTGCGGCCTGAAGGGGCTGACGGTGGGCGGAGCTCAGGTATCGGAAAAGCATGCAGGCTTTGTGGTCAACCGGGGCGGGGCAACCTGCAAAGACGTGCTGGAGCTGGTGGAGCAGGTGCGGACCCGAGTGCTGGACCAGACCGGCGTGGAGCTGGAGATGGAGGTACGGGTCCTGAAGTGATGCCCCCAGCGGCGGTGCGTGCCCGAGAGAGGAAGAGAGAGAATGGAATTTGTGATTATTTCCGGACTGTCCGGGGCTGGAAAAAGTAAGGCGGCCTCCATCATGGAGGACTTGGATTTTTTCTGTGTGGATAATTTGCCCGCGCCCCTGATTCCCAAGTTTGCTGAGCTAGGCATGGCGGGTTCGGGGGAATATGACCGGGTGGTTCTGGTCACCGATATTCGGGGCGGAACCAATTTTGAAAGCCTGTTTCAGGCCCTGCGCGACCTGAAAAATATGAAATGCTCCTACCGCATCCTGTTTATGGAGGCCTCGGACGAGACCATCATCAAGCGCTACAAGGAGACCCGCCGCAGCCACCCGCTTGCGGAGTCCTGCGACAGCCTGGAGCAGGCCATCGCCTTGGAGCGCCGGATGCTGGCTCCTTTGCGGGAGAGGGCGGAGTACATCATTGACACCTCCAACCTGTCCACCGCCAAGCTCAAGGGGGAGCTTCGCCGCCTGTTTGCCAAGGGGGGCACCCTGGAGGGACGGATGGATGTGCGGGTAACCTCCTTCGGCTTTAAGCACGGGGTGCCCATGGAGGCGGACCTGGTTTTTGACGTGCGGTTCCTGCCCAACCCCTACTATGTGGCGGAGCTGCGGCCGCTGACCGGCCTGGACCAGGGGGTGCGGGACTATGTGTTTTCCGGCGGACAGACCCAGGAGTTTTTAAACCGGCTGGGAGACTTTGTCACCTGGCTGTTGCCCCGGTATGAGGAGGAGGGAAAGACCGCCCTGGTCATAGCTGTTGGTTGTACCGGTGGGCATCACCGTTCGGTGGCCATTGCCCATGCGCTGGCCGGCCTCATTGGGGAGAAGGGCTACCCGGTCTCTGAGAGCCACCGGGATTTAGGACGTAATTAAGCTGCGGAATTCTCTGCGGGAAAGGAGCAGACCATGCCAAATACCCTGCCCAGTTTGCAGCAGTGGGAGCGGGGCCCGAAGATTGTCGCCGTGGGCGGCGGAACCGGGCTGTCCACCATGCTGCGGGGCCTGAAAAAGTACACCAAAAATCTGACCGCCATCGTTACTGTGGCTGATGACGGCGGTGGGTCGGGAATGCTGCGCCGGGATATCGGCATGCCCCCGCCGGGCGACATCCGCCACTGCATGGAGGCTCTGGCCAATACCGAGCCTATCATGGAGCGCCTTCTGACCTACCGCTTCACCGAGGGAACGCTGGCGGGACAGTCTTTTGGAAACCTCATCCTGGCTGCCCTCAACGGGGTGACTGGCTCCTTTGAGGAGGCCGTGAGCCAGATGAGCCAGGTTTTGGCCATCACCGGACGGGTTATCCCCGTCACCAGCGCCGATGTGCAGCTGGAGGCGGTGTTTGAAAACGGGGCCCGGGTAGTGGGGGAGTCCAAGATCTACAACTGCAAGAAGGAGCAGGACTGCCGCATTGACCACGTCAACCTGATCCCGGAGAATCCTGAACCGCTGCCCGCCGCCCTGGAGGCCATCGGGGAGGCGGATTTGATTTTGCTGGGTCCCGGCAGCCTCTATACCAGCGTGATTCCCAATCTGCTGGTGGCTGGGGTGGCCCAGGCCATTGCCGACTCCACGGCACCTAAGATTTATGTCTGCAACATCATGACCCAGGAGGGGGAGACCGAGGGCTATACCGCCGCCGACCATGTGGAGGCGCTGCTTACCCACGGGGTGCCGGACATGGTGGATCTGTGTCTGGCCAACTCTGCTCCGGTGCACCCCGGCCTGGTGGAGCGGTACCGAAAAGAGGACGCGGCACCCCTGGTAATGGACCGGGAGCGTATTGCCGCCATGGGGCTGGAGCTGGTGGAGCGTCCGCTGGCCTCGGAGGGAGGCAACTACGCCCGCCACGACCCGGATAAGCTGGCCGCAGCCATCCTGGACGTCTACCGCCAGCGGGCGATGCGGATCTTCCGGGGCGAGCGGCGGTACATACTGGAGGAGTAAGCATGTCCTTTGCCGGAGAGGTAAAAAACGAGCTGTGCCGCACCGCACTGAGCCGCAAATGCTGTGCTCAGGCGGAGTGTTATGGGATATTACTTTACAGCAATACCTACACCGCGGAGGAGATCCGTATCATCACGGAGAGCGACGCCTTTGCTCAGCGTCTGCCCGCCCTGTTCAAGAAGGCCTTCAAGCTGACCTTTGACCGGCTGCCGGAGGGGGAGGGGAAGCACATCTTCTCCATCACCCAGCCCCGGAAGCTGGAAACCATCCAGCAGGTCTTCGGGGGTGACCCGAGTGCGCTGGCGCTGCACATCAATTTTGCGGTCCTGGAGGAGAGCTGCTGCCGGCTCTCCTTTCTCCGGGGCGCCTTTCTGGCGGGGGGGTCAGTGACCGACCCCAGAAAGGGGTATCACCTGGAACTGGCCACCTCCCACCTCAGCGTCAGCCGGGAGATGCTGGCCTTGATGCGGGAGATGGAGCTGGAGCCTAAGGCGGCCCAGCGCAAGGGCAACGCAGTGATCTACTTCAAGCAGAGCGACCGTATTGAGGATTTTCTCACCTCCATCGGGGCGCCATTGTCTGCCATGGAGATTATGAACGCCAAGCTGGAGAAGGACCTGCGGGGGAGCGTGAACCGCCGGGTCAACTGTGATGCCGCCAACCTGGACAAGGCGGTGGAGGCGGCCATGGCCCAGATGGAGGCCATCCGCCGTCTGGAGGAGAGCGGAAAGCTGGCTCTGCTGCCGGACAAGCTGCGGGAGGCGGCGGCTCTTCGCCTGGCCCACCCGGAGGATACTCTGTCCCAGCTGGCGGAGCAGTGCGATCCACCTATCACAAAATCCGCCCTGAACCATCGGCTGCGGAAGCTGGTGGAACTGGGAAAGGAAGAGACACAAGCCTGAGAAAGGAGCCGGGATGTCCAGCTGTGACCGCACGCCCATTGTGCTGAAGGTCCCGCCGGAGCGGATTGCGGCGGGGCTGCTGTTTTTCTGCTTTTTTGGCCTTGTGATCCTGCTATTGGGGATGGCCGGGGCCGAAGGCATCCTGTGTGCCGTGGGCGGCGGGCTGATTTTGGCCGGGATTTTGTGGAGCCTGTACCGCCGGGGCGAGGAAATCGTCTTTGAGGCGGACCAAGTGGTGGTCAAAACCCGCTTTTCCCGGGAAATGTATCCCTACGAGGGAATGAATTTCCTGCTGCGCCGATCATGGACGGTGACCTTCCACCGGGGACTGACGGCGGGCGGAGGCCTGGCCGGGGTAGCGATTCAGCTGCGCCGGGGAAAGCGGGCGGAGGTGACGGTGCCTGCCGCCCGGTTTGACGGCAGAGCACAGCGGGAAGCCATTGACTTTCTGTCACAGCTCCCCAACCCAAAACGCTATTTATAAAAATTCAAATAGAAAGAGTGAAAACAATGGAAGCAGTTTCTTTTCGTCCGGCCCAGCCGGGAGACGAGGCGTTGATTTTATCCTTTATTCGCGCCCTGGCGGAGTACGAACACATGGCTGACCAGGTGGTGGCCACGCCTGAACTTCTGCGGGAGTGGATTTTTGAGAAGCAGAAGGCGGAGGTCATCTTCGCCCAGGCAGGGGAGAAGACGGTGGGCTTTGCTCTGTTCTTCCACAATTTCTCCACCTTCCTGGGCCGTGCCGGCATCTACCTGGAGGACCTGTTCGTCCTGCCCGAGGAGCGGGGCCACGGCTACGGCAAAGCCCTGCTGAAGCACCTGGCCCACCTGGCGGTGGAGCGTGGCTGTGGACGGCTGGAGTGGTCCTGCCTGGACTGGAACACCCCCTCCATTGAGTTCTACACCAAGGGGATGGAGGCCGTTCCCATGGACGAGTGGACGGTGTACCGCCTGACAGGGGAGACGCTGAAACAGGCGGCGGAGGAGTAAGCGGAGCCTGATGGAGGTGCAGCTATGAGGCGATATGTCTTTCACAGTCAGCTGACAGCGGAAGAATTTCGACATCTGCTGCGCCATCGGGCAGAGCAGCACACCGGAGGAAGGCTCAGGGCGGAAGTCTCTGGAGACGAGATACGTCTGATGGACTGCGGCTCTCTGCAAATTTACGGACAGATCCCCTTTGTGGGGCGGGTGTCAGGGGAAGAAAAGGGCTGTGTGGTAACAGGCGGTTTTTCGGTATCCGCTGTGTTGTCCGGAAAATGGCTGCTGGTGCTGTGGCTGCTTGCCGTGCTGGTGGGCGTCCTGTTTGGCGTGCCCCTGGTGCTGATGGCCCTCTTTGCAGCGGCGTGGCTGGCCCTTCCCATTGGGGTGATTCTTCTGGTCAATGGATGTATGGCAGGGCGTCGGCGGCGGGTGCTGCAATTTTTGGAACAGGAAATGAAGGAGTGATGGGGCCGAAACGCCCCGGAGAGGAGAGTACCCCATGTCCTTTGTCCACTTACATCTGCATACGGAATTCTCCCTGCTGGACGGAGCCTGCCGCATCAAGAAGCTGGTGGAGCGGGTAAAGGACCTGGGTCAGGAGGCGGTGGCCATCACCGACCACGGGGTCATGTACGGGGTCATTGACTTCTACCGGGCCTGCAAGGCGGCGGGCATCAAACCCATCATCGGCTGCGAGGTGTATGTGGCCCCCCGGGGCCGCACCCGGTTCCAGAAGGTCCATGAGTTTGACGCCGAGTCCCGCCACCTGGTGCTGCTGTGCCGGAATGAGGAGGGCTACCGCAACCTGTCCTATATGGTGTCCCAGGCCTTCCTGGAGGGCTTTTACATCAAGCCACGCATCGACATGGACCTGCTGCGGGAGCACTGCGGCGGCCTCATCGCCTGCTCGGCCTGTCTGGGCGGCGAGCTGCCCAAGCTGCTGCTGGCGGGGGAGTACGACCAGGCCAAGGCGGTGGCCCTGGAGATGCGGGAGCTATTCGGTGAGGACGGCTACTACCTGGAGCTGCAGGACCACGGCATCGCCGCCCAGCAGCAGGTAAACGCCGGGCTCATGCGCCTTCACGAGGAGACGGGGATCCCCCTTATCGCCACCAATGATGCCCATTACCTGCGCCGGGAGGACGCAGAGACCCAGGACATCCTCATGTGCATTCAGATGGGCAAGACACTGGACGACCCGGGGCGGATGAAGTTTGAGACCCAGGAGTTCTATGTGAAGAGCGAGGAGGAGATGGCCGCTCTCTTCCCCAACTGCCCCGAGGCCCTGGAGAATACCGCCAAGATTGCGGAGCTTTGCAATGTGGAGTTTGAATTCGGCAAGTATCACCTGCCCCACTTTCAGCTCCCCGAGGGCTACACCGACGGAGACGCCTACTTCGAGAAGCTGTGTATGGACGGCTTTGCCCGGCGCTATCCCGATGGGCCCGAGGAGTATTTGAAGCAGCTGCGCTATGAGATGGCCATGATTCGGAAAATGGGTTTTGTGGACTACTTCCTCATTGTCTCCGATTTCATTGCCTTCGCCAAGGGGAACGGCATCCCTGTGGGCCCTGGCCGTGGATCCGCCGCCGGCTCCATGGTGTCCTACTGCCTGAACATCACCGACGTGGAGCCCATGAAGTACAGCCTGTACTTCGAGCGATTCCTCAACCCGGAACGGGTGTCCATGCCGGATATTGACATTGACTTCTGCATCCGCAGGCGGCAGGAGGTCATTGATTATGTAAATCGGAAGTACGGGAACGACCACGTGGCCCAGATTGTTACCTTCGGTACCATGGCCGCCCGGGGGGCGGTACGGGACGTTGGCCGTGTGCTGAACTTTCCTTACGCCGAGGTGGACGCCCTGGCCAAACAGATCCCCAGCGGGCCTGGGGCCCTGCACATCACCCTGGAGGAGTCCCTGAAGCTGTCCAAGCAGCTGCGGGAGTCCTACGAGGGAGATGAGCGGATCAAGAAGCTCATTGACACCGCCATGGCCATCGAGGGCATGCCACGGAACACCTCCACCCATGCCGCTGGCGTAGTCATCACCAGTCGACCGGTGTGTGACTATGTGCCCCTGGCCACCAACGACGGCCTGCCCGTCACCCAGTATATCATGACTACGCTGGAGGAACTGGGCCTGCTAAAAATGGATTTTTTGGGCCTGCGCAACCTGACCATTCTGGATGACGCAACAAAAATGGTCCGGAGCAAGGAACCTGACTTTACAGTAAAAAACATCCCGGAGAACGACCCGGAGACCATGGCCATGCTGTCTGAGGGCCGCACAGCGGGCGTGTTCCAGATGGAGTCGGCGGGCATGACCGGCGTGTGCCTCAGCCTGAAGCCCCAGAACATCGAGGATATCACCGCTATCATCGCCCTTTACCGTCCGGGCCCCATGGAATCCATTCCCAGGTTTATCGCCTGCAAGCAGAATCCGGACAAGATTACCTACAAGCACCCGGCCCTGGAGCCCATCCTGTCCAACACCTACGGCTGTATCGTCTATCAAGAGCAGGTGATCCAGATCTTCCAGCAGCTGGGCGGCTATTCCCTGGGCCAGGCCGACATGGTGCGCCGGGCCATCTCCAAGAAGAAAGCCAAAGAGATTGAGAAGGAGAAAAACACCTTCATCCATGGCGATCCGGAGCGGAACATTGCCGGATGTGTGGCCAACGGCATCCCTCAGGTTACGGCCGAGGCCATCTACCAGGAGATCTACGACTTCGCTAACTACGCCTTTAATAAGGCCCACGCCGTGTGCTACGCTGTGGTGGCCTACCAGACCGCCTGGTTCAAGTGCCACCATCCCAAGGAGTACATGGCAGCCTTGCTCACCTCCGTGCTGGACTCCACCGAGAAGGTGGCCGAGTACATCGCAGAGTGCCGCTCCATGGGCATCCAGCTATTACCTCCTGACGTCAACGAGTCTCAGGCTGACTTCACCGTGGTAGGGGAGGGCATCCGCTTTGGCCTGGTGGCCCTGAAGGGAGTGGGCCGCTCCTTCATCAACGGCCTGCTCACAGAGCGTGAAAAGGGAGGGCCCTTTACAGATTTTATGGACTTCTGCGACCGGATGTTCGACCAGGATCTGAACCGCCGGGTGGTGGAAAGTCTCATCAAGTCCGGCGCGTTCGACCGCATGGGCTGCCGTCGGTCCCAGCTGATGCAGGTCTACGGGCAGGTGCTGGACGGCATTGCCGCCAGCCGTAAGCGCAATGTGGAGGGCCAGCTGGACCTCTTCGGCTTCGGCGGGGGAGAACAGGAGACGGTGGCCGCACTGCCTGCCCTGAATCTGCCCGATCTGCCGGAGTACACCCCGCAGGAGCTCATGAGCATGGAGAAGGAGACCACCGGCCTCTATCTCTCCGGCCATCCCATGGATCAGTACCGGGAGATGGCCCGGCAGAAAGGGGCGGTGCCCATCGGCTCCATCCTCACCGACTTTGACCGGGAGGACGGGCCCCGGGAGTACCGGGACAACCAGCGGGTGTCCATTGCCGGAGTCATCTCCACCTATAAGACCCGCACCACGCGGAACAACACACTGATGGCTTATGTCAATCTGGAGGACGATACCGGCGGCATGGAGTTGCTGTGCTTCTCACGGGTGCTGGAGGAGAGCGGCAATTATATCCGGGAGAATAACGCCGTGCTGGCCACAGGCAAAATCTCCGTCCGGGATGAGAAGGAGCCCCAGCTGATGGTGGACTCCATTCGCCCCCTGGGGGACCCCGGTGATGCACCTGTCCAGCACCAGCAGACCCTGTACCTGCGCCTGCCCAGCCGGGAGGACCCCAGACTGCGGAAGGTGCGGCTGGCCCTGTCCTTTTTCCCCGGGGAGAGCCAGGTGGTGCTCTACTTTGCCGACTGCAAAAAGCGGGTGGGCTCCCGGTGTCAGATTCATCCGGCCCTGCTGGAGGATTTGCGGACTCGCTTAGGAGAGGAAAACGTAGTTTTAAAATAATCTTAAGAATTGAAACTGAAGGTTTTGGGTTGACGAACTGCAAATAAGCAGGTATAATAACCTTGTAATCCGGTAGGTAAGGCTACCACAGGGATATGGGTCGCTGCCGCAAAGAGATGGAGACATCTCACGTTGGTTTGAACAGGTCCTGTCGAAAAACAAGGCAGAATCTAACGCGACTTCACCGCCCTGTGATGCTAAAGCTTGAACGGTGGCAGAAAAGGGCGTAACTGACACGCGTGCCGCTGTTCGGCACGCGTGTTTTTTGCTTATTGGCGTAAATCTTTGAACAAAGTGAGGTGAACATTCCATGGACAGCGGCAGTCGAGGTCCCGGTCAATCAGACTATGTCACAGGCATCGGTGTCCATGGGAATGGACGCTGAGCTCCGGCACGGTCTGCCGGACCTCCTGTCACGAAGGGCAAACCATTAACTTCGAGGACAAGGAGGAACCAACAATGATGAATAACATGACCAGCATGAACGTGAAGATGGCCGCGCCCCAGACCGTGGGGGCCATCATGTCCCAGGAGCCCCTGATGCTCGCCCCCAAGATGCGGGCCCGGGAGGCGCTGGTGCGGCTGCGCCAGGTGGGCGTACCCAAGGACTTTATGACCAACTGCTATGTGGTGGATGAGGACTACACCCTTCTGGGGATTATCACGGTGCGGGACCTCATTATGACCCAGGAGAGCACCCGGCTGGAGCAGGCGATGAGCAAGCCTGTGGGCGTGCTCTCTCCCCGTGACGACCAGGAGCAGGCGGTGGCTCTGATGGACCGGCTGGACCTGGTGGAGCTGCCGGTGGTGGACGATGACAACCACCTGGTGGGCACCCTCACCGCCGAGGACGCCATGGACGTGCTCCAGGCGGAGGCCACCGAGGATATGGAGCGCATGGCGGCTATGGCTCCCTCTGAGCGCCCCTATTTCCAGACCAAGATTTGGGACGTATACAAAAACCGAGTGGTGTGGCTGCTGCTTCTGATGGTGTCCGCCAGCGTTACCGGCGCCATTATTACCCACTATGAGTCGGCCCTGGCCGCCCAGGTGGTGCTGACTGCCTTTATTCCCATGCTCATGGATACCGGAGGAAACTGCGGCAGCCAGTCCTCTGTGACGGTGATCCGAGGCCTCTCCCTGGGGGAGATCCGGTACTGCGACTGGATGCGGGTGGCCTGGAAGGAGATCCGGGTGGGCCTGCTGTGCGGCATCACCCTGGCGGTGGTGAACCTGGCGAAGCTGATGCTGCTCAACCACCTGGCCTTTTCGGTGGCTCTGGTGGTCAGTCTGACGCTGATTGTCACTGTGATTGTGTCCAAGCTGCTGGGCTGTTTCCTGCCCATCCTGGCCAGCCGGGTCCACCTGGATCCTGCCGTCATGGCCAGCCCCCTCATCACCACCATTGCCGATGCCATCTCCCTGGTGGTCTATTTCCGCATTGCGGTGCTGCTGCTGGGGATTTAAAGAAGAGAAAAAGCGTGCGTTTTCAAAGAAACGCACGCTTTTTCTATGTTACAGATGGGCCAAAGCGCGGCTGCGGCTTAGCAGGGCGTAGACGGTGACAGCGGCTGCCAGACCAAAGACGCCCTGTACCACATTGCCCGGAATGGAAGCTGCTGCGGCCAGCCCGTTGCCCAGCAGCAATCCGGCGTATCCGAAGTAGCCGACTACCATGATGGCCTCACCTGCAGCCGCGCTGACGAGCTGAGCAGGCAGGGCAGAGCGGGTGTGCCCCTTGATTCCTTCAAACAGCAGTCCGGCCACCGCGGCCATGACCAGCTTAATGAGAAGAGTCCCGGGGGCATAATGGGCGTAGCCGGACAGGAGGTCGGCCAGCATGGAGCCAATTCCCGCGGCACCCGCTCCATAAAGCGGCCCCAGAATCCAGGCAGAGAGCAGGACGCCGCAGTCCCCCAGATTGACGTATCCCTGCATGGGGGAGGGGACTTGAATCACCAGTGTCATAATGGTACACAGTGCGGCAAACAACGCGCCCAACACCAGCTTGTGCAATTTTCGATCGGACATAGCAGGTTGCTCCTTTACACGGACCGGAATCAGCCCAAAGTTTTTCTTGCTTTTTGGTCTGTGTTGTATTTTAATCATATCTGGTATGAAAGAAAGAACCAATTTAAAACTTTTTTATAAGACCAGATGGAGGGGCACATGTTAACCTATGATATGGAGGGGCGAGGGAGCCTGGCCCGGTACGAATACCTGTACCGGTGTATCAAGAGCGATATTCTGGAGGGGCGGATCCAGGCGGGGGAGCGGCTTCCCTCCAAGCGGGCGCTGGCGGAGCACCTCCAGGTGGCGGTGGTGACGGTGGAGAACGCCTACGCCCAGCTTACGGCGGAGGGCTATCTGGATGCCCGGGAGAAGCGGGGGTACTTTGTCCGACCGGTGGAGGTGCGCCGGCCGGAGCGGCCGGAGCAACTGCAGCAGGAGAAACCGGTGCCGGAACAGCAGTGGCTGCTGGACCTAAAGCGGGGGGGCAGCGGCACGGAGGGCTTTCCTTTCTCCGTCTGGGCCCGGCTGATGCGGCAGGTGCTGACGGCGGAGGGCAAGCAGCTGCTGCAGGCCACACCTCACAGCGGTGCCCTCCGGCTGCGCCAGGCCATACAGCACCATCTGTATCAATTCCGGGGAATTTCCGTCTCTCCAGAGCAGATTGTGGTGGGGGCCGGGACGGAGTACCTCTACAATCTGCTGGTGCAGCTGCTGGGCCGGGAGCGGGTGTACGGGGTGGAGGACCCGGGCTATTCCAAGGCTGCCCGGATTTACCGCCTCAACGGGGCGGAGGTAGTACCCATCCCGGTGGATGACCAGGGGATCCCGCCCGCGCTGGTGGAGCAGTCGGCGGTGCAGGTGCTCTACAGCTCCCCCAACCATCAGTTTCCAACCGGAACCGTTATGCCCATTGCCCGGCGGCAGAGCCTGCTGCGCTGGGCGGAGGAGAAGGAGGGACGGTATATCATTGAGGATGACTATGACAGTGAATTTCGCTTTACAGGCCTCCCCATACCGGCGCTGAAGAGCATTGACCGGGCGGACCGGGTGCTCTATATGAATACCTTTTCCCGCTCGCTGGCCCCGTCGCTGCGCATCAGCTATATGGTGCTTCCACCCACCCTTCTGGAGGAGTATCGCCGGAAGCTGGGCTTTTACTCCTGCACGGTGCCGGCCATGGAGCAGTATACCCTGGCCAGATTCCTGGAGGAGGGCCACTTTGAGTCTCACGTGAACCGGATGCGGGTCTTTTACCGGGGACAGCGGGACGCGGTGCTTGCAGCGGTGGCGGACAGCCCGTTGGGAAAACGCTGCCAGGTGATGGGGGAGAATGCTGGGCTCCATTTCCTGCTTCGGCTGGATACCCACCAACCGGACAAAGAACTGGCCGAGCGGTGTGAGGCCCTGGGCATCCGCCTGTCCTTCCTCAGTGACTACCAGCTGCAGCCTGGTTCCGCCCCGCAGCATGTCCTGGTGGTCAACTACCCTGGGGTTCCCCTGGAGCATTTACCCCGGGCCCTGGAGTTGCTGGCGGGCTGCTTGTAGGGATGAAAAAGGAGGAGAAACCCATTTGGGTTTCTCCTCCTTCTGTGTTTTGGAGCTTATTTGTGGAGCTTGGCCTTGGCGGTAATTTCCTCCATCTCAATGCGCCACACGCCCGTGACGGCCAGACTACCGGATACCGCGCGTTCAAAATTGTCGCCGGACATGCCTTCGGGGGTCACTTTGGTACACAGGGCCCGCAGAGCCTCAATTTTTTCATCGTCATCCAGAACCTCGGACGCAGTCCCGGTGACCATAGCGGACTGAAAATAGTCGGTGAAGGTGTTGTTGGACTCCACATAGGCCGGTTCGCTGGTCCCTACAAAGGTAACGCACACCTTGGGGTTGCGGCGCAGCAGATCAAGCTTGCGGCCCTGCTTGGCGCAGTGGAAGTAGAGGCGGTTGTCTACCCGCACCAGGGAGAGGGGCAGGCAGTAGGGCGTGTCCTCTCCGGTGGAAATTGCGACCACTCCGTAGGTACAGCGGTCAATGAGAGCCTGGGCAAATTCCAGACTCTGAGCACGGTCGGAACGTCTCATGAATTGGCCTCCTTGCTTTGAGAAGCGTGTTTGGATTGGAGCAGAGAGATGACGCCGTGGTAGATGCTGGCCGGGTCGCTGCGGAAAGACTCCGCCATGGACAGGGCCATGGTCCGGTCCGGTACCAGCAGACTGAGATTGAGTAGAGGGCTGGTGGAGTCGCTGAAGTGCAGGGTGAGGGTGCAGGTGCCATCCTCACGGTCCTGAACAAAGGACTGGACCTGGGCCTCCCGGCGCAGGGCGTCGTTGGTCTTGACCAGATTCTCGTCACAGTGCATGCGCACGGAGTAGGGGAGGCTGCTCTGGCAGATCTCACTGTTGCGCTTGCCCTTTTCCGTGATGGAGTAGCGTTCTCCGTCCCGGGCCAGCTGGCCGGTGGCCACCATGTGCTCTACCGCCTGAGTCAGGGAAAAGTAGTCCACCCCTGCGTCACACAGGGCCAGCTCCAGCAGCTGCGGGAAGGTGACGGGTTGGGCCACCCGGGCCATAATATAGAGCACCAACAGCTTCAGATCCAGCTCGTTTTGAATAAAGCCAACGGACATAGGGGCCTCCTTTCAGATTGCGGAGAGAAATAACGTGGGTTGAGAGGGCAGAACAGCAGTCTCAACAGACCATATTATAGCCAGAATTGAGGCAAAGAGCAAGAGTGATTGTGAGAAAAGGCGCATGCACCAAAGAGACGGCCGGTCATATGATAGGGTGTAAGCAAAACCAACGGGGCGGAACATGCCGCCCAAGTCACCCAAATATTAGGAGGGAGCCATATGCCAGAAATGGTCACGCCCGGCCCCGTCAGCAACGCGGAGCGCAGCATCCGGGAGGCCGTGTGTATACACACCAGTAAAATTTTTGATTCCTGCAAAGATAAGGACTGCATTGAGGACCTGCGGATCTATCCCACCCGGGGGTCACAGGAGGCCATTGACCGGGCCACATCCGTCAAAGCGGGCTGTGCGGAGCTTCTGTACGCGTACATCGACGTGGAGCCGGTGAGCTTTAACCGGGGCTGCTACACCGTGGATGTGCGGTACTTCTACCGCATCACCGCCGACGCCTTTGTGGGCGCCGCCCGTCCGGTGGAGATCTGCGGCCTGGCAGTCTTTGACAAGCGGGTTGTTCTCTTCGGCAGCGAGGGGAGCGCCAAGGTCTTTACGTCCACCGGGACCAAGTGCGGCCCGGATCCCCAGGGCCTGCCCGGTACCACCGCGCCCACCGCGGTGGTGGAGGCGGTGGACCCCATCATCCTCAATCTGAAGCTGGTGGATGTATGCCAGTGCCGGCCCTGTGAGTGCGGCTGCTCGGAGATTCCTTCTGCCGTAGTTGCCTGCTTCCCGGAGGAGCTGATGACCAGCGGCGATGTGCACCGCCTCTACGTCACTCTGGGCCAGTTCTCCATCATCCGGCTGGAGCGGGACACCCAGCTGCTCATGCCGGTATACGACTACTGCATGCCGGAGAAGGAGTGCACCTGCGGCCATGACGACTGCCGGGAGGACCCCTGCGATCTGTTCCGCAAGGTTCAGTTCCCTGTCAACGAGTTCTTCCCACCCAACTGCATTGACCGTAAGGAGAGCTATCAGGAGGTGCGCTCGGGCTGCTGCCGCTGAAGCCATCCCATGCCAAAGGAGGCTCCCAACTTGGGAGCCTCCCGGCAAACTAAATGTTGGAGGAAATAAAATGTGGAACGCCGCCCGGAAAGGGCGGCGTTTGTTGTGTCCGATTTGGACACAGAAAGTACGGATTGGTGCATGTCCGTACTTCAGGAGAGAAGTGCGGAGGAGCCCCACGGCTCCTACGCACGGGAGAGGGATAAGTAGGGCCGGCCTTCCGGCAGGCCCCGGCGGTCTTAGCCGCACATCCGGGAAATACACAGGGCAGTGATCTGAGGCGGAAGGCTCATGGTCATCATGCCGCTGTATTCAATTCGCACCCGGTCGCCGCAGGAAAAGCAGCAGGCCTGGTCGGTGTGGACCAGTACCTTCTGCTGAGTGCTGCAGTCACAAACCAGCAGGCTGGAGTTCTGCATGCAAAGGACCACGGCGCACATGCAGGTGGTCATGTTGGTATTCTCCAAAGGAAGCCCTCCTCTCCAACTTCAGTGTATGCCGCCGGGCAGAAGAGCGTTCAGGAGAGCGGGGGGGCTCCTCAGCCTGGGCGAAACATGGTCTGCCGAAGATGAGGGCATGGGTTTAAAAGAAGCCGGAAGGAGAAAAAAGAGAAGACCGCCCTGTCAGGCGGTCTTCTCACTGAAAATGCTTACATCAGGGGAGCAAAGACGCGGAGAATACTCCGATAGAGCTGGAGGAGAATGTTGAGATGCTTGAAGCGGCGCAGAGTGATGGGTTCACACACCCGCAGGGTCTCCTCAAAGTCCCGGCGGATGTCCTGGATGCAGGGCGCCTCACACAGCCAGATACCGTTTTCGAAATGGAGGAACAGACTGCGGTAGTCCAGATTGACGGTGCCCACCGTGGCAAAGCGGTCATCCACCACAAAGTTTTTGGCGTGAATAAAGCCGGGGGTGTACTCATAAATCTGGACGCCGGCGCTTAACAGCGGTGGATAGTGGGCGCGGGTGACCTCAAACACATAGCGCTTGTCGGGAATGTGGGGGGTGATGATGCGCACGTCCACTCCCGCTTTGGCCGCGTTGCACAGCGCAGTGTTGGTGGCCACGTCAATGACCAGGTAGGGGGTGGTGATATAGATATAGTTCCGGGCCTTGGCGATCATGTTGAGGTAGACCGCCTGCCCCACCGTCTCGTAGTCCAGGGGCGTGTCGGTGTAGGGCTGGACGTAGCCGGTCCAGGGGCGCACCGGGGCGGCAGGGGGACGGAACCGGTCAAAGTCCTCATCCCAGCCGCAGCAGTGGTCCCACATGGTGAGGAACATCACCGTCATGGACCAGACGGCGTCCCCCTCTAGGAAGATGGCGCTGTCCTTCCAGTGGCCAAAGCGCTCTTTCACGTTGATATACTCGTCGGCCAGATTGATGCCCCCGGTAAAGCCCACCTTGCCGTCGATGATCATCAGCTTACGGTGGTCCCGGTTGTTGAGACGGAGGGTCATCACGGGGACGAAGCGGTTGAAGACACGGCACTGGATGCCCTTGGCGGTGAGCTGCTCGTCATAGTCCCGGGGCAGGGTGAACATGCAGCCCATGTCGTCGTAGATCACCCGGACCTCCACGCCCTGGGCGGCCTTTTCCTCCAGAATGGCCAGAATGCTGTCCCAGAAGACCCCGGGCTGGATGATAAAGTACTCCAGAAAGATATAGTGCTCCGCCTTTTTCAGCTCCTCCAGCATCCGGGGGAAGGCGGCGTCGCCCAGGGGGAAGTACTCGGTCTCGGTGTTGGTGTAGGCGGGGCAGGCAGCATACTGTTCCAGATAGTGGGCCTGGCCGGCGGCATCCCCCCCCAGGGGGAACAGGTCATCGGCCTTGAAGTCTTCCCGCAGAGTGAGGGCGGACTTATCCAGAATACCCTGCATCCGCTTGCGCAGACGTCTGGGGATATGCCCGCCGCCGATAAGCAGGTAGAAGATGCCTCCGAAGACGGGGAAGGGGAGGATCACCAGCAGCCAGGCGATTTTATACCCCGGCTCCATCCGGCTGCCCACAATGGCCAGAGCTGCGGCCACGCTGAGCAGGATGCAGCACCAGTAGAAGGTGTCCATGTGCTCGGAGAAGGTGGCCACCATAAAGAGCAGCGTGCCAATCTGAGCCAGTAGGGACAAGCCTACGAACACGGAGCGGTGGAACAGAATATAAATCAGTTTTTTCAACCGGCATCAGCTCCTTTCCGGCCGGAGGTTATTCCTGAGGGAGGACCGCGCAGCGGATCTGGCCGTTTTCCAGCTCAATGAGGCCATAGCTGGACCGGCTCATCCCCGGATTCATCACCCACAGCCCATCCTCCAGCTGCTGGCACAGGGCCTTGTGGGTGTGGCCGAAGAGGAGAATTTTGGCTCCGCAGGCCCGGGCGTCGGCGTAAGCGGCGTGGTAGCTCTGCTTGACCCCCCACAGGTGCCCGTGGGAGAGGAGAATGGGCACGCCGGCCAGGGTGATCTGCTTTTTTGCTGGCTCCATGGTCCAGCCGTCACAGTTGCCGGGCACCATGCAGAAGGGGAGCTGGGGATAAGCGTAAGCCACCTCCTGGGCGTCCTCCATCAAGTCGCCCAGATGGATGATTTGCTGGGGCTGGTGGCGCTCAATGGCGTGGTACATCCCCGAAAGGGAGCGGTGGGAGTCGGAAAAAACAAGGATTTTCAAAGGTGTCACCTAACCAATCTGTCTGCATATACTGGAGTGAAATCATGTTGGGAGTGAGTGCTGTGCAGAATAAGCGGGAACCGGAGAACCCCTTGAAGCGGGCGGCCCAGGCGATCAGCCAGAATCGGGAGGCCGTCACCAGGGTTGCTCAGTCCGGGGATGCCCGGCGGCTGATGGAACTGCTGGGGCAGGAGGGTGGCGTGCAGCAGGCCGCCCAGGCGGCCGCCGCGGGAGACCCCAGTCAGCTGATGTCCATGATGAACCAGCTGATGCGCACCCAGGAGGGGGCAGAGCTGGTGGAACGAATCGAGAACCAGGCAAAGAAGGCGGGGCTGCAGTAGGCAGGCCCCGGCCCAGGGAGACAGGGGGCGCGCATGGCGGAATTTGAGGAAAAATTAACGTCGATTCTGGGCAACCAGCAGGCCATGGACCAGATTATGGCGCTGGCGCGCTCTCTGTCCGGGGAAAAGGAAGGGGAAGGGGAGGATGCACCCCGGGAGGAACGGGAACCTGCGGAACGGGAAGCCGCCTCCAGACATGGCGAGGGCGGGGACAGCCCTGACCTCTCCCAGCTGCTGAGCGGCGTGGACCCGGGCATGCTCCAGATGGGAACGCGCCTGTTCCAGGAGTATCAGGGCACCGATGACCGAAACGCGGCCCTGCTCCAGGCCCTCCGGCCCTTCCTCCGGGAGGAGCGCCGGGCCAAGCTGGACAAAGCGGTGCGGATCGCCCGCATGACCCGGCTCATTCGGGTGGCTCTGGGGAGCATGGGGGAGAAGGAGGACGAGGAGGACGAGGAGGACGAGGAGGGTGTATAACCGCTATATTCCCAAAGATACGGCCTTTCTTCCCACAGACGGCCCGGAAGAAGGCGGGCACCTGGGGAAAGAGAACCGGGAGCACGCACCATCCAAACCCACAGGGGGACGTGGGCCATCCCAGACCCAACACACTCCCCCAAAAAGCGGAGCAGGAGGAACAGCTGGGCTGGCCTCGCTGCTTTTGGGGAAGGAGGGAGTGCTGTCCCTGCTCACCCGGCAGAGCGGGGGCAAGAGCCTGACCTCCGCCCTCAAGACCCTGAAGCTTGGCGACTGGGACAGCGGCGACCTGCTTCTTTTGCTGATTGTCCTGCTGCTGCTCACCGAAGGGGATGACCTGGAATTGGTCATTGCCCTGGGACTTGCCCTGATGATGGGGCTGGGGGAGGAGAAGGAACCTTCGTCCTCCGGTCCATAAATAAGGGCAGGGAGCGGCAGACGGCCGCTCCCTGAAAGGCAGATGGATTTACTTCGGGTCGGTTCCGTCCGGCAGAACGAAGGAGGCGTCAGAGGGACAGGGACTGGGGTTGGAGGCGGTCATCCGGTAGGTGAGCTGCCCGTCCTGCTCCTCCTCGGCGCAGACCAGCAGGCCGCTGTCCACACCCACCCAGTAACGGGCCAGATGTCCCTCCGCGTAGGTGACTTCTACATAAATGCAGGGGGTGTCTCCACGCAGGTCATAGCCTGCGGAGGTAATGTCCTCCTGGTCCAGCTCCAGGACCGTCTCATACGTGGGGATGTGCTGAGAGAGGTCGGAGGCGTAGTCATCCGCCGGAACAGAGAGCCATTGGGAGGAGCCCTCGTACCAGTAGTAGAGGGTGCCATCCCCCACCAGATTGTGGCGGATCACGCCCGAGTTGAGAACTAGCCGGGTATGGGTCCAGCCGCCGTCCACCCAAACCTGCACGGGGATGGAGGAGCTGCCCTCAGTCCAGAAGGTTTCAATGGTCAGTTCCCGGTAATAGCTGTCCGAGCGGACCAAGGTCTTTTCAATGACGTTCTGTACGGTCTCCGGCGTAATGGAGACGGTCTGATAGGGATCTGAGGCCGACTGGGAGCCCGAGGACACGTCGCTTCCCCCGCTGGAGCCGGCCCCGCTGGGCAGCTCCACGGAGGGCGTGTTGAGCACAAACAGGCTCCGGCCGAAGCTGGTGAACATGGCGCCCACAATCAGCACCGTCACCGCGATGGCGATAAAAAGCCGGTTTTTCGGGTCCATGCACACACCTCACAGTCAAACCCGGAACGAACTTATGTACCGGAGAAGGGCTCCGGAGGCTGGGACCGCAGGCCGAAGTGCCACTCAATGGCGTCGGCAATGCGGCGGCAGGCCTGGCCGTCTCCGTAGGGGTTGACGGCGTGGGCCATCTTCTCATAGGCGGCGGGGTCGCAGAGCAGCTCCTCCGCCAGCGCCACGATGTCATCGTAGGCGACGCCGGCCAGTTTGACAGTGCCCGCTGCCACAGCCTCGGGGCGTTCGGTCTCCTTCCGCAGGACAAGCACCGGCTTGCCCAAAGCGGGAGCCTCCTCCTGCAGGCCGCCGGAGTCGGTCATCACCATGTAGCACCGGGCCATCAGGTTGTGCATCTCTTCCACGTTCAGGGGCGGGATGAGGTGCACGTTTTCAATGCCGTCCAAATGCCGGTGGGCGCACTCCTGTACCACGGGGGACAGGTGGACGGGATAGACCAGCGCTGCCTCCGGGTGCGTGCGGGCGATATGGGCCAGGGCGGACATGATGTCCTCCATGGGCTGGCCGTAGTTTTCCCGGCGGTGGCAGGTGACCAGGATCACCTTTTGCTTCTCATAATCCAGTTGATTGAGCACATCTTCTGCGAAGGTGAATTCCTTTACAACAGTTGTCTGGAGCGCATCAATCACCGTGTTGCCCGTGAGGAAGACACCCTTTGTGATGTTTTCACGGGCCAGGTTATCCCGGTTGGCCGTGGTGGGGCAGAAGTGGAGGTCGGCAATGGCCCCCACCATCTTCCGGTTCATCTCCTCCGGGAAGGGGGAGTACTTGTCGTAGGTGCGCAGGCCGGCCTCCACATGGCCCACGGGGACCTGGTGGTAGAACGCGGCCAGGGCCCCGGCGAAGGTGGTGGAGGTGTCCCCGTGGACCAGAACCAGATCGGGCTTGGCCTCCTCCAGCACATCGTCCATGCCAAGGAGGCATTTGGAGGTGATGGTGGACAGGGTCTGGCGGGGCTGCATGATGTTCAGGTCGTAGTCGGGATGCAGCTGAAAAATATTCAGGACAGAGTCCAGCATTTCGCGGTGCTGGGCGGTGACGCAGCACAGAGCGTCGATCTCCGGACGCCGGGCCAGCTCCAGGGCCAGGGGGGCCATCTTAATGGCCTCGGGCCGGGTGCCGAAAATGGTCATAACCTTGATTCTGCTCATTTTTCTGACCGGTCCTCCTCACCGAAAAAGTTGTCGTTGCCCGCGATCTGGGTCTTTGTATGGTCCAGTTTGGGCTCCTCAGGCGTTTTCTCGTTATTGTTGTTATTATTATTGTGGTTGAGGAAAATCATACCCGCCATACCACCGGCCACGCACAGGGCCACCAGGAAGAGCATGGCACGGACGGTTCCGTTGGTGGTCAGCACCACAGCGGACAGGCCCAGAATGGCGCTGATGACGTACAGTACAGCCACCGCCTGCTTCTGGGAGAAGCCCATGTCGATAAGCCGATGGTGGATGTGGCCCCGGTCGGGGGCCATGGGCGACTGCCCCTTGGACACCCGGCGCAGGATGGCGAAGCAGGTGTCAAAGATGGGCAGAGCCAGCATCAGGAAGGGAACCGCGAAGGAGAAGATGGTGTAGAACTTGAACAGTCCCTGGATGGACACCGTGGCCAGCACGAAGCCCAGGAAGGTGGAGCCGGTGTCTCCCATGAAGATTTTGGCGGGGTTCAGGTTGTAGGGGAGAAAGCCGATGCAGGCGCCGGCCAGGGCAGCGGTGAGCACGGCCACGTCGGGCTCGGAGACGTTGAGGGCGATGACCAGCAGGGTCATGGAGCTGATGGTGGACACGCCGCAGGCCAGTCCGTCCAGTCCGTCAATGAGGTTGACCGCATTGGTGATGGCCACAATCCACAGTACGGAGATTGGGTAGGACAGCCAGCCCAGCTCCCAGTAGGGCTCACTGCTGAATACGTTGATGTTGGACAGCACTGTGATCTGGTTGCCGCCCAGAACGGCCATCAGCGCCGCAATGATCTGCACGACAAATTTCAGCTTGGCGGACAGGGCATAGATGTCATCAAAGATGCCCAGAATCACAATGACCACAGCGCCCAGCAGCATGGAGCGAAGCTGAAGGGACAGGGGAAGAAACACGAGCACACTGAGCAGGAAGCCAAAGAAAATTGCCAGACCTCCCATACGGGGAATGGGATGGTCGTGCATTCTACGGCCGTCCTTGGGCACGTCCACTGCGCCGATGCGGAAGGCCAGGGAGCGTACCACAGGGGTGGAAATCAAGGCGACGACAGCGGCGACGAACAGAGCCGCCGCCGCCGTGCCTACCACAGATAATTGTATCGGCATATCCAATCCTCTTTACTGTCCGGGGGCTGGGGCGTCAGCGCGCCACAAAGCCCACCTTTTTGTAAACCTTACGAAGGGTCTTGTTGGCTACATAGGAGGCCTTCTCGGCGCCCGCCTTGTATACGGACTCCAGATAGGCCTTGTCGCTGAGAATGCGGGTGGCCTCCTCACGGATGGGACGGAGGGTTTCGATGACCGCCTCGCCAACGGCGGGCTTGAATTTTCCATAGCCCTGGCCGGCAAATTCGGCCTCAATTTCCTCAAAGGTCTTGCCGGTTACCGCGGCGTAGATGTTCATCAGGTTGGCCACGCCGGGCTTGTGCTCCGGGTCGTAGCGCACACAGTTTTCCGTGTCGCTGTCGGTGATGGCCCGCTTAAACTTGCGCTGGATGTCCTCCGGCTTTTCCATGAGGAAGACACAGCCCTCAGGGATAGACTTGGACATCTTGGAGTCGGGAGTGGTGAGCCCCATCACCCGGGCGCCGGTCTTGGGAATGTAAGGCTCGGGCATTTTGAAGACCTCGCCGTAAATTCCGTTGAAGCGCTGGACGATGTTGCGGGTCAGCTCCACGTGCTGCTTCTGGTCCTCACCCACGGGGACAAAGTCAGGCTGATAGAGCAGAATGTCCGCCGCCATTAGGGCAGGGTAAGTGAAGAGACCGCCGTTGATGTTGTCCTTGTGCTTGGCGGACTTGTCCTTGAATTGGGTCATGCGGCTGAGCTCACCGAACATGGTGTAGCAGTTGAGCACCCAGCCCAGCTCCGCGTGGGCGGGGACGTGGGACTGAATGAAGAGGGTGTTCTTCTCCGGGTCCAGACCGCAGGCGACATACTGGGCCAACTGCTCCAGCGTGCGGCGGCGCAGGTCGGCGGGGTTTTGGCGCACCGTAATGGTGTGCATATCGGCCATAAAATAGTAACAGTCAAACTCCTCGGCCCGGGCAGCCCAGTTTTTGATGGCGCCCAGATAGTTGCCCAGGTGCAGATCACCGCTGGGCTGGATGCCGGAGAGCATTACTTTTTTCTCATCCATGGTAACAGCTGACTCCTTTATGCACAGACGCCGCAGCAAAGCGGCCCTGCATGATATCGCTTGATTATACCACAAGCCGGGGTTTGGATCAACAATCAGCTTCGGAAAGAGGCGATTTGCAAGGAAAAGGGGAATAGGGACTTGCGTGGACGGAATAGAGTGAGGCGGAGGTGTTGGCGTATGTTGTCCCCGGTCATTTACCTGGTGATGAACGGACTGTTCTTCACCCTCCGCCTGTCGGGGGGAGGCGGTTCATTTCCCCGGCCGCTGAAGGCGGCAGAGGAGCGGGAATATCTGCAGCGGTGCGCCCAGGGGGATTCGGAGGCGCGCAACATTCTGGTGGAGCACAACCTGCGCCTGGTGGCGCACATTGTGAAGAAGTATTATGCCCAATATGGGGAGCAGGACGATCTGATTTCCATTGGGACCATTGGCTTAATCAAGGGAATCTCGACCTTCAAGGCGGACAAAAATGTGCGCCTTGCCACTTATGCAAGCCGGTGCATTGAAAACGAGGTTCTCATGTATTTCCGGTCCCAGCGGAAGCTGCAGGGAGAAGTGTCCCTGGCGGATACGCTGGAGGCGGCAGGGGAGAGCGGGTCCCTGTCGCTGATGGACGTGATCGCGGTGGATGACAATATGCTGGAGGAGCTGGATACCCGGGATGCCTGCAAGAAGGTGCGGCAATGTGTGGCGCAGTGCCTGACCCCGCGGGAGAAAAAGATCATCATACTGCGCTACGGTCTGGGCGATCACCCGCCACTGACGCAGCGGGAGATTGCAGCCCAGTGCGGCATCAGCCGCTCCTATGTATCCCGCATTGAAAAACGGGCGCTGGAGAAGCTGGAAGAAGCCATGGGGGACTGGCGTCCCTGAATCCGGACGGCGGGCGGCACGCGGAAGGCGTGACCGCCCGCTTTTTATCGAGGGGGGACGGAGGGAGAAAGTCCGGGATTGTTTTTCCAGTATAATCTGTGTATAATAAGGACTGCTGACAAAAGTGCCGGGAGCGGAGAAAAAACGCACCCGGGACACAGAACGCAAAGAAAGCGGAATATCTTACCACCATTCCCTGCAGGTGCGGGAAATTTTACAGGAAGCGGAGGAGACCGTCCATGGAAAAGCTGTTGGAATTGTTGGAGCAGGACTGCAGCATGAGCGTAGCCCAGTTGGCAGCCGCCGCAGGCGTATCGCAGGCAGAGGCAGAGCAGGCCATCCGAGCATATGAAGAAGACCGGGTTATCCTGGGTTATAAGGCAATCATTGACTGGGACCGGGTGCGCAAAGAGACGGTAACCGCGCTGATCGAGGTAAATGTGGTGCCTCAGTCCATTGATGGGTTTGACCGGATTGCCGAGCGTATCTACCAGTACGACGAGGTAGAGAGCATGTACCTGATGAGCGGCTCCTTTGATCTGACGGTCATCATCTCCGGGCGGACACTGCGGGAGGTGGCCCAGTTTGTCAGTGAGCGGCTGGCTCCCATCCAGGGGGTCACGGGGACTGCCACCCATTTCATTTTAAAGAAATACAAAGAAAAGCACCTGGTGTTCCGTCCCCAGGATCCGGAGGAAAGGGAGTACATCTTCGTATGAATTACGACCAGATTTTAAACGATAAAATTCAAGGCATTAAGCCCTCGGGCATCCGCAAGTTTTTTGACATTCTGGAGGAGATGACGGACGCCATCTCCCTGGGCATCGGCGAGCCGGACTTTGTCACGCCCTGGCACATCCGGGACGCTGGCATCTACTCCCTGGAGCGCGGCCACACCAAGTACACCTCCAACGCCGGCATGCTCCAGCTGCGGCGGGAGATTTCCTCTTATTTGAACCGGCGTTTTGACCTGCACTACGACTATAACGGACAGATTCTGGTCACCGTGGGCGGCAGTGAGGCAATCGACCTGGCCATGCGGGTGCTCATCAATCCGGGGGACGAAGTCATTGTGCCCGTGCCCTCCTTTGTGTGCTATGGCCCCCTGGCGGAGATGGCCGGGGGCGTTCCCGTGTACGTAGAGCTGAAGGCGGAGAACGAGTTCCGGCTCACCCCGGAGCAGCTGAAGGCCGCCATTACCCCCAAGACCAAAATTGTGGTGCTGCCCTTCCCCTCCAACCCCACCGGCGGCATTATGGAGCGCCGGGATCTGGAGGCCATTGCCGATGTGCTGCGGGGCACGGACATCATGGTCATCTCCGATGAAATCTATGCCGAGCTCACCTATGGCCAGCGCCACGTGTCCATGGCCAACCTCACCGACATGTATGAGCGCACCGTGGTGGTTAACGGCTTTTCCAAGAGCCACGCCATGACCGGCTGGCGCATGGGCTATGTCTGCGCCCCCAAGCCCATCATCGCCGCCATGACCAAGCTGCACCAGTTTGGCATTATGTCCGCCCCCACCACCAGCCAGTATGCCGCGGTGGAGGCCATGCGCAACGGGGACAAGGATATCGAGCACATGCGGGAGGAGTACGACCGCCGCCGCCGCTATCTGGTGGAAAACCTCAACCGCATCGGCCTGGAGTGCTTTGAGCCCAAGGGCGCTTTCTATGTCTTCCCCTGCATCAAGTCCACCGGCCTGAGCAGCGAGGAATTTTGTGAGCGATTCCTGAAGGAGGAGAAGGTAGCCGTTATTCCCGGCAATGCCTTCGGCCCCGGCGGCGAGGGCTTTGTCCGCGCATGCTATGCCGCCTCCATGAAGGATATCGCCGAGGCGGTCAGCCGTATGGATAACTTCCTCACCAACCTGCGGCGGAAGCAGGGCCGGGAAGGCTGAGAAGTGGAAAAGGAGTATTTATGATGAATGTCGTCTGTTTGGATATGGAGGGCGTCCTGGTCCCTGAGATCTGGATTGCCTTTGCGGAGGCCAGCGGGATTCCCGAGCTCAAGCGCACCACCCGGGATGAGCCCGACTACAATAAGCTCATGACCTGGCGCTTGGGTATTTTGAAGGAACACGGGCTGGGCCTCAGGGAGATTCAGGCCACCATCGCCACCATTGACCCCCTGCCCGGTGCCAAGGAGTTTCTGGACAAACTGAGAAGTGAGACCCAGGTCATCGTCCTCAGCGATACCTTCGAGCAGTTTGCCAAGCCCCTCATGGAAAAGCTGGGCTGGCCCACGCTGTTCTGCAACACTCTGGATGTGGCCCCTGACGGAACCATC
Organism: Pseudoflavonifractor sp. HNCC25GI2; assembly: GCF_058136395.1. NCBI lineage: Bacteria > Bacillati > Bacillota > Clostridia > Eubacteriales > Oscillospiraceae > Pseudoflavonifractor > Pseudoflavonifractor sp. HNCC25GI2. The sequence continues at coordinate 31,647 of NZ_JBYUOW010000005.1, forward strand.
TCTGGCTTTCAGATGCGCTGCGAGAAGTCCAAGCTCACCACGGTGAGGGCTTTGCAGTCCTGCGGCTTTGACACCATTGCCGCCGGCGACAGCTTTAACGACCTGGCCATGATTCAGGCCAGCAAGGCCGGGTTCCTCTTTAAGAGCACCGAGGCCATTAAGGCTGCCCATCCGGAGCTGCCCGCCTTTGAAGAATTTGACGACCTGCTCCGCGCCATCGAAGAGGCCCTGTAAAAAAGAATCCATTTGGAGAGCGCGGTGGGGAGGAACTGATATGTTTATCACCTATTGGCTCCTGTTTGCGGCCGTTTTGGTTGTTGGCGTCTTATTTGGCAGTTGCTTTGAAGGTATGACGGCGCTCTACATCCTGGGATTTTTGGCCCTTGCCGCGGTTCTGGCCGCGTTGGCTACCACTGTGACGAAGCTTGGGGACCTGGAGAAAAAGATCGACAAGCTCCTGAATGAAAAGAAGGATGAACATGAAGAATAATTTTCCATTTCAGAGTGCCGATATTCTCCTGCCTCAGAACTGCGATCTGAGCCTTTGGAGCGTGGTAGCCTGTGACCAATATACCTCCCAGCCGGAGTACTGGCAGCGGGTGGAGGAGCGGGTGGGGCGCGCTCCGTCAGCGCTGCGGCTGATTCTGCCCGAGAGCTGTCTGGAGGGTCCGGACGTGGAGACGGACATCATGGAGATCAACAATACCATGACCCGTTATCTCCGGGAGGGCCGGTTTGCCGAGTACCCGGACAGCCTGATCTATGTGGAGCGAACCCTGGACAATGGTCGTGTCCGCCGTGGCCTGATTGGTATGGTGGACCTGGAGCAGTATGACTACGAGCCGGGAGCAGTCACGCCGGTCCGGGCCACGGAGGGGACCGTCCTCTCCCGTATTCCGCCCCGTGTGGCGGTGCGGAAAAACGCCCCTATCGAGCTTCCACACGTGATGCTGCTGGCCGACGATCCGAAAGAGACGGTCATCGAGCCTCTGGCCGCCCAGACGGGGGAGATGGAGCTGCTCTATGACTTCGAACTGATGGAGCAGGGCGGCCATGTCAAGGGTTGGCGCCTGGGGGAGAAGCAGATGGAGCAGGTCGCCCGGGCCATGGCGGCTCTGGCGGACCCGGAGGCCTTTCGCCGTCGCTATGACCTTTCCGGGGAGGAGCCGGTGCTCCTTTTTGCGGTGGGCGACGGCAACCACTCCCTGGCTATCGCCAAGGAGTGCTACGAGCGGGCCAAGAGGCTGACGCCTCCGGAGCAGTGGGACAGCCTGCCTGCCCGGTATGCCCTGTGCGAGCTGGTGAACCTCCACGACCATTCTTTGGAGTTTGAACCCATTCACCGGGTGGCCTTTGGGGTGGATCCCCGCTTCCTGGTGGACGAGTTGGTACGCTACTACCCCAATACCCTGCGGGGTGAGGGCCCGGCCACGGAGCAGCGCCGCCATGTGCTGCGCTATGTGTGGGCGGAAGAGGAGGGGGCGGTCACCGTACTTACCCCCAGGGCCCAGCTGGCAGTGGGGACGCTCCAAACATTTTTGGACGAGTTCCTGGCCGCCCATCCCCAGAGCCGGATTGATTATGTCCACGGAGCGGATGTAGCCCGTAAACTGGCCCGGGAGCGGAAAGATGCCATTGCCTTCCTGCTGCCCGCCATGGGCAAGGAGGAGCTGTTTCCCACCGTCATCCACGACGGAGTGCTGCCCCGGAAGACTTTTTCCATGGGAGAGGCCCAGGACAAGCGCTTTTATCTGGAGGCCCGGCGGATTCGCCGCTGAGGCATAGAGAAAAAGGAGGGACCGGCATGGAAGTGCAGGCGCCCGCAAAACTGAATTTGACCCTGGATGTGCTGGGCAAGCGGCCGGATGGCTACCACGACCTGCGCATGGTGATGCAGACCATCACCTTAGCAGACCGAGTGATACTGGAGCCTACCCGGAGCGGTGAGGTGCGGGTACAGTCTGACCTTACCTTTCTGCCCAGCGGGGAGAAAAACCTGGCCGGAGCTGCTGCCCTGCGGTTTTATGAGGCGTTGGGCCGGGACTGCGGAGGGCTGGACATTGCCCTTACCAAGCAGGTACCAGTTTGTGCCGGTATGGCGGGGGGGAGCAGCGATGCTGCCGCTGTTCTCCGGACGCTCAACGAGCTGGAGGGAACCCCCTTCACCCGGGAGCAGCTGTGCCGCATCGGGGAGCAGGTGGGATCCGACGTGCCCTACTGCGTGATGGGGGGCACCGCGCTGGCTGAGGGCCGGGGAGAGGTGCTCACCCCGCTGCCCGCCCTGCCCAGGTGTTGGGTAGTGGCCTGTAAGCCGGACTTCCCTATCTCCACACCGGAGCTCTTCGCCCGTATCGACAGCTGCCGGGTGCGTTGCCGTCCCGACACCGAGGGAGTGCTGGCCGCCCTGGCGGCGGGGGACCTGGGGGGCGTGGCACGTCGGATGTATAACGTCTTTGAGGACGTGCTCTCGCCCAGACAGCAGGGGCCGGTTGGAGAGATTAAGCACGTTCTCATTGAGTGCGGTGCTCTGGGTGCCAACATGAGCGGCACCGGACCCACCGCCTTCGGCCTCTTTGAGCGGGAGGCGGCGGCCCGGGAGGCCTTTGAACGCCTGCGTCTCCGCTATACGGACACCTTTTTGGCCCAAACGGTTTAAAAAAACCAAAGGCCGTCCATACTGTAAGTGCAATTTACTTAACAGTATGGACGGCCTTTTTTGGGCTTTGGAGGGAAAAACGTATGGACAGAAAACTGAAATGCTGGGAACTGGCACTGCTGCTGGGCGTGTTAGTGACCCTTTGTACGGGAGCATGGCTAAACCGGGAACAGGAGGAGCTGGCGGGGCAGGTGATTCGCCTGCATGTCATTGCCAACTCGGACAGCCAGGAGGATCAGGCGCTGAAACTGGAGGTGCGGGACCGGATTCTGGAGCGGGCTCAGGAGCTCTATCCAGAGCATGCCACCCTGGAGCAGGCACGGGCGGCGCTGGAGAAGAGTCTTCCGGAACTGTCCCAAATCGGAGAGCAGACCGTGAAGGAGGCGGGATACGACTACCCCGTCACCGCCCAGCTGACCGAGTGCTGGTTCCCCACTAAGGAATATGAGGATTTTGCCTTGCCCGCCGGGGACTACACCGCTCTGCGCATTGTCATCGGGGAAGGAGAGGGGCAGAACTGGTGGTGCGTGGCCTTCCCGCCCCTGTGCCTGGGAGCGGCCAGCCAGAGCGTGGAGGAGGCAACCCAGGCCGGATATTTTGACGCGGACCAGACCGCCCTTATGACCGGAGAATCAGAAGGCTATGTGCTGAAATTTAAGGGAATGGAGCTGCTGGGGGAACTGAAGCAGTTCTTGGCAGGCTGACTGTGGCGTGCCACATTGTCATCGTCACACATTTGTGCTATGATAAGACGGAGCGCTGAGGTGCGCTCCGTCTTCTGCTTTGTTGGACCGGAAACGAGAAAACGAAGTGGGCGAGACCTGTGGAGGGGTGTCTCCCTTCGGGTTCTGATTGCGCAGTCGGCTCTGAACGGGCCTGATTTGGAGGAGGAAATGTTGAAAACCAGCAAACTGCTTGCGGTTGCTGCCGCGTTGTTCACAGCCTTGGCAGTGCTGTCGGGGGCCATTGCGGTCCCGCTGCTGTGCCGTCCCTTTTACTACGCTCACATAGGCCCATTGGGATTGGAGGATATTACTGGCCTGACCCGGGAGGAGATCCGGCAGGCCTTTGACCAGGTGATGGACTACTGCCTTGGCCTGCGGGAGGACTTTGCCGCGGGAATTCTTCCGTTTTCTGAGTCGGGAGCCAGCCATTTTGCGGATGTACGGGCTCTGTTCCTGTTGGATTTGTGGGTGCTGGGCCTGTCGCTCCTGGGACTGATCGTGCTCTTTGTGTTGTGTTGGAAAAAACGGCTGCGCCCCAGTCTGCTGCTGGGCCACGGCTCCGGCTTCTGGGCTGCCAGCGGCCTGGGTGTGGTGTTTCTAGCGGTGGGCGCCTTCGCCGCCACCGATTTTGACCGGGCGTTTGTGGTGTTTCACCATCTGTTTTTCCCGGGAAAAGATAACTGGCTCTTCAACTGGTGGGAGGACCCAGTGATTCTCATTCTGCCGGAGACCTTTTTTCGCAACTGTGCCATCCTGATTCTGGTGATGCTGCTGCTGTGGTGTGCTATTTTGATTTTGGCGGATCTATGGGCGGGGCGGAGGAGAAAACGCGCTCAGAACTTAGGACCCTCCTGCGGCGGGAACTGTCAAGGCTGTTCCGGCTGCGGCTGAGTTGAGAGGAAAATCCGGACATAAAACAGCCCCGCTGATCCACGGATCGGCGGGGCTGTTTTTATGAAACAATTATCGTGCCTTGAACGCAAAGAAGCGCTGGCCGAAGTAGTTGAGCAGGACAAACAGACCGGAGCCGAAGAGCATGGTCAGGTTGCCCTGAAGCTGCTCGCTCAGCCCCATGCCGCCCAGAGCCCAGCTCACTGCGGGCTTTGCCAGGCCATAGGCCAGCAGGTAGCACACAGAGATATTGACCACAAAGCGGATGACCACCCCTGCGCCCTTTTCCTGGTTGCGGAAGGTGAAATGCTTGTTGAGGAAGAAACTGACGATGCTGCCCACCACGTAGTTGGCGGCGGAGGAGATCCAATAGCCGGTATCGCCCCACAGGTGCAGTCCTGCCAGGTTGTAGAGGCCAAACATGACGCCGTAGCCCACCAGGGTGTTGATGACGCCTACCACAATGAAGCGGAAGAAGGTGGGGTCAAATATCTTTTTCAGCTTGTCCATCATTCTTGGGTCCCTCGCAGCGCTCGGCCACGATGTACCGGGGCCGGTCCTTTACTTCTTCATAGATTTTGGCAATGTAGTAGCCGATAATGCCCAGACAGATCATCAGAATACTGCCGATGAGCAACTGGAGCAGAATAACAGTGGTAAAGCCCTCCAAAGCCTGACCGGAGACTTTCTGCCACAGGGACCAAATCCCCAGTACCACCGAGCAGATAAAGACCACCACGCCCAAAAGGGTGACCAGCTGCAGGGGAGCAGCGGAAAAGGCGGCAATATTGGTGAGGGCGTAACGCACCAGACTGCGGATGGACCACTTGGACTCACCCTCCAGCCGGGGCTGTACCTCGAACTCCACCTGGGTGGTGGAGAACCCAATCCAAGAGGAGAGGGCGCGGAAGAAAGCGTTTTTCTCCCGCATGGCCAGCAGCGTGTCCACCGCCCGGCGGTCCAGCAGCTTAAAGTCCGAGGCGCGGGACATGTCAATGCCGGTAGCTTTGCTGATCATAGTGTAGAAGCTTTTTGCGGCAAAGGTGTGCAAGGGATTTTCCTTGCCACGGCTGGTTTTTACGCCCTCGATGACCTGGTAGCCCTGCTGCCACAGGCGGTACATGTCAACCACCTTTTCCGGCGGGTGCTGCAGGTCGCAGTCCATGACTACCACACAGTCTCCGGCGGCCTGGGCCAGACCCGCAAAAATGGCGGCCTCCTTGCCGAAGTTCCGGGAGAAACGCACACCCCGTACCTGGGGATGACGGAGGGACTGCCCCTCCACGGCGCTCCAAGTGCCGTCCTTAGAGCCGTCATCTACAAAAATGAGCTCATGGGGAATGGATGCCTGGGTCAGAATCTCGGTGATGGTGTCCGCTGCCCGGGGAATAGAGCCCTCCTCATTAAAGGAGGGGAGTACCACGGACAGCAGACCCTGTTTTAACTCGTCTGCCATAGTTTATCTCCTGTTTTCGTAAGCAATTTCAAAGTCGGACTTGGGGGTGTAGGTCTCCTGAACCTTGACCACCAGCCGCCCGTCCAGGACCTGGATGGAACCATCCTCAGGATAGAGGGGCATTTCCGCAAATTCCGGGGAGGCGGCAACCTCCATGAAGACGGATTCCTCCGGCTCCTCCACAGGGATGTTCAGCCAGTCGCTGAGGTAGTAATAGATATGCTTGTTCAGGGGGGCCACCGTGTCGGTGGAGAGGCTATAATGGGCTACCTGTCGGTAGCTGGGAATGTCGGCCTGGAGTGCGTCGGTGGAGATGGCACCTACGATGACGATCTCCATCCCCGGCTCATAGTCAGGGCAGCTTTCAATGCGGGTCATCAGCCGGGTGGCGTAGCTCTCGGTGGCGCGGTGAGCCTGAGCCGATGCGGTGTAGAGCAGATTGTTGGTGTTCAGGCAGAACAGCAGCACACCGGCACACCACAGGGCGGTAAAGGAAAGGGCGGCCTTCTGCAGCCGCGCCGGCTCGGGGAGAGCGTCCGCCTGGTCCGCCAGCAGGAATATCGCCAGATAGACGCACACGAAGGCGTACTTCATCAGCGGAGTGGGGACGGAGTAGGGGGAAAGGATCTGCGTGAAGTTCATTCCCAGGGGGAGCAGGGCCAGCATGGCCAGCGCCCCCACCAGCCGCCAGGGAGCATTAAGGAGGGCACGCTTCCGGAAGCAGGTGACCAGAAAGATAAGGCCCAGAAGTCCAGCCAGCAGATCCAGCACAACCATAAAGGGGGAGGCGAAGGCGTCCCCGGAGCCGGGAACAAAGAAAAAGGCCACTACCTGCTTGTAGGAGCGGAAGATGAGGCTGGGCAGGCTGGCAAAGGGGTAGCCCGAGCTGGCCGCGTCCATGCCCAGGTAGGACAGAAGCTCCAGGTCCTTCACCTTTAAAAAGACCATCAGAATCCCATAATAGAGCGCTGCGCCCACAGCCAAATAAGCTGCCAGGGAAAGCCCAAGCCGGAAGGTGCCCCGGAAGGTGGTGCCGGGGGTCAGGGTCTCCTGAAAGAGGACGAGGAGGGTCAGAGCGATGGCCAGGGTCACATAGGCCTGATAGGTCCCCATAGAGAAGGCCAGCAGCACCACGCCGGCAATCCAGCCCAGTCTGCCCCGCCGGGCCAGCCACACGGACAGCACCGCCAGCAGAATGGCCAGACAGTAGGCACTGGCAGTAAACATATAGAGGAAGGTGTAGCCCATGCAGGGAAAAGCGGCCATCACGGCTCCGGCCAGACCCGCCAGAATCTTGCTGCGGATGGACAGCAGGTCCACCGTAAAAGCGGCGGCCAGACTGAGAAAAAGCAGGGACAGAAGGCCGATCACCGCCGGCATCTGAGTGAAGTCGTTCAGAGCGGAGGCGTAGTGAAGAAACCACCGGCCGGAGACAGTCATCTGCTGGGTATCGAAGACCCGGCTCAGACCGTCGGAGTTAGGGATGACGTTGGTAAAGGCGTAGAGGTGAACCAGATAGCCGGTCACCAGGCAGCTGAAGAAGGCGGATTTGTGGGCTGGGGCCAGGCGCTGCCACAGATTCCTGCCTCTCTCATCAATAAACATAGCATTCCTCCCAGGAAAAATGGGCATAAAAAACCAGTACACATTATAGGCCATTTTTCCCCATAATGCAAGGCAGAACTAGCCCATTTTACCGCTGGAGCGGACCTGAGCCCAAAGAATGGCGTGATCAGGGAAGCACGGCGGCAGATCCCACCGACCGCCGTGCATAGCGGCCACCGGGTTTGGGTAGATTGGGTCATCGGATGTAAAATCCCACTGATACTGGGCACGGACGGTGAGACCGGGACTGCAGAGCGTGTGGTCAGGGTCCCCGCCGCCGGTCACAGTGCCGGAAGAGTCGGAATACAGATAGCTGACGCGGGCCAGCGGCCCCGTACCGACGGAAACCTCCTTGGGGTAGGAGGGGAACCAGACCGGCATGCGCCGCCCCAGAATATTAAAGTCCCCGGTGCAGAGAAAGGGGTCGGCCAACTGGCTGAGATATTGGTTCAGGGGAGGCGTCTGCTGGCTTGCGTCCATGGGAGAGAGCATCCGGATACCCAGAAGGGAGAGAGAACGCTTCTCCCCGTAAGAAAAGCAAATGTGGAGCAAGTTGAAGCAGCCGGGTTCCTCCACACGCCGGACCACCTGAATGCCCTTTGGGGCCAGTGTGCGCCGCACGGCCAGGAGAACCTGGTTTCCTGAGGCGGGGATGCTCTCCGCCACCCAGTAGGCGTTTTTTAAAGCAGCCCGGATGCCAGGGTCCGTCCGGTACTCCACCAGACAGATGAGATCCGGGTCCGGCGAGAGAATCCGGCGGCACACAAAGGGCGGGACCGGCGCGGAATGGGTCATCTTGTGGAGGTTCCACTCCAATAAAGTCAGCGTGTTCATTTCCGGGCCCTGCACTTACAGACAGGAAAAGCGGAACCGTGTGGTGTGGTCATACCGCTCCCCAGCCCGCAGTACGGTAGAGGGGAAGGCAGGCTGGTTGGGGGAGTCGGGGAAGAACTGGGTCTCCAGGCAGAAGGCGTGGCGGGGACCGTAAGACGCGCCTCCCTTGCCCGGACAGCCCTCCGGGAGGAAGTTGGCCGTATAAAGCTGCATCCCGGGCAGGGTGGTCTCCGTCTCCATCACAATGCCGGTTTTGGAGGAGAACGCCCGGGCGGCGGGGCGAAGGGTGCCCACGGGGCCGTCAACCACATAGTTGTGGTCGTAGCCGTGACCCAGCTTCAGCTGCTCAAAGTCGTCCTCGATGCGGGCACCGATGGGAGTGGGGGTGAGGAAGTCCATGGGAGTGCCCTCCACAGATTCCAGCGTTCCGTAGGGGATGCTGGTCTCGTCGGCGGGGGTGTAGCGGGAGGCGCAGAGGGAGAGCGTCTGGTCCAGCACCGGACCGGAGCCCTGTCCCGCCAAGTTAAAGTAGCTGTGGTTGGTCAGATTGCAGACGGTGTCCCCGTGGGCCAGGGCCTCGTAGTGAAGGGAGAGGGCGCTGCCTTCCAGGGAATAGGTGACTCGGAGGGAGAGCGCGCCGGGGTAGCCTTCCTCGCCGTCGGGGCTTTCCAGGGTGAGAACCGCTTTTTGCGGGGTGAGCTCCTCCACCGTCCACACCCGGTAGGAGTAACCCACAATGCCGCCATGAAGGTGGTTGGGACCGTTGTTGACCGCCAGGGAGTAGGTCTTGCCGTTTAGGGAGAACTGTCCCTTGGCGATGCGGTTGGCGTACCGTCCCACCACGGCGCCCAGGTAGCCGTCACGGGTCTCGTAGTCGGACAGGTGGTCATAACCCAGCACCACGTCTACCGGCTTGCCCTCACGGTCGGGGACGGTCAGGGTGCGCAGGGTAGCGCCGAAGGTGAGAATTTCACAGGAGATGGTGCCGTTGTCCAGGGTGAGCAGCTCTACTGGCTCACCGCCGCGGGTGGTGCCAAAGGGACAGCGGGAGGACTGATTCATAGCGAGGGCCTCCTTAATATAATAGATTATCCCCAGTGTAGCAGATTTTTCACCAAAAGGGAATCTTTCCCCTTGCCAAAGTGGGGTAAATATGGTAGTTTAATTTTAGTAAAAATTATGGAGGAGACGCGCTGTGGCAACCTTGAAGGAATTGGCGGACCGGACGGGCTATTCCCCCGCCACCATTTCCCGCATTCTCAGCGGGGACCCCGCCCTGTCGGTGACGCCGGAGGCCCGGCGGAAGGTGCTGGAGGAGGCGGGGCGGCTGAACTATACCGCTACCCGCAGCCGCCGGGGCCGGACGCCCAAGGGAGTGCTCCGGGTGGGGGTGGCGGAGATGCTCACCCCGGCCCAGCAGCTGGACGACCCCTATTATCTGTATCTGAGCAATTTCGTGCGTCAGGGCTGCATGGATAAGAAGTACACCTGCCTCACGCTGGAGAGCCGGGGAGAGGGGTTCTTGCCGCCGGAGGGGGAGAAGCTGGACGGCATTGTGGCCATCGGCCTCTTCACGCCCGCCCAAATCGAGTCCCTGGCCGCACTCACCCCCAACGTGGTGTTTGTGGACTCCTCACCATTTGAGCAGCGGTTTGACTCGGTAGTACTGGGGTACGAGCTGGGTATCTCTCTGGCTCTGGAGCATCTGACCCAGCTGGGCCACCGGCATATCGGCTACATTGGGCCGGTCTACAAGCTGGACGATTACCGCCGCCGGGCTCCCGAGGTGCGCCGGCAGCTGTTTTTGAAGCTGATGGAGCGGCACGAGCTGCTGGAGGGGGCCCGGCTGCTGGATTGTCCCATGGAGGCCCAGGCCGCCGCCCGGGCGGTGGGGGAGCTGTTGGCCTCGGGAGAGCCGTGCCCCACCGCCTTCCTGTGTGCCAACGAGGAGAGCGCCATCGGCGCCCTGCGGGCGCTGAACGAGGCGGGGCGGCGGGTGCCCCAGGAGGTGTCGGTGGTGTCCTTCAACGATACCCCACGTTCTTCCCTGGTGGAGCCGCCTCTCACCTCCGTATCCACCCACGTGGAGGAGATGGCGCGCACAGCCCTGCGCATGCTGGGAGAGCGGGCGGTGCTGCCTGGCAAGGAGCCTGTCCGCACCTTGCCTTTGAAGGTAGTGGTTCCTCCCTCCCTGGTGGTGCGGGGGAGCAGCGCCCCGGCGGCAGAGCAGTAAAAATCACCAGAAAAACAGAACCGTTTCTGTGCACAAAGCCAAAGTTTTCAAAAGGGAAAAATAGTGGTTGAATTTTTAGTAAAAATTAAATATACTGAACACAACAGAATGAAAATGAGGTGACTGCCCATGTATTCCTGTCAAGCGCTGCGCCGCTCCCTGTCCGTCGGGGAGCATGACCAGGTTCTTTCCCAGCTGTACGCCCTGGACGGGGCGGACAGCAGTCTGGCCGCCGCCCGGGCCCGGGCTCTGCGGGTGGTGGAGGCCTTCCAGGAGCACTTCGCCCCCAAGGAGGATACCCCTGCCGCCCTGTTCAGCGGCCCCGGCCGCACGGAGATCGGCGGCAATCACACCGACCATCAGCATGGCCGGGTGCTGTGCGGCAGCGTGGATTTGGATATGCTGGCCTGCGCCGCTCCCAACGGCCTGAACGTCATCCGGGTGGTGTCCGAGGGCTACCCCGTGTTGAAGGTGGAGCTTGACAAGCTCATTCCCCGGAAGGAGGAGCGCAACACCTCCGCCGCTCTGGTGCGGGGCGTGGCCGCCAAGATTCAGGAGCTGGGCTACCCCCTGGCCGGCTTCGACGCCTATGTGACCTCCAGCGTCCTGTCCGGCTCCGGACTGTCCTCCTCGGCGGCTTATGAGATTCTCATCGGCAACATCATCAACCACTTCTGCTGCGGCGGGGCTCTGGACCCCATCTCTCTGGCCAAAATCGGCCAGTACGCGGAGAACGTCTACTTCGGTAAGCCCAGCGGCCTCATGGACCAGATGGGTTCCTCCGTGGGCGGCGCGGTGGCCATCGACTTTGCCGACCCGGCCGCACCGGTGGTGGAGAAGGTAGAATACGACTTCACCCGCTCCGGCCATGTGCTGTGCATTGTGGATACCGGCTCCTGCCACGCCGACCTCACCGACGACTATACCGATATTACCCGGGAAATGGGCGCTGTGGCCGCGCACTTCGGCAAGCAGTATCTGCGCCAGGTGGAGGAGGCGGAATTCCTGGCCGCCATTCCCGCCCTGCGCGCCGAGTGCGGCGACCGGGCGGTGCTGCGGGCCCTCCACTTCTTTGAAGATGACCGCCGGGCGGCGGAGGAGACCAAGGCCCTGAAGGACGGGGACTTTAACCGCTTCCTGCAGCTGCTGCGGGCCTCCGGTCTGTCCTCCGCGCTCCATCTGCAGAACACCTGGTCCATCGCCGATCCCAAGCAGCAGGCCATTCCCATGGCGCTGGCTATGGGCGAGCGGCTGCTGGAGGGCACCGGAGCCATCCGGGTCCACGGCGGCGGCTTTGCCGGCACCATCCAGGCCTTTGTGCCGCAGGAGAAGCTGGCTACCTTTAAGGAGGGCATGGAGGCCCTGCTGGGCAGCGGAAAATGTCACGTGCTGCACATCCGTCCCGTGGGCGGCTGTGTGGTCATCAAATAATGTAGGGAACAGGGTAAGAAAGGAAGGAACTTTACATGGCAATTCTGGTTTTGGGCGGAGCCGGCTACATCGGCTCCCACACCGTGTATGAACTCATTGAGGCCGGCCGGGACGTGGTGGTGGCCGACAACCTGCTCACCGGCTTCAAGCAGGCTGTTCACCCCAAGGCCCGCTTCTATCAGCTGGACATTCGGGACCGGGGCGCGCTGGACACCCTGTTCCAGGCTGAGCACATCGAGGGTGTCATTCACTTTGCCGCCTCCTCCCAGGTGGGCGAGTCCATGTCCAACCCCCTGAAGTACTATGACAACAACCTCTACGGCACCATGGTGCTGCTCCAGTCCATGGTGGCCCACGGCGTGGACAAGATTGTTTTCTCCTCCACCGCCGCCACCTACGGTGAGCCCGAGCGGGTGCCCATCCTGGAGAGTGACAAGACCGTGCCCACCAACTGCTACGGCAACACCAAGCTGTCCATGGAGCAGATGATGAGCTGGGTGTCCAAGGCCCACGGCCTGAAGTATGTGGCCCTGCGCTACTTCAACGCCTGCGGCGCCCACCCCTCCGGCACCATCGGAGAGGCCCACAACCCTGAGACCCACCTTATCCCCATTATCCTCCAGGTGCCCAACGGCCAGCGGGACCATGTGGGCATCTTCGGCGACGACTACCCCACCCCCGACGGCACCTGCATTCGGGACTACATCCACGTCACTGACCTGGCTCAGGCCCACATCCTGGCCCTGGATTACCTGCTGAAGGGCGGGGACAACAACGTCTTTAACCTGGGCAACGGCGTGGGCTTCTCCGTGAAGGAGGTCATCGACGTGGCCCGGAAGGTCACCGGACACCCCATCCCCGCCGAGGTTTCTCCCCGCCGGGCCGGCGACCCCGCTCAGCTCATCGCCTCCTCCGAGAAGGCGGTCAAGGTCCTGGGCTGGAAGCCCCAGTATGCCGATCTGGAGACCATCGTCTCCTCCGCCTGGGCCTGGCACAAGAGCCATCCCCACGGCTTTGAAGACTGAGCCGGGAAGAAACAGACGAGGTGAATTGCTATGATTGACGCCGCTGTGTCCAAACTGGCCACCTACGCCCTGCGTACCGGGCTCATTGAGGAGAACGAGTACACCTGGGCCATCAACACCATTCTGGATACCCTGAAGCTGGACAGCTACACAGACCCCGGAGAGGAGTGGGGAGAGATTCAGCTGGCTCCCGTGCTGGACGAGCTGCTGGACGACGCCTACGCCCGGGGCGTGCTGACGGAGAACTCCGTGGTCTACCGGGACCTTTTTGACACCGAGCTTATGGGTCGGCTGACCCCCCGGCCCGCCCAGGTGATTGAGAAGTTCCAGGCTCTGCGGGCAGAGGACCCCAAGAAGGCCACCGACTGGTACTATAAGTTCAGCCAGGACACCAACTACATCCGCCGGGACCGCATCGCCAAAGACATGCAGTGGAAGGCTCCCACCGAGTATGGGGAGCTGGACATCACCATCAACCTGTCCAAGCCGGAGAAGGATCCCAAGGCCATCGCCGCCGCCCGGAACCTGCCCGCCTCCGCCTATCCCCGCTGCCAGCTGTGCGCAGAGAACGAGGGCTACGCCGGCCGGGTGAACCACCCTGCCCGGCAGAACCACCGCATCGTTCCCATCACTATTAACGGATCTCCCTGGTTTTTGCAGTACTCTCCCTACGTGTACTACAATGAGCACTGCATCTGCCTCAACAGTGAGCACACCCCCATGAAGATTGACCGGGCCTGCTTTGGAAAGCTGCTGGACTTTGTGAGCCAGTTCCCCCACTACTTTGTGGGCTCCAACGCCGACCTGCCCATCGTGGGCGGTTCCATCCTGGCCCACGATCACTTCCAGGGCGGGCGGTACACCTTTGCCATGGAGAAGGCTCCCGTGGAGACCCCCTTCACCTTCCCGGGTTACGAGGATGTGAAGGCGGGCATCGTCAAGTGGCCCATGTCCGTCATCCGACTGACCTGCGCTGACCGGGAGCGGCTGGTGGACCTGGCCGACCGGATTCTGGGCCTGTGGCGGAACTATACCGACGAGAGTGCCACCATTCTGGCCGAGACCGATGGGGAGCCCCACAATACCATCACCCCCATCGCCCGGAGAAGGGGAGAGGACTACGAGCTGGATCTGGTGCTGCGCAACAACCTGACCACACCGGAGCACCCCCTGGGGCTCTACCACCCCCACGCCGAGCTTCACCACATCAAGAAGGAGAACATCGGCCTCATCGAAGTCATGGGTCTGGCCGTCCTGCCCGCCCGTCTGAAGACGGAGTTGGCCGCCGTGGCCGACGCCCTGGCCTCCGGTGCTGACCTGCGGGCCGACGAGCTCACGGAGAAGCACGCCGACTGGGCAGAGGGCTTCCGGAGCAAGTACCAGATTACCCGGGAAAACGCTCTGGACATCGTCCAGAAGGAGACCGGCCTGGTCTTTGCCAAGGTGCTGGAGCACGCTGGTGTCTACAAGCGGGACGAGGCGGGCCGGCAGGCCTTCCTGCGCTTCCTGGCCACCGTATAATCCCCAAAATAAGTTGCATGCCCCGCCGGATAGCCCGGCGGGGCATGTTTGTGTGCGGCCTGTGGGAGCGTATCCGGGAGTACAGTGCCTGAGGGGCAAGTTTCGAAAAAGTTTCGAAAAAAACGGTTGACAGCGCCCGGCCCCGGTGCTATCATGCGAACTAGGATTTTAGAACCACAGAGGAGTCTACCATGAAGAACCTGTTTGCGGCTTTCTTTTTTAACTACTTTTACTTTTTTGGCTTCAGTGCTGACAAGGTAAAAGTGCTTTTTGCTGCAAATAATGGTGCGACCACCTTTGCGTGAGAAAAGGGATCGAATCGAAGGCCTGCGGTGAAAAACACTTCACCGCAGGTCTTTTTTGTGGCCTGTGGTGAGGCCGCGGGAATCCACAGGAAAGGAACGAATTGCTATGATTATCATTGTGAAGCAGGGCACAAAAGAGGAGCGTGTACAGGATTTGATTCACTGGATTGAGTCGCAGAACCTGCGGACCCATGTCTCCACCGGAGACTACTCCACGGTTATCGGTGTCATCGGCGATACCAGCAAGCTGGACGGGGACCTCATCTCCGGCCTGGACATTGTCCAGGGGGTCAAGCGGGTGTCCGAACCCTTCAAGAGCGCCAACCGGAAGTTCCATCCCGAGGATTCCATCATCGAGGTGGGGGAGCAGAAGTTGAAGGTGGGCCACGGCAACTTCGCCCTCATTGCCGGCCCCTGCTCGGTGGAGAGCGAGGAGCAGATCATTTCGGTGGCCAAGAGCGTCAAGGCCGCCGGGGCCACCATGCTCCGGGGCGGTGCCTTCAAGCCCCGCACTTCCCCCTACGACTTCCAGGGCCTGAAGGCCGACGGCATTGAACTGCTGCTGGAGGCCAAGCGGGAGACCGGCCTGCCCATCGTCACTGAGATTATGAACGCCAACCACCTGCCCCTCTTCGAGGACGTGGACGTCATCCAGGTGGGGGCCCGGAACATGCAGAACTTCGAGCTGCTGAAGGAGCTGGGCAAGACCAAGAAGCCCATTCTTCTCAAGCGCGGCCTGGCCAACACCATCAAGGAGCTGCTGATGAGCGCGGAGTACATTATGGCCGGGGGCAACGAGAATGTCATCCTCTGTGAGCGGGGCGTCCGCACCTTCGAGACGGCCACCCGCAATACCCTGGACCTGTCCGCCGTGCCCGTCCTCCATGAGCTGACCCATCTGCCCGTGGTGGTAGACCCCAGCCACGCCACCGGCGTGGCCCGGTACGTCAAGCCCATGGCCCTGGCGGCGGCGGCCTGCGGGGCGGACGGCCTCATCATCGAGGTTCACAACGATCCGCCTCACGCCCTGTGTGACGGCGCCCAGTCCCTGCGCCCTGAGCAGTTCGAGGATGTGGCCAAAGCGGTACGGGCCGTCCGGGCGGCGGCCATGGGGGTCTGAGTATGAAGACACTGGCTGTGAATACCTCCAGGCCCTATGAAATTCAGATTGAGCGGGGTGCCCTGGACCGGGCGGGGGAGCTGTGCGCCAAAGCCCTTCCCAAAGCACGGAAGCTGGCGGTGGTCACCGACAGCAACGTGGAGCCCCTGTATCTGGACCGGACAGCGGACAGCCTGAAAAAAGCGGGTTTCCAGGTCCAAAGCTTTTCCATTCCAGCCGGGGAGGCCTCCAAGAATGCCGGGCAGCTGGTCCGACTGTGGGAACAGATGATGGCCTTCGGCATGACCCGTACCGATGGGGTAGTGGCCCTGGGCGGCGGCGTGGTGGGAGACCTGGCGGGCTTTGTGGCAGCCACTCTCCTGCGGGGCGTGGACTTTGTCCAAATCCCTACCACTCTTCTGGCTCAGGTAGATTCCTCAGTAGGGGGGAAGGTGGCCATTGACCTCCAGGCGGGCAAGAACCTGGCCGGGGCCTTCTGGCAGCCCAGCTTGGTCATCATCGACCCTGAGTGCCTCCATACCCTGCCCGACCGGACCTTCTCTGACGGTATGGCCGAGGTCATTAAATATGGCTGTATCCTGGACGAGGACCTGTTTGAACGGCTGGACCGGTGCGGAGGCCGGGCAGGGGTGATAGAACACATTGAGGAAGTGGTCTACACCTGCTGTGACCTCAAGCGCCGGGTGGTGGTGGAGGATGAGCGGGACACTGGCGCCCGTCAGCTGCTGAACTTCGGCCACACCATTGGCCATGCCTTCGAGCTGGCCGGACACTATGAGACCTGGACCCACGGCCAGGGCGTGGCCGCCGGCATGAACTGGGCGGCCCAGTTGGGGGTAGGCCTGGGTGTGACGCCCCCAGAGGCAGTGGAGCGCATCCAGGAGATCTTGAAGAAGTACGACCTGCCTCTGGATATTCCCTGTCCCTGGGACACCATGACCCGGGCGGTGGGGCTGGACAAAAAGCGGACGGGCGACAGCATCCACCTGATTCTTCTGGAAAAGCTGGGCAGGGCAGTGCGCCGGAAGATGACCCGGGATGAACTGCTGGAGTTGTTGGAGCCCATGTACGGGAGATGAGAAGCATGAAGGTCAACATTCAACCGGGCAGGCTAAAGGGGGCGGTGACGCCGCCACCCAGCAAGAGCCAGGCCCACCGGGTCATTCTGGCCGCAGCCCTGGCCAAGGGGAAAAGCCGACTGGAGAACGTGGCCTTTTCCCAGGACATCCTGGCTACTCTGAGCTGCGTCCAGGCCCTGGGGGCCCGGTGGGAGCAGAAAGGGGAGCGGACCCTGGAGCTTACCGGCATGGGGGGCGTCTTCCGGCCGGGTAAGGAACTGCCCCGCTTTGACTGCGGGGAGTCCGGTTCCACCCTGCGCTTTCTCATCCCCATCGCCCTGGCGGTGGCCGGAGGCGGCGTGTTTACCGGCCATGGGCGGCTGATGGAGCGGCCCCAGGAGCCCTACGTAAACCTGTTCCGGGAGAAGGGAATTGCCTGGGAGCAGGAGGGCGACAGCTTGACAGTGCGTGGGCGGCTGGAGGCGGGGGAGTATGCGCTCCCCGGCAATGTGTCCAGCCAGTTTTTTACCGGCCTTCTCTACGCCCTGCCCCTGGTGGAGGGAAAGTCCCGTATTGTGCCCACCACCCCCTTGGAAAGCCGGGACTACATCGCTATGACCCTGGACGCTCTGGCCGGGGCGGGTGTCACCGTGACTGAGCCCCACAGAGATGTGAAGTGTTTTCGCATGACAGGGAAGATGGATTACCAGGCGGGCAACCGCACCGTGGAGGCCGACTGGTCCCAGGCCGCTTTTTGGTATGCGGCCAACTTCCTGGGCAGCGATGTCACCATCCGGGAGATGAACCCCTACTCCGCCCAGGGGGACAAGGCGGTGTCCGCCTTTTACTGGAAACTGGCCCGGCCGGGGGATGTGGAGCTGGATGTGTCCCAGTACCCCGACCTGGTGCCTCCGCTGGCCGCCATGGCGGCGGTGCGCCGGGGGACAGCCCGGCTTACCAATGCGGCCCGGCTGCGGATAAAGGAGAGCGACCGGCTCGCCTCGGTGACGGCGGCCCTCACCGCCCTTGGAGCGGACATTGAGGAAGGGCTGGACAGTTTGACCATCCACGGCCTGGAGCATCTGGCGGGGGGCGGCGTGGTGGACAGCCACAACGATCACCGCATCGCCATGATGACCGCCGTAGCCGCGGCCGCCTGTGAGAATCCCGTCACCCTGGAGGGGGCGGAGTGCGTGGCCAAGTCCTACCCGGAGTTTTGGGACCACTATCAAAAGCTGGGAGGGAGCGTAAATGTCCTCTGAATTTGGAAAGAATATCCATGTGTCCATCTTCGGCCAGTCCCACGCCCCCGCCATTGGAGTGTGCGTGGACGGCCTGCCCGCCGGAGAGCGGGTAGACCTGGAGGAGCTGGGACGTTTTTTGGCCCGCCGGGCTCCGGGACACAGCGACGTGTCCACCCCCCGGAAGGAGGCTGACCTGCCCAAGATCCTGTGCGGCCTGGTGGACGGAGTGACCTGCGGAGCCCCGCTGGCGGCGGTGATTGAGAACACCAACACCCGCTCCCAGGATTACGACAATCTGAAGGACGTGCCCCGGCCCGGACACGCCGACTACACCGCCCAAGTGCGGTATGGGGGCTGGCAGGACGCGGCGGGAGGCGGCCACTTCTCCGGGCGGCTTACGGCTCCCCTGTGCATTGCCGGAGGCATTGCCCTCCAGATTTTGGCCCGCCGGGGCATCCGGGTGGACGCCCACATCCAGAGCATCGCCGGAATCCAGGATAAACCATTCTGCCCGACGGGTGAGAAAGGAGAACTCCTTGACAGCCTGAAAGCCGCTGCCCTCCCGGTGCTGGACCCGGAGGCAGGGGAGAAGATGCACCAGAAAATCCTGGAGGCCAGAAGTCAGTACGACTCGGTGGGGGGCGTGGTGGAGTGTATGGTCACCGGCCTGCCCGCCGGGCTGTGCGGTCCTCTCTTCGGCGGAATGGAGAGCCGCATGGCGGCGGCCATCTTCGGCATTCCGGCGGTGAAGGGCGTGGAGTTCGGTGCGGGCTTCCGGGCGGCGGAGATGCGGGGTTCGGAGCACAATGACCCCTTCGTAGTAGAGGATGGGCAGATCCGCACCGCCACCAACCACGCCGGGGGCATCCTGGGGGGAATCACCACAGGAATGCCGCTGGTATTCCGGGCGGCCTTCAAGCCCACCCCATCCATCGCCCGGGAGCAGGACAGTGTGTCCCTCCGCCGGATGGAGCCTGTCAAGCTGCAGGTAAAGGGGCGCCACGACCCCTGTGTGGTGCCCAGGGCGGTTCCGGTGGTGGAGGCCGCCGCGGCTTTGGTGGTGCTGGACGCCCTGCTGGACGCGCCTGCCCGCCTGCCCGATGCGGCAAGCAAAGAGTAACGTTTTACGGATAGATTGAATAGGAGGCTGAAGAACATGAGCGAAGAACTGGAAGTACTACGGGAACGCATTGATGACATTGACCGGCAGATGGTGGAGCTGTTCAAGCAGCGTATGGAGACCGCTGGAGAGATTGCCGACTACAAGCTGGCCAGAAGCCTGCCCGTCTACGCCGCCGCCCGGGAGCGTGCCCTGCTGGGCAAGGTAGGGGAGCAGGCGGGGGAGGAGCTGGCCGACTATGCCCAGTCGGTGTACCGCAGCATCCTCTCCGTCAGCCGTTCCTATCAGTACGGCCGGGTGGGCGGCACCTCCCGGGTGTATGACAACATCCACAAGGCTCTGGAGGCCACCCCGGCTCTGTTTCCTCAGCGGCCCACGGTGGCCTGCCAGGGCATTGAGGGAGCTTACTCCCAGATCGCCTGTGATCGCCTCTTCAAGGCGCCCACCATCATGTACTTCCAGACCTTCGACCATGTGTTCAAGGCGGTGGAGAGCGGCATGTGCCAGTACGGCATCCTGCCTATCGAAAACAGCACTGCCGGCTCCGTGAAAGCAGTGTACGACCTGATGCTGCGGCACAACTTCTACATCGTCCGCTCCGCCCGGCTGAAGGTGAGCCACAACCTGCTGGCCAAGCATGGCACCGATCTGTCCCAGGTGAAGGAGATCTTCTCCCATGAGCAGGCCATCAACCAGTGCGCCGGCTACCTGGCGGGGCTGAAGGACGTGAAAGTCACTGTCGTGGAGAATACCGCAACTGCCTCCCGCATGGTGGCCGAGTCTGACCGCACCGACGTGGCCGCCCTGTCCTCCCGGTTCTGCGCCGAGCACTACGGCCTGAACATTCTTCAGGAGAACGTCCAGGACCAGGACAACAACTACACCCGGTTCATCTGCATCTCCAAGAAGCTGGAGATCTACCCCGGAGCGGACCGCACCTCTCTCATGATCACCCTGCCCCACAAGCCGGGTACCCTCTATAATGTACTGGCCAAGTTCTATGCTCTGAATATCAATCTCCAGAAGCTGGAGAGCCGCCCCCTGCCCGAACGGGAATTTGAGTTCATGTTCTACTTTGACATTGATGCCTCGGTGTACGCCCCCGAGGTGGAGAAGCTGTTCCGGGACCTGGAGGCGGAGAGCGAGCAGATGCGCTATCTGGGTACCTACAACGAGGTTATCTGCTGATGGAGGGCGGCTTGGAGTACGGGCTTATTGGGGAGAAGTTGGGTCACAGTTTTTCCCCAGCCATCCACCGCCGCTTGGCGGGCTATGACTACCGCCTGGTGGAGCTGCGGCCGGAGGAGCTGGGCCCCTTCCTGGAGAGCAAGGCCTTTTATGGCCTGAACGTGACTATCCCCTACAAAAAGGCGGTCATTCCCTACTGCCAGGAGCTGACCCCACAGGCCCGGCGCATTGGTAGCGTCAACACCATTATCCGCCGTGAGGACGGAACTCTGCTGGGCCACAACACCGACTACGACGGCTTTGCCTGGATGCTCTGCTCCGCCGGAGCCCAGGTGGCGGGGAAAAAAGCACTGATATTGGGCACCGGCGGTGTGTCGCTCACCGTGAAAACGGTGCTGGAGGACCTGGGAGCGGGGGAGATTGTGTTCATCTCCCGCTCTGGTGAGGATAATTACGAAAATCTGGACCGCCACGCTGATGTCAAAATTATTGTCAATGCCACCCCGGTGGGGATGTATCCTCATACTGACGCCTCCCCGGTAGACCTGTCCCGGTTCCCTCAGTTGGAGGGGGCCTTTGACCTCATCTACAACCCCGCCCGGACCCGGTTCCTGCTCCAGGCGGAGGAACGAGGCCTGTGCCGGGCCAATGGTCTGGGCATGCTGGTGGCCCAGGCCAAGGCGGCGGCGGAGCTCTTCCTGGGGGTCCGCCTTCCGGACAGCAAGGTGGAGGAGATTTCTGGAGCGATGGAGAAAGAAACGCGGAATCTGCTTCTTATAGGCATGCCCGGGTGCGGCAAGAGCACCGTGGGCCGGGCGCTGGCCGAGCGCCTGGGGCGGCAGCTGGTGGACCTGGATGAGCTCATTGAGCGGGAGACGGTGCGCTCTATTCCGGACATCTTTGCCCGGGAGGGGGAGATGTATTTCCGCCGCCTGGAGCACGACGCCCTATGCCGGGTGGCCCGGGAGTCGGGCCTGGTCATTGCCGCTGGCGGGGGCATTGTGACCCAGCCGGACGATCTTGCCCCCATGCGGCAGAACTCCACCGTCATTTTCCTCAAGCGGGATGTGAGCCTGCTCCCGGTGGAGGGGCGGCCCGTGTCCCAGGCCAATGACCTGCAGGAGCTCTACCGCCGCAGGCTCCCGCTCTATGAGGCGGCCTGCGACCTGGAGGTGGAGAACCACCGGGTGGAGGACACCGTGAAGGAAATTATCAGGAGGCTTGGTTTATGAAGCTGCTTGTCATCAACGGGCCCAATCTGAATATGCTGGGCATTCGGGAGCCGGACATCTACGGCCGACAGGATTATAAGACCCTTATCGCCCTGGTCGAGGAGACCTGTGCCCGTCTTGACGTTGAGGTGGAGTGTTTCCAGTCCAATCACGAGGGGGCCATTGTGGACCGTATCCAGGCCGCCTATGGGCGGGAGGACGCCATCGTGATTAACCCCGCCGCCTACACCCACACCAGCGTGGCTATTCTGGATGCACTAAAGGCAGTGGGCCTGCCGGCGGTGGAGGTCCACCTGTCCGACGTGAAGAGCCGAGAGAAATTTCGGCAGGTCTCCTATGCAGGCATGGCTTGTGAGAAGACTGTCATGGGCAAGGGGTTCCAGGGCTATGTGGAGGCCATTGAATACCTGGTCGGCCGCTATGGAGCGTGCCGCAAATAAGCAGGAACGCCGCGCGGATTCCGCGCGGCGTCTTTTTGTCTTCATGCCTGGATGTGGGACGGGACAGCAGACTGCGGAAAGGGACTTTCCCTTTTGTAAAAATTGTGTTAAAGTATTTCTATCCATAAACCCATTTACAAAATTGCTGCCGGCAGAATGAGGGGCGGGGGGAGTGTGCACCGACCCGACGGCAGAGCACAGGAAAAGAGGCGGAAGGGACGTGCCCGGGGTCAAGAACGATTTTTCCAAGGGGAGCATCTCCAAAAATATTATGACGCTTGCGATCCCCATGACAGCTGCACAGCTGGTGAATGTGCTGTATAGCGTGGTGGATCGCATCTATTTGGGCCGACTGCCCGGCACAGGTCATCTGGCCCTGACCGGTATCGGAATTACCATTCCCATCGTATCCATTATTATGGGACTGGCCAACCTTTGCGGCACCGGCGGTGCCCCGCTGTGTTCCATCTGCCGGGGACATGGAGACAATGAGGAGGCAGAAAATGTAATGGGAAATTCCCTTACACTCCTGATTCTCCTGGGCGTTGCCGCCACCGCTTTTTTCATGCTGCTGCAGGAGCCCATTTTGTATCTCTTCGGCGCCAGCGCGGATACCTTTGTCTACGCGGACCAGTACATGACCATTTACCTGTGCGGGACCCTCTTTATGATGATCAGCCTGGGTATGAATCCATTCATCAACTCCCAGGGCTTCGGACGGATGGGGATGCTGACCGTAATCATTGGTGCGGCGCTGAATATTGTACTGGACCCCATTTTTATTTTCCTGCTGGATATGGGCGTTCAGGGGGCGGCCCTGGCCACGGTAATCTCCCAGGGGGTATCGGCGGTCTGGGTTTTGCAGTTTCTCACCAGCCGCCGGGCCATCCTCCGCTTGCGGCGGCGATGCCTCCGGCTCCAGCGGCGCCGGGTTATGCGGATCATCAGCTTGGGCCTGTCTGGTTTCTTCATGAACATGACCAACAGCCTGGTGCAGGTGGTGTGCAACGCTACTCTCCAGAGCTACGGCGGTGATCTGTATGTAGGCATCATGACCATCATCAACTCTCTTAGAGAAGTGTTCAGTATGCCTGTCCAGGGCCTGACCAACGGCTCCCAGCCCGTGGCCGGCTTCAACTACGGTGCGGGTAAATATAGCCGCGTGCGGGAATCCATCCGGTTCAGCGTTGGGGTGACGGTGGTTTATGCCGCTGTGTTCTGGGCGCTGGCCATGCTTGTGCCTGGCCTTCTCATCCAGGTGTTCAACAATGAGCCCGAGGTGATCGAAAAGGGCATTCCCGCCCTGCGGATTTACTTTGGATTGTTTGTCTTCATGTCCCTGCAGATGGCGGGTCAGGGTGTGTTTGTCAGCCTGGGGCGTTCCAAGCAAGCGGTATTCTTCTCCCTGCTGCGCAAAGCCATCATTAACGCCCCGCTGACGGTGATTCTGCCCATCTGGATGGGAACCACCGGAGTGTTTGTGGCGGAGGCCGTGTCCCAGCTGTTAGGCGGCCTGGCCTGCTTTTTGACCATGTATTTCACCGTTTACCGGCCGCTGGGTAAGGTGGCGGACGATACGCCCCTGCCTCAGCACCTGTGACAGGATGAGAAAAGGCGGTCCGTTGAGGGCCGCCTTTTTCCGCACTTGCGCAGCGGGCCGCTTTGTGAGAGAATAGGGGCAAAGGAAATGGACACAATCCATTACAGGAGTAATTGTACTATGAGTGAGCTGTTTGAAAAATCCATCCAGACCCTGGAACTGCCCCGGGTGCTGGAGCTTCTGGCCGACTGTGCGGCCACGGAGGAGGGAAAGGAGAAGTGCCTGTCCCTGCGCCCCATGACGGACCGGGATGATGTGGAGCGGGCCCAGCAGGAGACCACTGCTGCAGTGAAGATGCTGGTTCTGCGGGGCACACCGGGCTTCTCTGGAGTGAAGCCGGTGGCCGCCTCTCTCCAGCGTGCGGACATGGGGGGCAGTCTCAGCACCCGTGAGCTGCTGGACATTGCGGCGGTGCTGCGCTGCACCCGCAGCGTAGGGGAGTATGGCGGGGGAGAGGAGAAGACCCCCATCTCCCATCTGTTCCGCGCCCTCACGCCCAACCGGTTTTTGGAGGACTCCATCTCCAACTCCATCCTGGGGGAGGATGAGATTGCCGACTCGGCCAGCCCCGAGCTGGCTTCTATTCGGAGGCACATGCGTGCCTCCGAGGCCAAGGTGCGGGACATTCTTCAGAAGCTGATCTCCTCCAACCAGGCCAAGTACCTCCAGGAGGCCATCATTACCATCCGCTCCGACCGGTACGTGGTGCCGGTGAAGTCGGAACATAAGAATGCTATCCCCGGCCTGGTCCACGACGTGTCCTCCTCGGGCTCCACCTTCTTCATTGAGCCCATGGGGGTGGTGAAGGCCAACAACGAGCTGCGGGAGCTGGCCGCCAAAGAGAAAAAGGAGATTGAACGCATTCTGGCCCAACTGTCTGCGGAGTGTGCCGCCCACAAGGAGGACATTCTGGAGGACTACCAGCTGCTCATCTGGCTGGACACCATCTTTGCCCGAGCCCAGCTGTCGGTGAAGCTGGATTGCTCAGAGCCTGCACTGTCTGACAAGTATTTACGCCTGCGGGGAGCGCGGCATCCTCTTCTGGATCGGAAGAAGGCGGTGGCCAACGACCTGGAGCTGGGGGAGCACTTTGATACCCTGGTGATCACTGGCCCCAACACCGGCGGTAAGACGGTGACGCTGAAGACCATCGGCCTCATTACCCTCATGGCCCAGTGCGGCCTGCATATCCCGGCTAAGGACGACTCTACGGTCCGAATTTTTCACCGGGTGCTGGCGGACATCGGCGACGAGCAGTCCATCGCCCAGTCCCTGTCCACCTTCTCCTCCCACATGACCAACATCGTGGGCATCCTGGACGAGGCGGATGGTGACTCTCTCATTCTCTTTGATGAGCTGGGAGCTGGCACCGACCCGGTGGAGGGAGCGGCCCTGGCCGCCGCCATCATCGAGTACGCCCGGAGCATGGGCTCCGCCGTGGCGGCCACCACCCATTATGCCGAGCTGAAGGTGTATGCCATGACCACGGCGGGGGTGGAAAATGCCTCCTGTGAGTTCAATGTGGATACCCTGGCGCCCACCTACCGGCTGATTCTGGGAATTCCTGGCAAGTCCAATGCCTTTGCCATATCACGCCGGCTGGGGCTGCCGGAATATATTATTGATAAGGCGGCGGAGCGTCTGGACGCGGAAAATGTCCGCTTTGAGGACGTCCTTACCCGCCTGGACCAGCAGCGCCAGGAGATGGAGAAGGAGCGTGCGGAGGCCAAGCGGCTGAAGCTGGAGATGGAGCAGTCGGCCTCCAAAGCCCGGGCCTACCGGGAGAAGCTGGAGGCGGAGCGGGCTAAGGTGGTGGAGAAGGCCCAGGCGGAGGCTCGTGCCATCATCGAGGAGGCCCGGGCGGCCAGCGACCTGGCCCTCTCGGAGCTGAAGCAGCTGAAAAAGCAGCAGGATAAGCTGGATTGGCAGCAGGTGAACGACGGCCGTGCGGAGGCCCGCCGTCTCCTCAACGAGGCGGAGCGGAACATCGGCGGCCCAGCCCCGGAGCCCGAGGTCCCGCCGCCCACCCGTCCTGCTGTGGCCGGAGATACCGTGGAGCTGGTGAAGATGGGTACCCGGGCCACGGTGCTGTCGGTGAACAAGGACGGCTCTCTCCAGCTTCAGGCGGGTATTTTGAAAATCTCCGCCAAGCAGGAGGAAGTCCGCGTGGTGGAAGGGGAGACCCAGGCCCAGAAGGAGGCCCGTCGCATCGTCACCCGGGCGGAGCACACCCTGCGCACGGCGGCGGTACCTTCCCAGATCGACCTGCGGGGCATGATGACCGACGAGGCCATCGCCGTGCTGGAACGCTTTTTGGATACGGCCATGATGGGAAAGCTGGAGACGGTGACCATCATTCACGGCAAGGGAACCGGCGCGGTGCGCAGCGCCGTGCGTACCTACCTGAAGCGCAGCCGCTATATTAAGTCCTTCCGGCCCGGCCGCTACGGCGAAGGCGAGGATGGCGTAACTGTGGCAGAGTTGAAGTGACAAGGTATCAAAATTTCCACGTCCCGTCGGAGACCGGAAGGGGGTATCAGGGGGGAACTGGTTCCCCCCTGAAGGCGCAGCGCGCGTAGCGCGATTGTGTTTCCCGCAGGAAACACCTGCGCCTTTGAGGATGGCGTAACCGTGGCGGAGCTGAAGTGATGGAAAAGGAACCAGTGCCTGTCTGAAAAATCGACGAATAAAAAACAGGAAAAGCTGGAACACCAATTGGAAACCGGATGAGGTCCGCTTGGACAGAATTTTGGACCATTTGTGGGAGAAAAAGGAAGGTTCTTTTCTGCACAGCGGAGAAAAAATAAACTAAATTTAGTGAGAACATAAGAAAAACGTGAAATGCGCTCTTAATATTTGTTTAAATGCTCTGTAATATTTGTGAAAAATGTCATTGACGTGAACGGGATAAATCTGGTATGCTAATGACACACAATACGACGAGGCGGAGGTACAATTTATGTATAGTCAGGAAGCAGTCGTGAATAATCAGGTTGGTCTGCATGCAAGACCCGCTACATTCTTTATCCAGAAGGCCAACGAGTTCAAGAGCTCCATCTGGGTTGAGAAGGAGGAGCGTAAGGTGAATGCCAAGAGCCTGCTTGGAGTACTGTCCCTGGGTATCGTGAAGGGCACTCCTATCAAGCTGATCGCGGATGGCCCGGATGAGAAGGAAGCGGTCGAGGCATTGTATAAGATGATTTCCTCTGATTTCTCCGAGTAAACCTGCAAGCAGCGAAAAGGCACCGCTCAGCGGTGCCTTTTTTGATATGTCCGGACCGCTCCGGACAGGGAGGCAGACATGACCTTTGAGGAGCTAAAGGAAAAAGCACACTCCCTGCCCCTGAAGCCGGGAGTCTATATCATGCAGGACGCCAAGAACACGGTGATCTACGTGGGAAAGGCCAAGGCCCTGAAGAACCGGGTAAGCCAGTACTTTCAGGACTCCGCCGCCCACACGGAGAAGACCCGGGCCATGGTCAGTCAGATTGACCACTTTGACGTCATCATTGCTGACAGTGAGTTTGAGGCCCTGGTGCTGGAGTGCTCCCTCATCAAGCGCCACCAGCCCCACTACAACATCCTGCTCAAGGACGACAAGGGCTATCCCTATGTGCGGGTGACGGTGCGGGATCCCTATCCCAAATTCTCCCTGGCGACCCGGCCGGCGGAGGATGGAGCCCGGTACTTCGGCCCCTACGCCAGCCGCCACAGCACCCAGGCCATCATTGACGCCCTGCGCTCGGCTCTGCGCCTGCCCTCCTGCAACCGGAAGTTCCCGCGGGACATCGGCAAGGAGCGTCCCTGCCTCAATTTCCACATGGGCAAGTGTGACGGCTACTGCCGCAGCGCCGACTTGAAGGAGCGCCACGACCAGGCCATTGCCCAGGCGCTCTCTCTGCTGGAGGGGCGCTTCCAGGAGGTAAAGGCCGACCTGACGGCGGAGATGGAGCAGGCGGCGGAGGAGCTGCGTTTTGAGCGGGCGGCCGAACTGCGGGACCGGCTGCGGGCCATTGAGCTTTTAGGGGCCCGGCAGAAGGTGGTGGCCGGCTCGCTGGCAGACACGGACGTCACCGGCTTTTTCCGGGGCACGGCCAAGAGCTGCTTTGTGGTTCTGCACTATGTGGAGGGAGACCTGGCGGCCAAGGACTTTGATTTGATTGAGACCCCCATGGAAGAGGAGGAGGGGACCGTCCTTTCCTCCCTGGTGCGGGAATACTATGTGGGCCGGGCCCGGCTGCCCAAGCAGATTCTGCTGCCCTGTGAGCTGCCCGACCAGGTGCCTCTGACCCGGATGCTGTCTGAGCAGGTGGGTCGTCGGGTGGAGCTGGTTACCCCCCAGCGGGGGGCAAAAATGGACCTCATCCGCTTGGCCAACCAGAACGCTCGGGAAGAGGTGGAACGGGCTACCACCCGGGAGGAGCGGCAGAACAAGCTGCTGGAGCTGCTGGGCCGGATGCTGGCCCTGGAGGGACCTCCCAGACGGATGGAGTCCTACGACATCTCCAACACCGGGGCCAGCGACATCGTGGCCTCCATGGTGGTCTACGAAAACGGCCGGCCCTTGAAGCGGGATTACCGCCGTTTCAAGCTGAAGGACATGAACGGCCCCGACGACTACGCCTCCATGGAGCAGGTGCTCACCCGGCGCTTCCGGCGCTACCTGGACGGGGACGAGAAGTTTGCCGATAAGCCCGATCTGCTGCTCATTGACGGCGGACTGGAGCACGTGCGGGTGGCCCAGCGTGTGCTGGAGACCCTGAATCTGGACATCCCCGCCTTCGGCATGGTGAAGGATGACCGCCACCGCACCCGGGCCCTGGTCCATCCGGACGGCCGGGAGATTGGTATCCAGGCGGTGCCGGCGGTCTTTTCTCTCATCGGACAGATCCAGGAGGAGACCCACCGCTTTGCCATCGAGTACCACCGTCAGCTTCAGGCGGGGCATGTGAAGGGCTCCATGCTGGATAAAATACCCGGGGTGGGGGAGAAGCGGCGGCAGCAGTTGCTGAAGCACTTCAAGAGCGTGAAGGCGGTGAAGGAGGCCTCTCTGGAGGAACTGGAGAAGGTAGTTCCACGGAACACCGCTCAGGCAGTATTTCAGTATTTTCACGAGACACCGGAGCAGGAATAATCCAGCCCGGGAAGAAAGGAACGAAGGATATGCGCGTCATTTCAGGATCCTCGCGGGGCAGAAAGCTCAAAGAACTGCCGGGCATGGACACCCGTCCCACCACGGACAAGGTGAAGGAGTCCCTGTTCAATATCATCCAGTTTGAAATTGAGGGCCGGCGGACCCTGGACCTCTTTGGAGGCACCGGCCAGCTGGGCATTGAGGCCCTGTCCCGGGGCGCGGCCCACTGCACCTTTGTGGACGCCCGGCGGGACGCGGCGGCGGTCATCCGGGACAACCTGCGCCTGTGCGGGCTCAATGAGCACTCCAGGGTGGTGCAGGGAGACGCGCTGTCCTTCCTGTCCGCCTGCCGGGAGAAATTTGACCTGATTTTCCTGGATCCGCCCTACCAAACCCAACTTTTGGAAGAGAGTATGGAGGCCATTGCCAGGTTTGACATTCTGTCGGAACATGGTATAATGGTATGCGAAAGTGCCGCCGAGAAGGTTTTGCCCTCCCTGGCGGCCCCCTATGTGCAGGGAAGAGAGTACCGGTACGGAAAAATCAAACTGACGGTATTCCACCGGGCAGGGAGTGAACGAGCATGAGTACTGCCATCTATCCGGGCAGTTTTGATCCGGTGACCTTGGGCCACCTGAATATCATCAAGCGGGCGGCGGCCTGTTTTGACAAATTGATTGTCTGCGTCATGATAAATTCCAAAAAGCAGGGGATGTTCACCCCGGAGGAACGGGTGGAGCTGCTGCGGCGGTCCACGGCCCGGTTCCCCAATGTGGAGGTGGACTACTCCAATGAGCTGCTGGCGGACTACGCCAAGGAGCGCAGGGCCCACGTGGTGGTCAAGGGGCTGCGCGCTGTATCCGATTTTGAGCAGGAAGTTCAGATGGCAGTTATCAACAAGAAGCTGAACCCCAGACTGGAGACTATGTTCCTGGCCTCCAGTGAGAAATATACCTACCTCAGCTCCACCATTGTCAAGGAGATGGCCCGGTATGGGGCCGACCTGGCGGAATTTGTTCCCCGGGAGATCGTGGACGATGTCAACCGGCGCATGGGGGAAATGCAGGGAAAGGAAGGATAACGCATGGCAAGCGGTGTGGAAGAATTACTGGACATGCTTTTTGAGATGATTGATGAGGCAAAGAACGCCCCTCTGTCCAGCGATAAATGTGTCATTGAGCGGGACCGGGCGCTGGACCTCATTGACGATGTGCGCAGTCAGTTCCCCATCGAGCTGGCTGAGGCCAGAAAGATGATGGCCAACCGGGCGGAGCTGGTGGCCTCAGCCAAGCGGGAAGCGGATGCCATCCGCAAGGCCGCCGAGGACCGTGCCCGCCAGCTGGTGGCAGAGGATACCATTACCCTCCAGGCCCGGCAGCGCGCCAACGAGATGATGCAGCAGGCCGAGGAGCGCAGCCGCGATCTGAAGCGCTCCGCCAATGAGTACTGCGAGGATGCCCTTCGCCGTACCGAGGAGGCGGTGGCCGAGGCCTATGATGAGATCAAAAAGTCTCGGGCCCGGTTCCGTGCCGCGGCCGGAGTGGCTTCTGCGCCCTCTGCCGGGACGGGCTCCCGGCCCATCTATGATGCGGCGGCGGACGAGGACTGAACTGCAGAACGGAAAAGAAAATGAATTCCCCGGAGCGTACAGACGCTCCGGGGAATTTTTCGTGCGAAAAAAGGTTACCAGGGAAGCCAGCTGCCATCGTCCCGGGCATCCAGCATGTCCAAGGCACCGTCCAGCAGCTCCGCTGCTTCCGCCCGGGTCATTTGGGCGGACAGGGTGGCGGCGCTGGAGTCCTCTACCCGAATGACACCAGAGGCAGCCAGGTTGGCCGCAGCCTGGGAGGCCCAGTGGTCAGAGCCTTCGGCTGAGAACACTTCCACCGGGACGTCGCTCACGCCCAGCAGGTTGTTGAGCATCACGGTGGCTTCTCCCATCGTAATGAGGCTGTCTGCGCCAAATACCGGGGCGCCGTCCTCATCCCGGCTGCCCTGAATGACGCCCGCCTTCAGGGCGGCGGAGACGGAGCCCTTGGCCCAGGTGGGAATGGCGGCATCGTCAGAGAAGCCGGTGAGGGTCACGTCCTCCAGGGGCTCCAGACCGGATACTGCCATGGCCATGGACAGAAACTGGGCCCGGCTCACCGGCTGGTCCGGGTGAAAAAAATATTGTCCGTTGACATATTCCCCCACGCAGATGCCTTCCTCCGCCAGGCGGATGGCCGCCTTGTGAGCACTGTTGCCCTCCAGGTCGGAATAGGTCACGGAGGTAGAGGGCTTTTCAATGCGTATAGAGACCTTGGCCTCGGGGGAGGTGTTGCCTGCGGGGTCCACGGCCACATAGGTGAAGGAGTCGCTGCCTGTCTTATTCTCATAGGGGGTGTAAACAAACCGGCTGGAACCGTCCTCCGCCATGGTCACCGCGCCCCGGGCGGGGGTGGAGGTGAGCTGGAAGGTGAGCAGGTCGCCCTCGGAATCCACCGCGTCAAAGTACCCGGTGATGGCCACATTTTTGTAGGTGGACAGGTCCATGTTCCGGGCGATGGGGGCCTGATTCTCCTCGGTGAGCAGGTAGAGGGTGACCGTGGCCGCCTCACAGATCTCGGCGGAGGAGAGAATGGGGGTAAAGGTGAAGGTAGCGGTCGTCAGAGAGGGATTGGGGGAGCACTGGAAGCGGAGACCGCCCAGCGCGCTCTGCTCCACCAGCGAGCCAGCCTGAATGGGCTGGCCGCCCATGAGCAGGGTGCCGGCGCCGGGGTCGGGCAGCGTGTCAATGGTGATGGCACTGATGCCGGCTCCGCCGCCGTTTTCCAGTACAAAATCCTCTTGGGTGAAGGAGATGACCGTGCCTACCAGGCCGTTTTTGGAAAAGTCGGCCACAGAGGGGGTGTCATCCTTCCGGTTCCAGAAGAAGGCGGAGGCGGGGACAGTGAGGGAAAGAGCCAGACTTAGTACCAGCATGGACGCCAGTACCGCGCGGCGCGCAACGGGTCGTTTCATGGGGATACCTCCTTGGTTGGTCAGTGTATCCCTAGTGTGCGGCCGGGGCAGGGAAATTATGCGGCGCTAAAAATTGGAAGACAAGGTCAGGACTCAGCAAACATGGGAGAGGACAGGTATCGGTCTCCGGAGTCAGGCAGAATGGCTACCACGGTCTTGCCTGCGTTTTCCGGCCGAGCTGCCACCTGACGGGCGGCGTACAGGGCGGCGCCGGAGGAGATGCCCACCAGCAGGCCAAAGGAACGGGCCATCTCCCGGCCCGCGTCAAAGGCGTCCTGATCGCTTACGGGCAGAACCTCGTCCAGCACCGAGCGGTCCAGGGCCTCGGGCACAAAATTGGCCCCAATGCCCTGGATCTGGTGGGGGCCTGCCGTTCCGGCGGAGAGCAGGGGGGAGGAGGCGGGCTCCACAGCGACGACCTGGAGCTGGGGGTTCTGTTCCTTCAGATACCGTCCGGTGCCGGTGATGGTGCCGCCGGTGCCCACGCCGGCCACCAGAATGTCCACCTTTCCTTCGGTGTCCTGCCAGATCTCCGGGCCAGTGGTGCAGTAGTGGGCCTTGGGATTGGCGGGGTTGATGAACTGACCGGGAATCAGACTGCCGGGGATGGAGGCGTGGAGCTCCTCCGCCTTATCCACCGCACCCTGCATGCCCAGGGCGCCGGGGGTGAGCACCAGCTTGGCCCCGTAGGCTGCCAGCATAGCCCGGCGCTCGGCACTCATGGTTTCCGGCATGGTGAGAATGACCTGATAGCCCCGGGCGGCGGCTACACAGGCCAGTCCAATGCCCGTATTGCCCGAGGTGGGCTCAATGAGGGTGGCGCCCGGCTGGAGCAGGCCCCGATCCTCCGCATCCTGAATCATGTAAAGAGCGGCCCGGTCCTTGATGCTGCCCGCGGGATTGAGGTACTCCAGCTTGGCCAGCAGCCGGGTTCCTGTTTGCGCGTTGGTCTCCACCTGGAAGAGCGGCGTGTTGCCGATAAGCTGCTCCACGCTGGAAATAATGATTGACATAATATTGAATCACTCCTATTAAAAGGATAGGTTTATCATAGCGCCAATGGAGTGAGATGTCAATTTATTTGCAAAGAGGAAAAAAGAGGGCTATAATACGTTCATGATTCAATTTTTGGGATAAGAGGATTTGCCATGAAAACAGGACTTGTATTGGAGGGCGGAGCTCTCCGCGCGATTTTCTCCAGCGGCGTGTGCGACGGCCTGCTGGAGGGCAATGTAATGGCCGACTATGTGGTGGGCGTGTCGGCGGGCATCGCCTACGGTGTCAGTTACCTCTCCCGCCAGCCCAGGCGGAACTTGGAGGTAGTCACCCGTTTTGCCAATGACCGCCGGTATATGGGCATGAACAACCTGGCGGACAAGGAAAACCAGAGCTATTTTGGGTTGAAGTTTGCCTATGATACCATTCCCAATGAGCTGGTTCCCTTTGACTATGATACTTTTGAGGCATACCCGGGACAGGTGGAGGCGGTGATGACCAACCTGAATACCGGCGGCGCCGAGTATGTGGAGGTGCCCCGGCGGGACAAAGAGTCCCTGGTTCTGCAAGCCTCCTGTGCCATGCCCCTGATGTTCCCCATCTATGAAATTGACGGAAAGCCCTGCCTGGACGGCGGCGTGGCCGATTCCATCCCCTGGCAGCGTGCTCTGGATCAGGGCTGTGACCGGGTGCTGGTGGTGCTCACCCGAACCCGGGATTATGTGCGGAAACAGGATAAAGCCATGCCTCTCATTCGCCGCCGGTATAAGGAATATCCGGAATTTGTGCGCGCCATGGAGCAGCGGGCGGAGCGCTATAATGAGAGCCGCAGGCAGCTGTTTGAACTGGAGAAGCAAGGAAAAATCCTTGTCATTGCACCTAGCTCCACCCTGGGGGTGGCCCGCACAGAGCGGAACACGGAAAAGCTGCGTCTTCTGTGGGCGGAAGGCTACCAGGAGGCCGTGGACCGCATGGAAGAGATTCGGGACTATTTTAAGGGCTGAGCTGAGCTTCCGGGGACGGGCTTTGTCCCTGTGCTGCCCCTTCCAGCAGTTCCGGCTGAAGGGCGAACAGGGCGAGAATATCCCCCAGCACGGTAAAGAAAGAGGCCAGCTTGCTCAAGGTATCACTGTCTGTGTCCTGGGACAGCCAGACAGCTGCCGCCACCGCCAGAACGAGCAGGCGATAGCTGTCACCATAAGGTCTGGCACAAAAGGACATAAAACCACCACCCCCGGGCCATTCTATGCAGCGGCCCGGCGGGCGGTTTTCTTTTCTGAGGCGGGATGGGAATTTTTCTTCCCGGATAGACGGAATTGTGGTAAACTGAGTGCCTATGGACATAGGAAGGAAAGGGAGAGAACCATGAAAATCGTAGTTGTGGACGGCCAGGGAGGCCGTCTTGGAAAGCTCCTTGTGGAGGAAGTAAAGCGCCGCCTGCCTCAGGCACAGATTTATGCGCTGGGTACCAACAGCATCGCCACCGCGACCATGCTCAAGGCTGGGGCGGACTTCGGTGCCACAGGGGAAAACCCGGTGGTCCGGGGTGTCATGGACGCAGACGCGGTGCTGGGCCCGGTGGGAATTGTGGTAGCCCACTCCATTTTGGGGGAAGTAACACCTGCCATGGCGGAAGCGGTGGGAGGCTGCCGGGCGCGAAAGTTTCTAATCCCTATGAACAGCTGCGGCGTGGTGGTGAGCGGCGTAAAGGAGCAGCCCTTGCCTAATTATGTTGCACAAGCCGTAGAGCAGATGATGCAGGAACTGAGGGAGGCTTAAAAGATGGATTGCTGTTCGATGTTTTCTGGGGCGTCGCCCTCCCGGCTGGGCTACGGAGGAATGCGCTTTCCTGTTCTCCGGGAGACGGGAGCCATTGATGAGGAAAAGGCGAAGGAGCTGATCGACCGGGCGATCCGGGGTGGAATCACCTATTTTGATACTGCCTGGCCCTATCACGACGGGGAAAGCGAGCCCTTTTTGGGACGGACCCTGTCCGCCTATCCTCGGGAGAGCTACTGCCTGGCCACCAAGCTGCCCTGCTGGCTTGTGGAGAGCCGGGAGCAGGCCAGGGAAATTTTGGAGCAGCAGCTGGAGCGCCTCCAGACCCCCTATGTGGACTTCTACCTGCTCCATAACCTGAACCGGAAAACCTGGGACAAGATGGTACAGCTGGACATTCTTTCTCTGCTGGAGGAATATCAAGCGGCGGGGACGCTGCGCCGCATCGGCTTTTCCTTCCATGACAGCTACCCGGTATTTGAAGAGATTCTCCGTTACCGCGCCTGGGATTTCTGCCAGATTCAGCTCAACTACATGGACACGGAGCACCAGGCGGGCCTGCGGGGCCTGGAGCTGGCCCGCAGCCTGTCCGTCCCTGTGGTGGTGATGGAGCCGGTGAAGGGTGGTTCTCTCGCTCAGCTGCCTGAGGAGGTGGCCAAGCCCCTGCGAGAGGCCGATCCCCAAGCTACGCCCTCACGATGGGCTATGCGCTGGGTGGCCAGCCAGCTAGGCGTGGCCGTGGTCCTAAGCGGTATGACCACCATGGAGCAGCTGGAGGACAACCTGGCTGACTTCTCGCCCCTGCGCCCCCTCAGCGGGGAAGAGGAGACGCTGGTGGAGGAGACCGCCCGGCGGCTGCGAGCACGGCTGAACAACGGCTGTACCGGATGCCGCTACTGCCTGCCCTGCCCCTCGGGCGTAGATATTCCCGGGAGCTTCCAGGTGTGGAACAACATGGCGGTCTACCAGAATCAGCGGCTGACCAAGCGTGCCTGGAGCAATCTGGACGCGGAGGAGCGGCCCGACCGCTGTGTGGGCTGCGGACGGTGTGAGACGCTGTGTCCCCAGCAAATCCCCATCCGGGAGCACTTGGCTCAGATTACCGGTCAGGTGGAGCACTTCCTGGCGCAGAAATAAGAAAAAATCCCGTTGGGACAAGTTGTCCCAACGGGATTTTTACTGTTCCTTGGATCCGGAAATGGAAAGCTGACAGCATTCCTTTACCCGGCAGGCGTCAAAGTACCGGTTTTCCAGGGGGATCCACATGGTCCGGAACCGCTCCAGACAGCCCGGCCCGCCGCGCTTGGCCAGCCGCTCCAGCCGTTCCTCCATGGGCGCCTCCGCCCATACCCGCAGGTGGTAGTGCTCCCGCAGGTCCGGCCGCAGGGAATAGCTCCCCTCCACCACCACCAGCGGGCAGGAGGGGACGGTGACAGGAGCATCAAAGTCCCCCATACGGCAGCGCCAGGGGCGGTAGCGGGCCGCCTCCTGCCGGGTGAGTGGGAGAAGGACCTCCTGAAGGAAACGCTCATAGTCCACATTGCCCCCAGGCTGAGCCAGACGCTCCTCCGTCCGCTGTTCCGGGCGGAGGAAGAAGTCATCCATGTGAATGAGAGGACAGGAATAGATTTGAGCCAGCTCCTCTCCAAGAGTGGATTTGCCTGAGGCGCAGGGACCGTCGATAGCCACCCGGACAAAAGGGGTACAGGCCATTTCATGGTCGATGGCGCACAGCAGGGGGAGCAGCCGCGCCAGCCGGGCGGAAATTACCCGGTAGGCCGGGGCATAGGCGTCCCGGTACCGGACACTGTGGCTTACGGCAGGATAGCCCTGCGCTTTGAATTGCGTGAGCTCTTCCGCCACGTCAGCCCTGGGAAAAGGGAGGCCGTATACCAGCGCCAAGTCGCGTTCCAAGCCGGACAGGTCCGGGGCGACCTGTTGCGAGGTAAGACAGAACAGGCGGAAGACAGTTTGTGCAGACAGCCCTTTTCCTTTACAGGCATTGAGCTGGAGACGGCACAGCCCGCCGCCCAGCGGCTCGGTCAGAGGGGCAGAGGGCTCTGCCGCAACCTGGGCCCACTCCGCTTCCAGACGAGCGAGGGCGGCGTTCTCATCATGGATGAGGTGGCCGACCCCCATGTGGCTCTGGTACAAGAATTTTACGGCGTCCCGGATCTCCATATCCGGGTGGTTCTCAAAGTGCTCCTTCAGGAGCTTCGCCATATCCTCCATGGCTCAGGCGGGCTGGGCGATCAGCTTGGCCTTCTGCAGGGCCAGGACCACCACAGGGATGGCTACCAGCTGGAGGATGATACCGGGGATGGCGTTGGTGAAGGCACCGGCGATGAAGGCGGCAAAGGTGAAGCCCTCCCCATTGAGGAGCAGCAGGGCGGTCACAATGCCCCAGACTACCCGGCCGCACAGCATGGCGCCGATGAGGGCGGTGTAGATGCCAACCAGAGTCTTGGGCAGGCGGCGGTAGAGCACGCCGGAGACCAGACCGTAGGTGGCCAGCTCAAAAGCCATGGCGATGGCGGTGGGGAACATGGGGGGCTTGGTGAGCAGCAGGGAACGCATCAGCGGGGCGATAAAGCCAACCGCAGCTCCCCAGGGACCGCCGCACAAAAAGCCGCACAGAATGGTGGGCAGGTGCATGGGCAGCAGCATGGCCCCGATCTGTGGGATGTTGCCCGTGAAGTTGGGCAGGATGTAGGCCAGGGCCAGCATCAGAGCGGCCAGGACCAGATTCCGGATGGACTGATTTTGATTGCGCATGAAAACCTCTCTCCTTTGACGGAAAAATACCGCGCAGGATGTTCCGCCCTTCTGGGCAGAGCATACCTGCGCGGTATGACCGTTACAAAATATGGGTTCCCAAAGGGAACGGCGCTGGGGGAAAGTGCCGGCTTCATGACGGACGATTGACCAGATTATACCACGCTGTATACACCCGGGTCAAGGGCAGGCTCAATAATTGCCTTTTCCGCCGTTCCAGCGCCACTGGCGCACCTCGGGCATATCCTGGCCGTAGGTGTTGATGTACTGCCGGTGCTCCACCAGCTTGTCCTTCATCTCCTGAATGAGGTAGGCGGCGCTGTTTCCAAGCTGGGGCAGGCGCTTGACCGTGTCCATCACCAGGTGGAAGCGGTCGATGTCGTTGCGTACCCGCATATCAAAGGGAGTGGTGATGGTACCCTCCTCCTTGTAGCCACGGACATGGAGCTTCTTATTGTGCCGGCGGTAGGTGAGCTCATGAACCAGGGTGGGGTAGCCGTGGAAGGCGAAGATGATGGGGGCGTCGGTGGTGAAGATGGCATCATAATCCTCATCAGTGAGGCCGTGGGGGTGCTCGGTGTGGGGCTGCAGCTTCATCAGGTCCACCACGTTGACCACCCGGATTTTCAGGTTGGGCAGGTAGTGGCGCAGAATGGTGACGGCGGCCAAGGTCTCCAGCGTGGGGGTGTCACCGCAGCAGGCCAGCACCGCATCCGGCTCATACCCCTGATCGTTGGAAGCCCACTGCCAGATGCCGATGCCGTGAGTGCAGTGCTTGATGGCCTCATCCATGTTGAGCCACTGGGGGCGGGGGAGCTTGGAGGCGATCATAACGTTGATCTGGTCCCGGCTCTGGATGCAGTGGTCGAAGCAGCACAGCAGGCAGTTGGCGTCGGGGGGGAGGTAGAGGCGTACCACGTCCGCCTTCTTGTTGGCCACGTGGTCCAGGAAGCCGGGATCCTGGTGGGTGAAGCCGTTGTGATCCTGCTGCCACACGTTGGAGGCCAGCACATAGTTCAAAGAGGCGATGGACTGCCGCCAGGGGAGCTGCCGGCACACCTTCAGCCACTTGGCGTGCTGAGCCACCATGGAATCCACAATGCGGATGAAGGCCTCGTAGCTGTTGAAGAAGCCGTGGCGTCCGGTGAGCAGATAGCCCTCCAGCCAGCCCTGGCACAGATGCTCGGAGAGGGCGGCGTCCATCACCCGACCGTCAGCGGACAGAGCCTCGTCGGAGTCGGGGTCAATGGGGTCATTCCAACGCCGGCCCGTGGCCTCGAACACCCGGGAGAGACGGTTGGAGGCCGTCTCATCCGGGCCAAAGATGCGGAAGTTCCGGGCGTTCAGGTTTCGCTTCATCAGTTCCTGCACATAGCCGCCCAGCACCTCCATGTCCTCCGCCTCCACGGCGCCGGGCTGGGGTACATCCAGCATGTAATTGCGGAAATCAGGCACACGCAGATCCCGCAGCAGCAGACCGCCGTTGGCGTGGGGGTTGGCCCCCATGCGCCGATCACCCACCGGAGCCAGCTCCCGCAGACGGGGAATCAGGGTTCCATTCTCATCAAAGAGCTCTTCGGGCTTATAGCTGTGCAGCCAGGTCTCCAGTTCCTGGATTCGGCCGGGCTTGCCGTCGTGGACGGGGATGGGGGCGGTGTGGGAGCGCCAGCTGCCCTCCACCTGCTTGCCGTCCACCTCCTTGGGGCCGGTCCAGCCCTTGGGGGAGCGGAGGATAATCATGGGCCACCGGGGCCGGGCAGCGTCGCCGCTGGTGCGGGCGTACTCCTGAATCCGCTGGATTTCCCGCACTGCCCAGTCCAGAGCAGCGGCCATTTTCTGGTGCATGACCTTGGGGACCTCGCCCTCCACAAAGCGGGGCTCCCAGCCGCAGCCCTTGAAGAACATTTCCAGCTCCTCGTGGCTGATGCGGGAGAAGATGGTGGGGTTGGACACCTTGAAGCCGTTGAGATGGAGAATGGGCAGTACCGCTCCGTCGGTAATGGGATTGAGGAACTTGTTGGAGTGCCAGGCCGCGGCGGAGGGGCCGGTTTCGGCCTCGCCGTCACCTATCACACAGGCGGCGATGAGACTGGGGTTATCCATGACAGCGCCGAAGGCGTGGGACAGGGAGTAGCCCAATTCTCCCCCTTCGTTGATGGAGCCGGGAGTCTGGGGAGCGGTGTGGCAGGGAATGCCGCCAGGAAAGGAATATTGGCGGAAAAGCTTCTTCATTCCCTCGGCGTCCTGGCTGATGTTGGGGTAAATCTCGCTGTAAGAGCCCTCCAGATAGGTCTGGGCCACCACGGCGTTGCCTCCGTGGCCGGGG
This sequence comes from Pseudoflavonifractor sp. HNCC25GI2, assembly GCF_058136395.1. Lineage (NCBI taxonomy): Bacteria > Bacillati > Bacillota > Clostridia > Eubacteriales > Oscillospiraceae > Pseudoflavonifractor > Pseudoflavonifractor sp. HNCC25GI2. The sequence continues at coordinate 71,344 of NZ_JBYUOW010000005.1, forward strand.
CCGCAGATGTAGATCATGTCCAGGTCATATTTGACAATGGCCCGGTTTAGGTGGGTGTAGATGAAGTTCTGGCCGGGGCAGGTCCCCCAGTGGCCCACGATGTTCTGTTTCAGATGCTCGGGGCGCAGAGGCTGCCGCAGCAGCGGGTTATCCAATAAATAGAGCTGGCAGGCGGACAGATAGTTTGCGGCCCGCCACCAGGCGTCAATATCATTGAGCTGTTCCCGGGTCAGGGGATCTTTTTTCGACATGCGGGCCGGAGCCTTTGCGGCGGCCTTGGGTGCGCTGTTGGCAGCTTTGGGCATAAAACAGCCTCCTTCGTGGAAGTTGAAATGAAACAATATATATGTAAGTATAATCTAAACCGAAAAAAAGTCAATTCTGAAAAGCAAAGGGAGAATTTGGCTGAAACAGAAACAAATTAAAGAGAATATAATTGCAATTAAAGGACTGGTAATAAAAAACTAACCGGAATTTAGACGGAAAACCGTACAGAAACAGAAAAATGCGTCCGCCCATCCCGGAAGGAGGGCGGACGCAGGGAGATTGAAAAGAACCGAACTCAGTGGGGACGCTTGGCGCGGTTGATGGCGGAGAGGATGGCGCGGAGGGGAGCCAGGTTGATGTTGTGGGACAGGCCGACACCCCAGTACTTCTTGCCGTCCCGCTGGTCCTGAAGCAGGATATAGGCCACACCCTGGGAGTCGGAGCCGTCGGTGATGGCGTGGGAGGCGTAATCCAGGAAGGAGAAGCGGGCCATTTTCTCGCCCTTGATGGCGTTGAAGAAGGCGTCGATGGGGCCGTTGCCCTCGCCGGCGACGTCGAAAATGGTATCGGTGTGCTGGATGGTGCCCTGGAAGGCCACGTGGGAGTGACCCTCGGCGTCGATGGTCTCCTGGAAGGCGTGCTTAAGCAGCTTGTAGGGCTCCTTGGCCTCGATATACTCCTGATGGAACAGCTCGTTGATGCGCTCGGGGGAGATTTCCTTGCCCACCCGGTCGGTCTCCACCTGCACGATGTGGCCGAACTCGGGGTGCATGGCCTTGGGCAGGTCGAAGCCGAAGTTGTGCTCCATGATGTAGGCAGCGCCGCCCTTGCCTGACTGGGAATTGATGCGGATGATGGGCTCGTACTCCCGGCCCACATCGGCGGGATCGATGGGCAGATAGGGGATCTCCCAGTATTCGGACTGGGACTCCTTCATATACTGAGACCCCTTGTTGATGGCATCCTGGTGGCTGCCGGAGAAGGCAGTGAAGACCAGCTTGCCGGCGTAGGGCTGGCGGTCGCCCACGGGCATCTTGGTGCACCGCTCGTACATCTCCTTAATCTTATTGATGTTGGAGAAGTCCAGCTCCGGGTCCACCCCCTGGGTCCACATGTTCATGGCCAGGGTAATCATATCCACGTTGCCAGTGCGCTCGCCGTTTCCGAAGAGGGTGGCCTCCACACGCTCAGCGCCCGCCAGCAGGCCCATCTCGGCAGTGGCTACGCCGCAGCCCCGGTCGTTGTGGGGGTGGAGGGAGATGATGGCGCTGTCCCGGGAGGGCAGCTTGCGGATGAAGTACTCCAGCATATCGGCAAACTGGTTGGGCATACAGTTCTCCACGGTGGTGGGCAGGTTAAGGATAACCTTATTCTCCGGGGTGGCGTGGAGGTGCTCCAGTACCGCCTGGCAGATGTCCACGGCGTAATCCATCTCAGTGCCCATGAAGGACTCAGGGGAGTACTCGAAGCGCAGGTTCATGCCCTCGGCCAGCATAGGCTGGGACATCTCGTAGATGAGGTCGGCAGCGTCGGTGGCAATCTTGGTGATGCCGTCCATATCCATGTGGAAAACCACCTTGCGCTGAAGAGTGGAGGTGGAGTTATAGAAGTGGAGAATAACGTTTTTGGCGCCCTTGATAGCCTCAAAGGTCTTTTTGATGAGGTGCTCCCGGGCCTGAACCAATACCTGGATGGTCACGTCGTCAGGGATGTGTCCGCCCTCAATGAGTTCACGGCAGATCTCATACTCCGTCTCGCTGGCGGAGGGGAAGCCAATCTCGATTTCCTTCACGCCGATGTCAATGAGGGTGTGGAAGTACTCCAGCTTTTCCTGGAGGTTCATGGGGTCCACCAGGGCCTGGTTGCCGTCCCGCAGGTCCACGGAGCACCACACAGGGGCCTTGGTGATCACCTTGTCGGGCCAGGTGCGGTTCTCGATGGGCTGAGGCTGGAAGGGAATGTACTTTTTGTATCCGGGCTTCATAAACATGTCCTCCTAAACATGAGGCTCCCGCTGGGTTGGCGCGGGGCGTTTTTCCGCCAGGGGATAAGAAAACGCCCCTGACTTTTGAAAAGTCAGGGGCGTGATAAAAACGATTCACGCGGTACCACCCTGGTTCAGCCGTCGGTTGCCCGAACGGCCCTCAAAGCCTCCAACAAGGCTGCGGCCGGTAACGGGGCCAGTCGTTCCATCCTACTCGTTTCACTTCAGAAGGACCGCTCGGGGACCAGTCATACACAGCGGCGCTGCACACCGGTTTGCACCGACCACCGGCTCTCTGAGGGAGCAATCGCTGTCTTTATTCCCTTCATTGCGTTTAATTGAATTGATTGTAGCCAAACTCGTTAAATTTGTCAAGGGGGAAATTTCTGTTCCGGTGCATAGACTAAAGCAGAGAGGGGAGGGAACGGAGCATGGAACGACGGCTGGAGATGGCGGGGGGCGGCACGCTGACGCTGAACCGGGAGGGGGCTTATGTCCGCCTGGAGGCCCAAAGAGCGGCGGACGGGCGTGGATTATATAAGGTATGGCTGCTGGGAGGACAGGGACGGCGGATACTGGCGGGAACACTGGCACCTGAGGATGGAAAGCTCCGTTTACTGCGCAGGCTCTCCGTCGGACAGCTGGAGCAGGAGGGCTGCTGGCCGGTGGAGGGGGCGGAGGCCGTGCTGGCCTTTTCCTTTGAGCAGAAAGGAGCGTGGTACTGTGAGTCCAGGCCTGGTCAGCTGGTGGAGGACGACCTGCTGCGGCAGCTGCTGCGGCGGCCCATGCTGTGCCGGAAGACCGGGGAGGGGTTTCAGCTGGCGGCCCCCTTTTCCACCCAGCGGCCGGTGGTGCTGAGCACACTGCTGTGCCTGGCCCGGGTGACACGGGTGGAGGGAAAGCCACATCTGGTGTGGTCGTTTGACCGGGCAGGCAGACCGCGGGTGTTTGCGGGGGAGGGGACGGGACGCAAAGAGAACCTGGAGCACTAAATCTGCATGGCGAATAAGAAAAACTTGCATCTTTATGAAAATTAAACTTGACAAGGGTGCGGGAAGAGGTTTACAATAAACCAAGTAAAGTGACCGGAAGGTCCTTTGCAGACTGCTGCGAGAGGAAAGAGGTGGCACAGGATGCAGGTTAAACGTTATGTTACCCAGGGCGGCTGTATGGGCTGCAGGCGAATGGAGCAGACTGTGCGTGAACCAGTGGCTTTTCAGTAAAGAACCGCGGATTCGAAACACAATCATTTCCTCCATCGTTTGCAGGTCGAACGATGGTATTTTTATACCCATTTTAAAGTAGAAAGGAGCATGCTGTTATGACGATGCTGAAGAAAGAAGTAAACAACATCTGGGCCCGTGTCCGCGCGGATGTGGATATTGATGATTTGATTTTCAACTACGAAGAGACCAAGGCTCGTGAGGACGAGACCTGCAGCCAGAGATAAAACGGGGAAGGGAACAGTACGTTGAAAAAGGACGCAGAGAATTAAGCGCCGCGGCAGGTATGTGGAATCTGCCGCGGCGCTTTTTCTTGTCCTGGGGAATGCAGGAAAAAGCTGTGCGATTTTACAGAAAAGGCTTGCGCTGGGGGGAAAGATATACTAAAATAACCATAAGTGACTTTGGGGCGGTAGGCAGATATCCCTTTGCCGCCGCTGCTTTCCGACAGGAAAGCAGATTGTTTCGATAAAAATTGCTCCATTGAGCGCTACGGAGGTTGATTACCATGAGAAAAGTGAACTTCACGGAGACGGTGCTGCGCGACGCAAACCAGTCGCTCATCGCCACCCGGCTGCCGTACAGCAAGTTTGAGCCCATCCTGGAGACCATGGATAAGGCCGGCTTCTATTCTGCGGAGGTCTGGGGCGGCGCCACCTTCGACGTGTGCCTGCGCTACCTTCAGGAGGATCCCTGGGAGCGGCTGCGGAAGATCCGCGCCAAGATGCCCAACACCAAGCTGCAGATGCTGCTGCGTGGCCAGAACATCCTGGGTTACAAGCACTATCCTGATGACGTGGTGCGCAAGTTTGTGGAGTACTCCGTGAAGAACGGTATTGATATCATCCGTATCTTCGACGCCCTCAACGACGTCCGCAACCTGGAGGTCGCCATTGACGAGACCGTCAAGCAGGGCGCCCACGCTTCCGGTACCATCTCCTTCACCACCAGCCCCGTACATACTCTGGAGAAGAACGTCCAGATGGTCAAGGACCTGAAGAGCATGGGTGTCAAGTCCATCTGCATCAAGGACATGGCCGGCCTGATGGGCCCCAAGGAGGCCTATGACCTGGTGTCCGCCATCAAGGACGCGGTGCCTGAGCTGCCTCTGGTCATCCACACCCACTGCACCACCGGCCTGGCCTACATGACCCAGCTGAAGGCAGTGGAGGCCGGTGCCGACGTACTGGATACCGCCATCTCTCCCTTCTCCGGCGGTACCTCCCAGCCCGCCACCGAGTCTGTGGCTTATGCTCTCCGCCACATGGGCTATGAGGTGGACCTGAACGATCAGGCCCTCACCAAGATGGCCGACTTCTTCAAGGGTGTCCGCGCCGACTTCCTGAAGAGCGGTACCCTGGATCCCATTTCCATGTCCACCGACACCCAGTGTCTCAACTATCAGATTCCCGGCGGCATGCTCTCTAACCTCATCTCCCAGCTGAAGATGATGAACGCCATCGACAAGCTGGACCAGGTGCTGGAGGAGACCCCCAAGGTCCGCAAGGACATGGGTTATCCTCCTCTGGTCACTCCCACCAGCCAGATGGTGGGCTCCCAGGCCGTGCAGAACGTGCTGGCCGGCGAGCGCTACAAGGTGGTAGGCAAGGAGATCAAGGCCTATTGCCGCGGCGAGTACGGCCGCACTCCCGCCCCCATCGATCCGGAGATCCAGAAGAAGATCCTGGGCGACACTCCCCTGGTGGAGGGCCGCTTTGCCGACAGCCTGGAGCCCGAGTTTGAGAAGACCAAGAAGGAGCTGGGCTCCGTTGCCAAGAGCGACGAGGATGTCCTGTCCTACATCGCCTTCCCCCAGGTGGCCATGGCGTTCTTCAAGGACCGCGAGGCCGGCTTCCCCAAGAAGGAGGAGCCCAAGAAGGCCGCTGCGCCCGCTCCCTCCAAGGCTGAGACCGCGCCTCTGCCCGCATGGCAGGGTCACGTGTACTATGCCCGTGTGCCCGCCCCCATGTCCAACGGCTACACCGCCCGTCCCATCGAGCCCTTCGCCGCTTCCTATCAGCCGCCTCACCTGGTGATGGGAAATCGCGAGGACTGCTCCGGCGTGTTCACCGTCACCATCGACGGAAAGCCCTTCCAGGTCTCTGTGGAGCGCGCTGACGGCCCTGCTGCTCCCGTAGCTGCCGCTCCTGTGGCTACCGCTCCTGTGGCTGCTCCGGTAGCTGCTCCTGCCGCCGCCCCTGCTGCTCCCGCTCCCGCTGCGGCGCCTGCCCCCGCTCCCGCTCCTGCCGCGGCGCCTGCTGCTGCTCCCGCCGCTGGTGAGACCGCGGTGAAGAGCCCCATGCCCGGCAACATCTTTAAGGTGGAGTGCCAGGTGGGCCAGAGCGTAAAGGCCGGCGACGTGCTGGTGGTGCTGGAGGCCATGAAGATGGAGATCGAGGTGTCCGCTCCTGTGGACGGCACCGTCAAGTCCATCTCCGCTGTGGTGGGCAGCACTGTGAACACCGACGACCTGCTGGTGGTCCTGGGCTGAACAAAAGCTACTTCTCTTTGAAATTAGCCCCTGACGGACGAAATTTTCCGCCCGTCAGGGGCTTTAAAGATCCATTAAAAGGATAGGGAAAGGCTTGTAAACTGCCGTAGGTCATGGTACAATAGGGAGCGTTGGAACCAATCCAACTGCGTTTCGTATGGAATTTATCCCCCGGACGGGTTCGCCAGACGATGCGCCGCTCCTACCAGGCCCCTATTGATTTACAGGAGGAAACACATGAAGGGTATCGTTCTAGCGGCGGGAAAGGGAACCCGCCTGTACCCCATGACCAAGCCGGTATGCAAGCCCTTGCTTCCGGTGTATGACAAGCCGCTGATTTATTATCCGATTGCGATTCTGATGCAGGCCGGTATTTCTGAAATACTGGTCATTGTCCCACCCCGGGAGACCGAAACATTCCGCTCTCTGCTGGGGGATGGAAGCCAGTACGGCGTGCAGATCTCCTATGCAGAGCAGCCCGTTGCCCGTGGTATTGCAGACGCCCTGCTCATTGGGCAGGAGTTTGTGGGGAACGACCGGGTGTGTCTGGTGCTGGGTGACAACATTTTCTATGCGCCCACTCTGGGTGCCACACTGAAGCGGGCCGCCGCCAATGAGTGGGGCGCCACGGTGTTCGGCTATTGGGTGGAGGACCCCCGCCCCTTCGGCGTGGTGGAGTTTGATAAGGAAGGCCGGGCCATTTCCATTGAGGAAAAGCCCCGCTATCCCAAATCCAACTACATTGTTCCCGGCCTCTATTTCTACGACCACCAGGTCATGGAAATTGCCCGGAACCTGAAGCCCTCCGCGCGCGGTGAGCTGGAAATTACCGATGTCAACCTGGAGTATCTGCGCCGGGGTGAGCTGCGTGTGATTCCGCTGGAAAAGAATTTCACTTGGCTGGACGCCGGTACCGCCGATAGTCTGCTGGAAGCAGCTCAGACCATCAAGCACATCCAGGACACCACAGGCCGCTATGTGGGCTGTCTGGAGGAGCTGGGCCTCTACGAGGGCTGGATTTCCGATGAACAGGTCCACGATATCGGCAAGGAACTGGATATGACGCTTTACGGAAAATATCTGCAGTGCCTGTGACAGAGCTTTTGTCCGGGTGAAAGGGGGCTGTCAGCAGCCCCCTTTTGGTTGACTAAGTGGGAGAAACACTAAAAATTTTGTTCAAAAAGCATCAAATGACCTGAAAATAAAAGGCGAAGTACGGCAAACTGCTAAAAAAGAAAAGATACAGCAGAAACAGGTTAAGATCCGAGTATTTGTTTTCGGGGCATTTATGGCAAAATGAAGTGGAAGAGTTTAGGGAGGTATCTCGTTGAAGTATCTGCGCCGACTGTCTGGCTTAGCGGTGTCGCTTCTTCTGCTTGTGATGGTCCTGGCTTTGTCCGTGGGGGCGGAGGGGACCGAAACGCAGGCGACGATCTTGTTTACCCATGACCTGCATTCTCATTTCTTCCCGCAGCGGACAGAGGATGGAGGAGAGTCCGGAGGCTATGCCCGGCTGATGACGGCGCTGGAACGGGAACGTGAGGCGCATCCTGATGCGGTGACGGTGGATGGCGGAGACTTCTCCGTGGGATCCCTGGTGCAGACGCTGTATACCTCCCAGGCCGCTGAGCTGCGTACTATGGGTGCCATGGGCTATGATGCCACCACAGCGGGCAATCACGAGTTTGACCAGACCGGACTTGGTTTTTCCAAAATGCTCAATACGGCTGCCCTGAGCGGTGAGAAGGTTCCGGCTCTGTTGATGGCCAATTATAAACCCTCGGCGGAGAATCCGGACCAACTGGATATCCAGCGGGCCATGGCGGCCTATGGAGTGCAGGACTACATGCTGCTGGAACGGGGCGGAATTACATATGGAATTTTCGGGTTGATGGGCGAGGAGTCAGACTCCATGGCCCCCACCTCTGGCTTTACCCTTGAGGATCCGGAGACGGCTGCCCAGCGGTGTGTGGATGCGCTGCAGGAGCAGGGGGCGGAATTTATTATCTGCCTGTCCCACAGCGGTACGGACGAGAAAAAGAGTCACTCTGAAGATGAACAGCTGGCTGAGGCGGTGGATGGGATTGACCTGATTGTCTCCGGTCATACCCACACAACGCTGGAGGAGCCCATTGTGGCGGGCAATACTTATATTGTTTCTGCCGGTCCCTACTGTGAGAATCTGGGCTCCATTACCCTCTCCTGGGATGAGGCGGGGGAGAAGACGCTGGTGGATTACCACCTGACCCCCATTGACGAGAGCCTACCAGAGGATCCGGAGATTGCTGCTTTGACTGCGGAGTGGAAGAACCTAGTCAGCGGCACCTACCTGTCCGCTTACAACATGACCTATGACCAGGTGCTGACTACCAGCTCCTTTGACCTGAAGCAGCCGGAAGAAGGCGTTCAGGAGGAGAACAACCTGGGCAATCTGGTTGCTGACGCCTACCTGTGGGCGGTGAACAATCTGGAGGCGGACCGCCCGGATGTGGAGACGGTGGCGGTAACTGCCTCAGGCGTCCTGCGGGCGCCTCTCTACGCCGGAGATATCACGGTTTCCCAGGCTTTTGACGTGTTGTCCATGGGCGAAGGGGAGACCGGAACCTCCGGATACCCCCTGGTGTCCTGCTATCTCACCGGAAAGGAGCTGCGGGCGGTACTGGAGGTGGATGCCTCGGTGACGCCTCTAATGCCTGAGGCCCAGCTCTATCTCTCCGGAATTCAATATTCCTTCAACACCCATCGGATGTTTTTCAACCGAGTGACTGAGGCAGAGCTGGAGGAACCGCTCTTTGCCAATGAATTCGGTGCCCAGGGCCTGGCTCAGCTGGAGAACGACAAGCTTTACCGTGTAGTCTCCGGCATGTACTGTGCTCAGATGCTCTCTACGGTGAAGGAGCAGTCCTTCGGGCTTCTGTCTATCGTTCCGAAAGACGAAAATGGGCAGGAGATTACCGATTTCAGCCAGCGGATTCTGCGGGATGCTTCTGGCGGAGAAATCAAAGAGTGGTATGCGCTGGCGGCCTATCTGAGGTCCTTTGGGGAGGATGGAATCCCGCAGCAGTATGCCTCTGCCGATGGGCGCAAGGAGGTCAGCCACAGCTGGAATCCCATTGAGCTGGTAAAGAACCCCAACTGGATTTCCCTGGTAGCCTGGTTAGTGCTGGCGCTGGTCATTGCCGGTGCGGTGCTGCTGGTGCGTACGGTGATCCGATGGCGTAAAAACCGGCGCTACGGGGGTTACCGGGGCCGCTGGTTCGGCCGATAAAAAATTAGTGTGATCTACGCGGCTTGTCCGTGTTTTTTGGAATGGATTGGGAAGGGCGGCCGGAGAAGTCCGGCAGAACAATTCGTGAGGAGGAGCATTCGTGAAGAAGTATGAAATCGCGAAGAAAAAGACGCTGACCCCTGAGATTGGGCAGATCTCGGTGTACGCGCCTCTGGTGGCCGCCAAGGCTAAGGCGGGACAGTTCATTATCCTGCGTGTGGACGAGGAGGGAGAGCGGATTCCTCTGACCATTTCCAGCGCGGCGGATGGACTGGTTACCGTTATTTATCAGAAGATCGGCGGCACCACGCTGGCTCTGGATCAGCTGGGTGAGGGCGATTGTCTCCACGACTTTGTGGGCCCCTTGGGCGTCCCCACAGAGGTGGAGGGTTATGGCCGGGTAGCCGTTCTGGGCGGCGGCCTGGGCTGCGCCATTGCGCTGCCGGTAGCCCGCGCTCTGCATGAGGCAGGCAACCAGGTGGACCTTATCGGCGGCTTCAAGACCAAGGACATCGTCATCCTGGAGGAGGAGATGTCCCACGCCTGCACCGATTTGCATATCTGCACCGACGACGGCACCTACGGCTATCACGGTTTTGTCACCGGTAAGCTGGAGGAGCTCATTAACAGCGGTGTGAAGTTTGACCATGTCTTCGCCATCGGCCCTCTGCTGATGATGAAGTTTGCCTGCAAGCTGACGGAGAAGTACAACATCCCCACCACCGTCAGCATGAACCCCATTATGATTGACGGTACCGGCATGTGCGGCTGCTGCCGCCTGACCGTGGACGGCGAGGTGAAGTTCGCCTGCGTGGACGGGCCGGACTTTGACGGGCACAAGGTGGACTTTGACGAGGTCATTGCCCGCAACGCCACCTACAAGGACTTTGAAGCAAAGGCGAAGGAGAAGCATCTCTGCCGCCTGGGAGGAGGTGCCATGAATGGCTAACATGCAGATGAACAAGACCCCCATGGCGGAGCAGGACCCCCAGGTCCGCAGCACCAACTTCAAGGAGGTGGCCCTGGGCTACACTCTGGAGGAAGCCATGAACGAGGCCAAGCGCTGCCTGGGCTGCAGAAACCGTCCCTGTGTCAGCGGCTGCCCGGTGGGCATCCCCATCCCCGACTTTGTGGGCAAGGTGGCTGAGGGCGACATCGCCGCCGCCTATGAGCTGCTGTCCAACGCCAACGCGCTGCCCGCCATTTCCGGCCGCGTCTGCCCCCAGGAGACCCAGTGCGAGGGCAAGTGTGTCCGCGGCATCAAGGGCGAGCCGGTGTCCATCGGCCGTATTGAGCGCTTCGTGGCCGACTGGGCCGCTGAGCACGGCGTGGCCAATGTGGCCACTGCCCCCAAGAACGGCCACAAGGTGGCGGTGATCGGTTCCGGTCCTGCCGGCCTGACCTGCGCCGGTGAGCTGGCCCGCATGGGCTACTCCGTCTCCGTGTTTGAGGCCTTCCACACCCCCGGCGGCGTGCTGAGCTACGGCATTCCCGAGTTCCGTCTGCCCAAGGCCATTGTCAAGCGTGAGGTGGCCAACCTGGAGAAGATGGGCGTGGACATTGAGCTGAACATGGTCATCGGCAAGGTGCTCACCATTCCCGAAATCTTTGACATGGGCTATGAGGCCGTGTTTATTGGTTCCGGTGCCGGTCTGCCCATGTTTATGAAGATTCCCGGCGAGTCCCTGGTGGGCGTCTACTCCGCCAACGAGTACCTCACCCGTATCAACCTCATGAAGGCTTATAAGGAGGACGCTGAGACCCCCATCCTCCACAACAAGAAGGTGGCCGTGGTGGGCGGCGGCAACGTGGCCATGGACGCGGCCCGCTGCGCCAAGCGCCTGGGCGCTGAGGTCCACATTGTCTACCGCCGCTCCGAGGCGGAGCTCCCCGCCCGTGCCGAGGAGGTCCATCACGCCAAGGAGGAGGGCATCATCTTTGACCTCCTGACCAATCCCGTCTCTGTGGAAGGGGACGAGAGCAATCACGTTCAGTCCATCACCTGCGTGAAGATGGAGCTGGGCGAGCCCGACGCCTCCGGCCGTCGCCGCCCCGTGGTCATCCAGGGCAGCGAGTTCAAGATGGACGTGGACGCGGTCATCATGGCCCTGGGCACCCAGCCCAACCCCATGAGCTACGAGGGCACCCCCGGTCTGGAGAAGACCAAGAAGGGCTGCGTGGCGGCTGACGAGAAGGGCTGCACCTCCTGCCCGGCTATTTTTGCCGGCGGCGACGCCGCTACCGGAGCTGCCACGGTCATTCTGGCCATGGGCGCCGGCAAGCACGCGGCCAAGTCCATTGACGAGTACATCAAGAGCAAGGGCTGAGGCGCTTTTCCAAGAACCAAACAGCGGCTTCCGGATTACCCGGAAGCCGCTGTTTTTGTTACGGTGGGCACAATGGTCCTGTTTTTGGGGCTGTGACTGTGCTATACTGAACCAAAAGGAGGCAGGCTCATGGTCTATGTCCGTAAATTTTCCCTGCCCAGTGAGGGGCAGGAACTGAGGTTTCTGGCGAATAACGGAGAGTCAAAACGCACCTGCTACGCAAGCCGCTATCCCTTCGGCCTCTTTCTGGGCCGGGGAACGGTACCACGGTTGGAGTTGGAGCTGGAGCCCATCACCATCCTGTGTGGCGGAAACGGCAGCGGCAAGACCACATTGCTGAACCTGCTGGGGGAGAAGCTGGAGCTGCAGCGGGGTGCAGTTTTCAACCGCAGCTCCTTCTTTTCTGACTACGTGGAGCTTTGCCGGGCGGAGGTGCTGCCCTCCATGACGCCCCAGGTACGTGCCCGGAGCCGGGTCATCACCAGCGACGATGTGTTTGACTACCTGCTGGACCTGCGGTGCATGAACGAGGGCATCGACACCAGGCGGCGGGAGCTGCTGAAGGAATACACCGACGCCCGGTACGCCGACTTTCAGCTCCGCTCCCTGGAGGATGTGGACCGGCTCCGCCAGGTGGTGGAGGCCAAGCGGGGGACTGGCTCCCGGTATGTGAACAGGCAGCTTATGAAGGATATCCCAGGCCAGTCCAACGGGGAAAGCGCCTTTTTGTACTTTACCCGGGAAATCAAGGAGGGCGGGCTCTACCTGCTGGATGAGCCGGAGAACAGCCTGTCGCCCAAGCTCCAGGAGGAACTGATGGGGTTCTTGGAGGACTCCGTCCGGTTCTACGGCTGCCAGTTTGTCATCTCCACCCATTCGCCCTTCCTGCTGTCCCTGAAGGGGGCGCAGATCTACGACCTGGACGCCCGTCCGGTGGCGGTGTGTCCCTGGACCGAGCTGGAGCACGTGCAAGCCTACTACCGCCTGTTTCAGGCCCACTGGAAGGAATTTGACGATTAAAAAAGAACGGAGGCCATCGGCCTCCGTTTTTTATGTAGCTATGGTTACAGCTGAAAATCCTCGTCCTTCAAACTGGCTCCTGCCAGAGCGGCGGGGCGGGGCGGCGTCCGCTTGAGGGGATCATACTTGAAGGAGCGGCAGTGGGAGACCGCTTCCATGACCCCCTTTTTCGGGCAGAGCACCTGATCCTCGCTGAGGCTGTGGCCACGGGCACAGTAGGCGCAGCGGGGATCGATTTTTTTCTGGAACAGATTCATAAGCGGGCACTCCCATTCTGACGTATTGCTTCCATTATACCCGATGACAGACGGTTTTTCCACTGCTTTTTTTCACCACATAGACGGCCAGGGCCAGGAAGGCCAGCCAGACGGCCCATGCAGCCACGGCGGAGATGGTGAGGGCGGTGTGAAAGTCCAGGTGGGCGATGGCCTCGGTCTGCTGGACCAGATAGACGGAAGCGGGGCAGTCCAGAGGAAACAGACGCAGCAGTAGGGAGATGAGAACGGCGGACAATCCGCCGTGGAGTGCCTTGCCCACCAGATAGGTGCGCAGGGACAGGCCGCTGTCTCCCAGAAAGGCCAGCACCTGACAGTGGACGGAGATGCCTGCCCAGCCCAGCATGAAAGCGGCCATGGAGATGCGTCCGGTGAGAGCACCGCTGGTGAGGGTAGACACCCCGGTAGACATCTCCAGGAAGCCGGCCAGCAGGCGTTCCGCCCAGGCCTGAGACAGGCCCAGAGGGCCGAACAGGGCGGACAGGCAGGCAGCTGCCCCCGTCAGCCAGCCAGATACCGTCAGAATTTGAATTACCACCGTGAAGAGCAGAATAAAGGCGCAGATGTTTAGGGTGGACTGGAGCGCTCCGGTGACGGAGCGCGTGAAGGCCACAGGGAAGCGGGCGGTCTGAAACTGAACCGCCGGTTCCCGACCTCGTCCCGGCCCCTGCCCGGGCTTATAGAACCGGAACAGGAGACCCACCAGCAGCGAGGCGGCAATGTGCCCCAGGTAGAGGAGCAGTCCCGCCCGGCCACTGCCGAAGATTCCCGTCCCCACAACACCAAGAATGAAGGCGGGGCCGCAGTTGTTGCAGAAGGCCAGCAGCCGCTCCGCTTCTGTTTTGGAGCACTGGCCGTTTTGATAGAGACTGATGGCAGTACGGGCTCCCACGGGATAGCCCCCCACAACCCCAAGGGCCAGGGCCGCCGCGCAAGCACCGTTTACCCGGAACAGGGGAGCCATCACCGGCTGGAGGAGCCGCCCCAGGTACCGGGACATGCCCAGCTCCACCACCAGGGAGGAGAGAACAAAAAAGGGAAACAGGGAGGGGATAATCACATTGCCGCACAGGGCAAGGCCGCTCCGGGCTGCCTCCATGGCCTGGTTGGGCCACAGCACCAGTGTCCCGGCGGCCAACAGCAGTCCCAGCCCCAACAGAAGATCCCGGTACCGCTGTCTGCTCAACAATCGGCTCAATGTCCTCACCTCCGTAAGGAAACTTATGCCTTCAAAAAGAAAAATTTGCCTGTCCGCAAAAAATTCATGGGCAGTGAAACCAAATGGGCGGTTTGCGTGTTAAGATGGGTGAAGCGCGCTTTGAGAGAGGAGGGGATTCCCATCCAGGAGAAAGAACTGTTGAAACGGCTTCGCCGGGGCGATCCGGCGGGGCTGGAGGAACTGATGGATCAGTACAGCTCCTATGTCTGTGCCGTGGCGGCACGCATTCTGCCGGGGTGTCCGGAGGAGTGGGAGGAACTGGCGGCGGAGACCTTTTTGGAGGCCTGGAACCGCCGTAAGACGCTCCAGCCCGGCAACCTGAAGGGCTGGCTGGGGGCGGTGGTCCGAAACCGGGCCTTTAACCGCCTGCGATCCAGACGGGATACACTCCCACTGGAGGAGGATGTCCTGCTCCTGTCTCCGGACAGCCCCCAGATTACTCTGGAGCAGCGGGAACTGGAGCAGGTGCTCCACCGGGCGCTGGACAGCCTGGAGGAGAGCGACCGGGAGCTGTTTGTGCGCCACTACTACTATGGACAGACCGTGGCCCGGGCGGCAGAGGAGATGGGACTGAACCTGTCCACCGCCAAGACCCGGCTTCGCCGGGGGCGGGAGCGGCTGAAGGAGTTTTTGCAGGAGGTTGGATATGAGTTTGAAGAAGCTTGAGATTTCCAGGCTCATGGACGCCTATCAGGACAAAACGTTTGCACCGAAGGAGGAAGCATTTGTGAACCAGGACAGGATAAAGGAAGCAGTCCTAGGGACTGTAAAGAAGAAACGCCATACAGCAAGAAAGGTGATTGTTCTTGCCGCAGCCCTGGCCGCGTGCCTGGCGCTGGTGGGTTTTACCTGGGGAGAGCAGATTATCCAGCTCATGTCCGGCGGACAGGTGATCATCGGGCAGACAGGGCTCGGAGAAGGATACGGCACAGTCATCATGTCGGATGGCTACGATGAAGAGGGGAACCCCACCGTGATTGCCCTGGAGGAGGGGCGGCTCTGGTTTGTAGCCGACGGGCAGAACCTGGACGTGACCGACTGGGTGGATGACGAGACTCCCTATGTCCACACTGCAGTAGACGAGGAGGGTAACCTCCATTACTGGATTGTGGGCGGCACCACGGAGGACTACGGCTGGTTTGAGGGGGTCAAGCTGCCGGACGGATCCGGCGGCGGAAGCGGCGTCCCGCACAGCCAGACCGACCTCACCCAGGCAGAAAAGCTGGAGGAGCCAGAGTGGTACCTGACGGGTAAAGAGCAGGTGGAGGAGCTCTGGCGCACCGAGATCTGGCAGGACCGCTGAGAACGGAAGGAGCAGCAAGACCGGCAAATCTTTTAATAACACGAAGGGCAGGGCGCGGGGAACCGCGCCTTGCCTTTTTTTCGGGATTTTGGTACAATGCGGGGGAATAGAACAGAACCGGAGGACAGCCTATGAGACGGAAAAGCAAGTTCCTGTGGGGAGGCGCGGCAGTTTTGTGCCTGCTGGCTGTCCCATTCTGCCGATGGCAGAATGACGGGCTGATGCTCACCCGGTACACTGCGGCGCTGCCCGGGCTGCCGGAGGAACTGGAGGGATTGACCCTGGTGCAGGTGTCCGACCTGCACAGCAAGCGCATGGGGGAGGGGCAGGAGACCCTGCTGAACACTATTTCCCAGGCAAAGCCGGACGTCATTCTCCTGACTGGGGACTTGGTGGACGGGAGGCATCCGGAGCTGGAGCCCGCCCTGGAGCTGGCCCGGGGAGCGGCCGCTCTGGCGCCCACCTACTATGTAACGGGCAACCATGAGACGTCCCTACCCCGAAAGACCCTTGAACAGATCGAGAACGGGCTTGAGGCGGAGGGAGTTGTCCTGTTGGATAATCGCACGGAGGAGCTGTCCTTGCCCGGCGGCGGTACCATGGTACTCACCGGCCTGTCCGACGACAATTTGGGGGACGGTACCCTGGAACGGCTGAGCGCCTCCTGGCCGGAGGATGCCGTTACCGTCCTGCTGGCCCACGAGCCCCAATATATCGAGAACTATGCCGCGTCCGGTGTGGATCTGGCCTTCTGCGGCCATGCCCACGGGGGACAGATTCGCCTGCCTCTGGTGGGCGGGCTGTTTGCTCCGGGACAGGGCGTTCTGCCCAAGTACACAGCGGGCATTTATCAGCTGGGAGAGACCCAAATGGTGGTCAGCCGGGGCATCGGGGGCAGTCTGTTTCCCCAGCGGGTTTGGAACCGCCCGGAGGTCGTGGCGGTCACGTTAAAGCGAGGATAAGGAGGAGCGCACATGGAGCAGCTGCGCCTGGTCAACACCTCACATGGGCCTGTCTCCTATGTGCTGGAGCGCAAGCGGGTAAAAAATTTAAACCTTCGCATCCGTCGGGACGGCACGGTGGTGCTGTCCATCCCCATGCGCTGCCCTTTGGTCGAGGCCGACCGCTTGGTGCAGGAGAAAAGCGTCTGGATTCTGGAAGGGCAGGCCCGCATGCGTGACCAAACAGTACCTTTGCCGCCTCTGCCCGACTGGGGAACCTGCCGGATGCTGCTTCAGCAGGCCCTGGAACGGGTCTACCCTCTGGTGAAGGGACTGGGAGTGGCTATGCCGGAACTGAAACTGCGGGCCATGCGCAGCCAGTGGGGCAACTGCCATTGGAGACAGGGATATGTTACCCTGAACACCGCGCTGGCCCGGTGCCCAGAGGGGCTGCGGGACTATGTGGCCCTCCATGAGCTGGTCCACTTTCTCCACCACGACCACGGTCCCGGCTTCTATGCCCGCATGGACGCCCTCATGCCCGACTGGAGGGAGCGGCGGAAGGCTTTGCGCCGGTATGGATCCGCTCTGATTCCTGAAGCGAACAGGGAAATCACTTGACAGCCGCCTGGAAAACCAGGCGGTTTTCTCAATTCTTAAATTTATCGAAAAACGATAAAAATATATTGACAAACAAAAATGGCGATGCTAGAATGGCGCCACAGAAAGGGGGAACCTTCCATGGAAAAAACTGCTGTTCAGCATCTGGCCCGTGTCTTACGTTGGCTGGTGATTGTCACTTTCGTATGTAACCTTTTGGTGATGCCTCTGGTGCCCGGACTGGTCGCCCAGCTGGTGATCGGGGGCTCGGAGCGGCTGCTGGCGGCCATTCGTTCCATGGCAGGACTGGAGGGATTGTGGGTGCAGAAGAGCATCTGGGCCTATCTGGTTAAGGCCCTGATGTGCTTCTGGCGGGATAGTCTGGTGTGTGTGGTGACGCTGGCCTACTGGCTGTGCGGTACCTGCAGCGCTGTCATCTTGTGGCAGGCCAAAAAGGTACTGGACACCATTCTCCAGGGAAGCCCCTTCCAGATGGCCAACGCCCGGGCGCTGAAGCGGGCGGCCATCTGCTGCTGGATCATTTCCGGCGCGGCGCTGGTGCGGCTTCTGTGGTGGTTCTGGCATGATGGAACGTTGGCACCGCTGTTTACCTACACTGCGCTCTTTGTCCCAGGCTTCTTTATGGCAGGCCTGCTGTTTCTGGTCATGTCCGCCCTGTTCCGCCAGGCGGCGGAGCTGCAGGAGGACCAGGACCTGACCATTTAAGGGGGCGCGGATATGAAGATTGTGGTAAACCTGGATGTGATGATGGCCAAGCGCAAGATGTCCCTCAGTGAGCTGGCCCAGAAGGTGGATATTACCATGGCAAACCTGTCCATTTTAAAGAACAACAAGGCCAGGGCCATCCGCTTTTCCACTCTGGAGGCCATCTGTGCGGCGCTGGACTGCCAGCCCGGAGATATTTTGGAGTTTGTGCCGGACGAGGAGGAACCATGAAAAAGGTATGCTTATGGGGTGCGTTAATCCTGGTGGCGGGAGCCTTGTGCCTGACCGCCTGGTACTTTACAGCCGGGAACGATATGGAACGACATCTGGAGAAAGAGCTGAGGATTTCTCTCCCCGACGGAGTGGAGATTGCCAGCATGGACAGTCACGGCGGCTTTCACGGGGACGGAACGTTGCTTGCAGCGGTGACGGTTCCGGACAAGGCGGAGCAGGATACCTTGTGGGATCAGGTGAAGGATAAGTGGAATGCTCTCCCAGCGGATGAGGCCATTATGGAGCCAATCCGACAGCTCTGGGAGGAACGATGCGGAGCACTTCCGCTTCTGCCGGATACAGAAAACGGCCGGTGGTTTTACCGGGACCGCTATGAGGAGCAGTACGGAGAGAAGTGCGAGTTTAACTCCGTGCTGCAAAACTGTACCTTTGCCTTGCTGGACCGAGACTCGGGACGGCTCTATGTGCTGGAAAATGACTGCTGATGGAGGAGCAACCATGTCTGTTATCAAACGACATAAAAAGATAGTTGTGCTTCTGGTCCTGGTTCTGGGGTTTGTTCTCTGGAAAGCATGGGACGGGCATTTTACGCCGGAGCGCTGGGCAAAGACGGACGGAGACCAGCGGGGCAAGCTGGTACACAGCCTGCTGGAGCAGTATAACGGCTTGGTAGGCATGTCCAGGGCGGAGGTGGAAACTCTTCTGGGCAGCGACACCGATGGGGAGCAGATGGAGGAGCGGCTGACGACAGAGGGGAGTACTGTCCGGCCTCTGCTGGTCTACCAGGCCGGGGGCCGCCCCTGGGCCATGTTCCCCGAATATCTGTTTATCTATTTGGAGGACGGATATGTGATCGAAGCAAAGCTGATTGCGGACTAAAGGAGGTGGTTTCTGTGCCGGTTGTTCTCGTTTTGATCGGCATCATTCTGCTGGGAAGTGCATCCGGCATAGCTCTCGTCCTGTTAAGCGTGTTTCTGGTGATAAAACCGGGGCGGGGAAGAGGGAAGCTGATGATTTCCTTGTTCTTGCTGGCATTCTTGCTGGCGGTGGGCTTTGGCGGCGGACTGGTCCTGACACAGCTGGGGCTGAGCTGGCGGCGCTGGGTGCAGGGCGTTTTGTTGTTGGCAGTGGGAGCTGCCTTTCTGATGATGGTTTATTGGGTCAACAGGGAGGTGGAGGCGCGGCAGGATGCTGTCCCCTGGATGAGAGGTGCAGTTTCGTTTTGTTCCTTATGTGTTGTGCTGGCAACGGTTCTCACGGGGGGAGCCAGTGTGTTTTTTGGCACATGGTCGGACCGTGTGGTGGAGGGAAACGAGTGGACGGACCAGAAAGCCGTGGTGGAGATTACGGGAATCTTTCGCGAGACAGGCTATCGATATGTAAATTTCCTGATAAAGGGTGAAAAAATCTACGAATGGGAGGACTGAACGATGGGATACGGATGGCTGAATCTGGGCAGTCTGGTGTGCGGCCTGGCGGGGTGGATTATCCCTTGTCTTGGGCTGCGGAAGGGACGGATTCCAAGACCAGGAAAACAGGGAATGGCTTCTGCGCTTAGCCTCACCCTCTGCGGACTGGCCCTTTGGATGCAGCTGTGGTACCAGCAGCATCTGGTGGATATTGGAGACTGGTCGGCCTTGATGGACACTGCCGGGGCCGTGACAGGAATAGGAGCCTTTTTGCTGCTGTCCACGGTACTGCTGAATCTGAGTCTTATGTATCTGGTTGGAAAGGCCGGGGAGGAGCCGAGGACAGCCCAGGTGGGGAAGCCGTGAAGGCGCTGAGACGGCACTGGCTGGCCGCAGCGGTGCTTGTGGTGCTTGCGGTGTGCGGAGCGGCCTATATGGCCCGACCGAGGCTGCAGGCGGAGCGGTTCGTCACCCAACACGGTGCGGAACTGGAAGAGCAGATTCAGACAGACGAGACACTCCCGGAGGAGCTGGATGTCACGCTCTGGGATGGGGAACACCCCATGGCGGAGGTAATTCTGTTTGCATGGGGCGACACCTACTATGGATGTTATTACTCGCCCGACGGGGTGCCCCTTCCGTTTCAGAATACGGGACTGCCTCTCCATGAGGAGAAAGACGGCTGGAGCTGGATGGCCCAGGGAGATAACCACGGCTTCACAGCCCATTTGGAGGGAAACTGGTACTACTTTGAGGCATCCTTTTAATTCCGTGTGGAGGGAATATCAGTGAAAAAGAAGCTTTGTCTGCTGCTTTCAGCGTCCTTTATGGTGGTGAGTCTGTCGGGCTGTGCGGTGGTGCGCTATCTGTTGACCGGAGATTGGAACGGAGATGCCAATCTGGTGGTGGTCAGCCAGAATCCCATCCCCATCGGCTCCATCGTCCTGTATCAGGAAGACGGGAGCCGGACGATGGCAGATGCCAGAGGTCTGGCCCTGCTGGAACGGGGAGAGAGCTACGGCCTGAAGCTGGGCGAGGGGGAGGAGAATTGCTCCATCGCCCTGCTGGATCTGGATGACCGGGAGCTGGGACAGGCCCAGATCCATTTTGATGGAACACGGCTGTACCTCACCTTGTGGGAGGACGGCTCGGTAACCGTGTCGGAGGAGAACGCATGAGCGGCGATGTTGCCTGCACGCTCTGTGCGGCCGGAAGCATTGCCCTGTTGGCCTGGATGGATGCGGCCCTCATCGCGCCCCGGGATAAACGATTACTTCGCATGGGATTGGTATCGGCTGTGCCTGTGGGACTGCTGGCAGGAGGAAATTTGCTGCTGAAGCCCTTTGACCTGGCCTGGCGTAACCTGCCGGGCGGGCTGATGGCTGCCGCCGGCATTCTATGTCTTACGGCCGTGCTGATTGGGACAGCAGTGAGGGTGCTGACCTGCCCCATGGAGGGGCGCTCTCTGGGCGCACGGGCTGCCACCCGAATCACTGTACTGGCCGGAGCGGCGGTGCTTCTCTATTATGTTCTGATTCTTGGCTCTGTGATGGCCTGCTTCACCTATGCCGGGCAGGAGCGGATGATCGTCTACAAAGGCCAGACTCTGCTGGAAGTAGACAATTCCTTTCTGGATCCCATGTACGATTACTACGCCTACCGCGGACCTGTCTTTCGCGGAGCCGAGCTTCTTTACAGCAGTCAGGAGCACCGGCCGGACGAGGCTCCATAAAACAACACTCAAGTTTCACCTCTTCCTCACATACAAATGAGGGAGAGGTGATTTTTCATGGACAAAAAGCCGCGCCGGGCGGGATTTCTGGAAAAGACGGCGGAGCTGTTTGACCTGCCCGCCGACGCCCTGGCGGGCCTGCCCCGCCTGGAGCTGACGGGGGACGGGGAGCTGCGCATGGAAAACCACAAAGGGATTCTGGCCTACGGCTCGGAGGAGATACACATCAGCGCCGGGTCCTTCCTGGTAAAAATCAGTGGTCATGGGCTGGAACTGCGGGCCATGACGGGACTGGAGCTGCTGATTACCGGGAAGATTGAGCACATCCAGCTGACATAGGAGGAACGGAATGAAGCGGCTGATGAATTATCTCCTGGGAATGGTTCGCCTGACCATTACCGGGCCTTTTCCGGAGCGGCTTATTAACCTGTGTGCCCAACACCGGCTGGACTTCTGGGCGGTGGAGTGGCTGGATGAGCACAGTGTCCGCCTGACCACCCGGCGGGGGGCGCTGAAAGAGCTGAAGGATCTGGCGGAGAAGGTGGGCTGTACCGTAGAGGTGGAAAAAAGCCGTGGCCTGCCCGACTTTCTGGCCCGCTTTCGAACCAGGTACGCCTTTCTGGTGGGCCTGGCTTTGACCCTGTGCGCGGTGGCCTTTCTGTCCCGGTTCATCCTGGTCATTGAGGTCTCCGGGAATGAGCAGGTGCCCACCGCGGTCATTCTGAGCCAGCTGCGGCAGCTGGGCGTACGCCCCGGGGTTTATGGCCCCTCCCTGGACCGGCAGCAAATTGCCCAGGAGGCCCTGTTGGAGTTGGACGGCTTGTCCTGGATGGGCATCAATCTCCATGGTACCCGGTTGGAAGTCATTGTGCGGGAGGCGGTGCCGGAGCCGGAACGGGTAGATGAGACGGGCTACTACGACATCCAGGCAGAGGTGGATGGCATGATCACCCATGTGGAGGCGGAACTGGGGGACGCGGTGGTCAAGGAAGGGGACACCGTGGCGGCAGGGGATACCCTTATTTCCGGCCTGGTCACTCTGGAACCCCCAATTTACAGTGACCTGCCCACCCGCTATTACGAAACCCACGCCCGGGGCCGGGTGTGGGCCCGAACCTGGCGCACTCTCACCGCCGTCATCCCTCTTACGGCCCAGGTCAAGACATACACAGGGGAAGAAAAAACGGTATGGTCTGTTAACCTTCTGGGGAATCAAGTTGAAATTTTCGGAAACAGTAGCATTTCCTGGCCGTTCTATGATAAAATAACCACGGTGCGCCAAGGGCGTCTGCCTACGGGCGAAGCCCTTCCCATCAGTCTGCGGCAGGAGACGTTCCGAGAGTACGAAGTGACGGAGGTCTCCATTGATCTCCAGGCGGCTCAGATTATGCTGGAGGAGCAGCTGCTCCGGCGGCTGGAGGAACTGGTGGGGGAGGACGGCGAGGTGCGTGCCACTCAGACCAAGGCCTGGGTAGACGGCACATTCTTTAAAGTTACCATGGAAAGCGAGTGCCTGGAGGAGATTGGCCGGGAGGTGCCGAGCCAGACCCCCATGCCCCAGCAAGAAGATTCCGGGACGTAAACCGCCCCGCGAAAGGCAGGAGACAAGATACCAATGACAGAACAGACCATCAGTTTGGAGCGGCTGGAGGAGACCATCAATGTGTTTGGCTCCTTTGATGAGAATATCCGCCTCATTGAGCACGAGATGGGAGTCACGGTGATCAGCCGTGACTCCATGCTCAAGGTGGCGGGGGAGGATCCGGAGCAGGTGATGTACGCCGTCCGGGCCATTGAGAGCCTGATGACCCTGTCCTCCAAGGGCGAGGTGATCAACGAGCAGAATGTGCGCTATATCATCCAGCTGGTACGGGACGGCAAGGAGGGCGAAATCCACCAGCTGGCCGGGGATGTGCTGTGCGTTACCGCCAAGGGCAAGCCCATCAAGGCCAAGACCATCGGCCAGAAGCGGTACGTGGAGGCCATCCGGGACAACGTGGTTACCCTGGGTATCGGCCCGGCAGGTACCGGCAAGACCTATCTGGCGGTGGCAGCGGCAGTGGCCGCTTTCCGGGCCAAGGAGGTCAACCGGATCATCCTCACCCGGCCCGCGGTGGAGGCCGGGGAGCGGCTGGGCTTCCTGCCCGGCGACCTGCAGTCCAAGGTGGACCCCTACCTGCGGCCTCTGTACGACGCCCTTTTTGACATGCTGGGGGCGGAGACCTATAATAAGTATCTGGAACGGGGCAACATCGAGGTTGCTCCTCTGGCCTATATGCGCGGCCGGACGCTGGACGACTCCTTCATCATTCTGGACGAAGCCCAGAACACCTCCCGGGAGCAGATGAAGATGTTCCTCACCCGCTTAGGCTTCGGTTCCAAAATTGTGATCACCGGCGATATCACCCAGATTGACCTGCCTGCCGACAAGGTGTCTGGCCTGAGGGAGGCTATGCGGGTTCTGAAAGGTGTGGAAGACATCGCCATAATTCGTCTCAATGAGGCTGACGTGGTCCGCCACGCTTTGGTCCAGAAGATCATCAAGGCCTATGAGGCGGATGAGGAGCGGCGCAATCAGAAGAAGGAGAATCGGAAATGACCCGTTTTTCCTGGTTCGGATACGAGGCCGAGGTGGATGAGCAAACCGTCCGGAGTTGGTACGCCCAGGCGGATGAGTGGGGCTGTACCTGTGGCCACTGCCGGAACTTCCTGGCTCTGGCCCGGGAGCGGAAGCTTCCCGGGGAACTTCTGTCTATTCTGGACAGCCTGTCTATCCTGCCGGAAAAGGCCACCTATGTGTGTGAGCTCTACCACGATGAGAGTTGGCGGGAGAAGGGGCTTCTCTACGAGCTTTGCTGGCGCCTGCCGGGACAAATTCTGGACAAGCCGGCCGGGGAGGACTGCGGCCCGAACTGGGGGCCTGCAGTAAAGTTTCCCTGGGGGGATATCGCTCTGGGCCATGAGGGTGACCCGTGCAGCGAGGCCGAAAATCTTCCAAAGCCCAACTTTGACCTCATATGCACCATGTACCTCCCCTGGGGACTGGACGAGCCCGTGGATGGGCCCAATGAGGGTTAACAAAGGAGACAATTCCATGCTACAAGATACAAAACGATTTATTTCCTATATCTGTCCCCACTGCCGGCAGTCGGTGATTGTGGAACGCAGCGCGTTTTCCATTGCTGCCTCGCCGGTGCACATCAAGTGCCCCTGCGGCAAGTCGGAGCTGCGGGCGGAGATGCTGGGGGACCGGGTGGAGCTGGAGGTGCCCTGCCTGTTTTGCGGGCATGAGCACCGGGTGAGCTGCTCCTCCAAGGCGTTCCTCTATCAGAAGGCGCTGGCCTTCTCCTGCACGGCTTCCGGACTGGACTGCTGCTACGTGGGGGAGGAGGGGCCGGTATACGCCGCCACCGCCCGTCTGGAGCAGGCGGTGGACAAGCTGGAGACGGAGTCTGCCCAGCAGGGGGCCTTCCTGGACGAGCTGGTCATGCAGGAGGTGCTCTCGGAAATTAAAGATATCGCTCAGCGGGGCGGGATTTCCTGTGCCTGCGGCAGCAAGGAGTGGACCTTCCGGGTGAACTTCAGCTCGGTGGACCTCATCTGTAAGCAGTGCGGAGCAGAGATGCGGATTCCTGCCGCCACGGCGGACGACATTGACGATATCTGCTGTAAAACAAATCTGGTGATTCGAGGGAAGCGCTGAAACATGAGTTTATACTATGAACATACCATCCGCCTGTCCGGCATGGATGCCGACGGGCGGGGCATCTGCAAAGCGTCCGCCTTGCTGAACCACCTCCAGGTGGCCGCCGCCCTGGCGGCGGAGGACGGGGGCTTCAGCCGGGAGATGCTGGTGGAGCGGTACGGAGCCTTCTGGATGCTGGCCCGGTCCTGGTTCCATTTGAAGCGGCCTCTGGGGTGGGAGGATGAAATCACCATCCGTACCTGGCACCGGGGCGGCAAGGGCGCGCTTATGTACCGGGACTATGATATCTACGTAGGGGACGAACTGGTGGGCGAGTCCGTGTCTGGCTGGGTGCTGGCCAGCATGGAGGGCCATAAGATGATACGGCTGTCCTCCATCAAGGAATTGGCGGATACAGACGGCGGTGAGCTGTGCAAGAAAATGACACTGAACAAGCTCCGGGGCCCCCGGGAACTGCGTGAGGTGGAGCGGCGCCCCATGCGGTACAGTGATACCGATATCAACGGACACGTGAACAATACCCGCTACGCCGACTTTGCCTGCGATGCCCTGGATATGGACCGGCTGGAGCAGGGGCATTTCCTCTCTACTATGCAGATTGGCTACCTGGCCGAGTGCCGGCCCGGGGATGTGCTGAGCATCCAGGCAGGGGAGCAGGAGGGCGGCCACTATGTCTGCGGCTTGGACAGAGAGGGCAAATCCCGTTTCGAGGCGGAGCTGTTTTTTGGCGAAACCCTTCCTTGACAAGCCCTTGACGGGGGGGTAAAATGGACCTAATATCGACATATGTGCCAGATAGAGAAGCGAAGCCCTGAACATGGAAGGGGCAAGGAAAAAGGAGTTGTAGTGTATGGTCAATCAGGATGTCACCCAGAAGTTTACCAAGCAGGGCCTTACCTTTGACGATGTGCTGCTGATTCCCGCGGCGAGCAACGTGCGTCCCGCCGATGTGGATCTGCGTACCCGTCTGACCCGTAAGGTTCATCTGAATATCCCCCTGATTAGCGCCGCCATGGACACGGTGACCGAGTACCGCATGGCCATTGCCATCGCCCGCGAGGGCGGCATCGGCGTCATCCATAAGAATATGTCCATCAGCCAGCAGGCCGAGCAGGTGGATATGGTCAAGCGCAGTGAGAACGGCGTTATCACCAATCCCTTCTGGCTGGCTCCCGGCCACACTCTGGCCGAGGCGGACGAGCTGATGGCTAAATACCGCATCTCCGGCGTGCCCATCTGCGACAACGGCAAGCTCATTGGCATCATCACCAACCGTGATATGAAGTTCGAGACCGATATGAGCCAGCTCATTGACAACGTGATGACCAAGGAGAACCTGGTCACCGCCCAGGAGGGTATCACCCTGGAGGAGGCCAAGGAGATCCTGCGCAAGCACAAGATCGAGAAGCTGCCTCTGGTGGACAAGGACTTCCACCTGAAGGGCCTTATCACCATCAAGGACATTGAGAAGGCTGAGGTCTACCCCAATTCCGCCCGTGACGAGAAGGGCCGTCTGCTGGTGGGCGCCGCTATCGGTGCTACCTCTGACGTTCTGGACCGTGTGGCCGCCCTCACTGAGGCTGGTGCCGACGTGCTGGTGCTGGACAGCGCCCACGGCCATGAGCACCACGTGCTGGAGGCTGTCAAGCGGGTCAAGGCCCTCTATCCCGACGTTCAGCTGATTGCCGGCAACGTGGCCACCGCCGAAGGGACCCGCGCCCTCATCGAGGCGGGCGCCGACTGCGTGAAAATCGGCATTGGCCCCGGCTCCATCTGTACCACCCGTGTGGTGGCAGGTATCGGCGTGCCCCAGATTACCGCCGTGTATGATGCCGCCTGTGTGGCCGCTCAGTACGATATTCCCATCATCGCCGATGGCGGCGTGAAGTTCTCCGGTGATATTGCCAAGGCCATTGCCGCCGGCGCCAGCGTGGTCATGCTGGGCTCCCTACTGGCCGGCTGTGAGGAGTCTCCTGGCGATACCGAGGTCTTCCAGGGCCGTCAGTTCAAGGTCTACCGCGGCATGGGTTCCCTGGCTGCCATGAACAAAGGCTCCAAGGACCGTTACTTCCAGGAATCCAACAAGAAGCTGGTTCCCGAAGGCGTCGAGGGCCGTGTGCCTTACAAGGGACTGGCCGGCGAGACCATCTATCAGCTGATGGGCGGCCTGCGGGCTGGTATGGGCTACACCGGCTGCGCTACCATCGAGGAGCTGCAGTCCAAGGCTCAGTTCATGCAGATCACCGCTGCCGGTCTGCGGGAGTCTCACCCCCACGACATCTATATCACCAAGGAAGCTCCCAACTATACCGTCAACCCCACCTAATGGCATTCATTGGAGGGCCGCGCCGTCTGGCGCGGCCCTCTTTGTGTCTTTAAGACGTAGAACGCATACTGAAACGGAAGAAAAGCGGGTTTGCCGGAAGGCAAACCCGCTTTTTCACTTCAGGACATTTTGGAAGGATTGGTCCCAGAGCACTCCTCCTTCTGCAGTCGGAACCGTACGCCGCCCGGAATGTTCTCCGCCGTGCAGCTGAGGTGGTGCAGGGAGAAAATACGCCGTGCGATGGCCAGTCCCATACCGCTGCCAGAGCGGTCCCGGGCCTTGTCCCCCCGGTAGAACAGTTCAAACAGCCGGGGCAGCTCCTCCTCTGGGATGGGGTCGGCGTCATTTTCCACGGTCAGCACCGGACCCGACGTCAAGGTTATCCGCACCTGCCCGCCGGGGGAGCAGTACCGGGCCGCATTGGACAGCAGATTGCCAATACCACGATCCAGAAGAGAGCGGTTCCCTGGGCAGGTCACGCCCTCCTCCAGCTGTACGGAGAGGTTGAGCCCCTGAAAGAGGGGCGCCATCTCATCCAGCAGGTCCTTTACCAGGCAGGACAAATTGACTGTCTCCAACTGCTGGAGCTGCTCTATCCGCTCCAGCCGGGTTTCCTCCAGCATATCCAGTACCAGGGCATTCATCCGGTCAATTTCCCGCTCCATCCCGGCCAGATATTGTTCCTGGTCGCCGATGTCCTGCTCCAAACCCTCGGTGTAGCCACGCATCAGGGCAAGAGGGGTTTTCAGCTCGTGAGAGGCGGCAGCCACAAACTCCTGCCGCCTGCGTTCCAATGCCCGCTCGTCATCCCAGCGCTGCTGGAGCTCTCCGGACATGGTTTGAAGACTGCGGTTCAGCTCACCGATTTCATCCCGGCGCTTCACATCCCCTTTGACCTCTGAAAAATTAAGAGCTGCCACCGTTTGGAATGCAGTTTGGGTTTTTCGCAGGGGCAGGACCACCATACGCCGGATGAAGCCGAAGAACAGAATACCCAGGATGGGAACGAGCGCTAACAGGCGAATCAGTACGGGGGCCTGCTCCTGCAGGGCGGTTTTCAGGGGAGTGGAGGCCAACACTACGCCCAGCCAAACGTCAGCGCCTGTCTCACTTTGATGCTGGATGCGAATCAGAGCTGAGAAATAGCAGGAGCGGTAGTTCTGCCAGACGGAAGAGGATTGGGGCGCTCTGTCCAACACCCAGTCCGTGGCACCCAGTATCAACTCCCATTCTTCTTGCGTGTGGACACCGTTGGGCAGCATACGGCAGGGAATGGGCTTGCCCTGCTCCTGGGTACTGTTCAAAGATAAGGTATCCGTTCCTTCGGTTCGGCCGGTGGAGTAGGTGTGTCCATTCACAGTCAGCGTATCCACATAGAAAAACGGCTCACTTCGCGTACCCACGGCGGAGAAAGCGGGGGAGTCCGGACCGCCTGTAAATATCCCGCTGAGCTGGGAGAGCTCGGCGGCGGACAGTCCCTGCAGGTCAAGAAACAGCCCATCTGGTTCCGCCTCGCTGGGATTTACGTAGAGAACCGCGGAGAGCATACGCACGGGCAGCAGCTCCGGTGTTCCGGAAGCATCCTCCGTCCAGGTAAAGGCGTACAGGAGGTAACGGGGAGCATCGTACATGTCATAGAAAAGAAACAGAGAGGAACCGGAGGATGCTTTCTGAGCTTCCAGAACCCAGGAATCGTCCAGGGTTTGGGGATCGAAGGTCTGGAGATAGGAGTCTGAACGATAGAGATTGAGACGACTGTCGGCCAGCGACGGCCCGTTGTCTATAATCTCTTGGGCCGTGGACAGAACCAACACACTTCCCACAGTCAGCCATAGAACCAAAAGCATACCGACGGTGGTCAGGGCCAGCTTAAAGGACAGCGAGTGAACGAAACGAACCGGTTTGCGCATCGGTTTCCCCTCCTTTCAGCCCAGACGGTAGCCCACGCCGTACACAGCCTTGATGTGCTGGGCGGCGGTGCCCAGCTTCTGACGGAGAGCGGCCACGTGGCGGTCCACCATCCGTTCATCTCCCTCAAAGTCCACGCCCCACACGTTCTGGATGAGCCGGTCCCGGCTCACCGTCCGCCCCTGCTCCCGGAGGAGAAGCTCCAGAATATTCAGCTCCTTGGGCCGTAAGTGGACGGGCTGTCCATCTACAAAGGCGTCTCGCAAAGCGGTGTCCAGCACAATGCTGCCGTAGCCAAGCTGGTGTTCACCCAGACATTCGCCCCGGCTGCGCCGGAGAATGGCCTGGGCCTTGGCCACCAGAACGGGGAAGGAGAAGGGCTTGGTAAGGTAGTCGTCTGCCCCTGCCCGGTAGCCCTCCAGGGCGTTTTCCTCCTGTCCCAGGGCGGTGAGAAAGAGAACGGGAACCGAGCTCTCCCGCCGAATTCTCCGGCATACCTCCAGACCGTCATAGTGGGGCATCATCACGTCCAGAATGATCAAATCAAAGGAGTGCTCCGCCGCGGCGGCAAGGGCCTCCGCTCCGTCATAGACCGGGTGAACCTCCAGCCCGGCGGCATGAAAAAAGTCCAGAATCAGCGCCGACAGGGCCCGGTCGTCCTCCGCAAGTAAAATCTGCGTCTTCACGTGCATCCTCCTCTCTCTGAACCTATCTTACCAGAAGATTGTCGGAAAATCATCCACGCCCCCTGGGAAAGCCCGGGGCTTTTTTTCGGACAGGAAATATGGTAAAATGACCCCACGTGATAGAAAAGAGGGAGGGACTGTCATGCTGAAGCTGATACTGGGCCGAGCGGGCACCGGAAAGACCACGGCGGTACTGCGCCGTCTGTGTCAGGCCGGGGCAGAGCGGCCCCAGGTGCTCATTGTGCCCGAGCAGCAGTCCCACGAGGCCGAGCGCGCCCTGTGCCGCATGGGAGGCGACGGGGTGTCCCGGTACGCCGAGGTGCTCTCCTTCAGCCGGCTGGCCAACCGGGTGTTTCAGGCTGCCGGCGGGCTGGGGGAACAGGAACTGGATGGAGGCGGACGACTGTTGCTGATGTATAACGCGGTCAAGTCTCTGTCCGGACAGCTGACGGTCTACGGACGGCCCTCCCGACGGCCTGCCTTTCTCCAGTCCCTGCTGGCCACCGTGGACGAGCTGAAAAGCTGCTGCGTGCCGCCCACCCTCCTCATTACTGCCGGCCAGGATGCCGGAGGCCCGGAGGGGGAGAAGCTGCGGGACCTGGGGCTCATTTGCGGCACCTACGACGCCCTGTCTGCCCAGGTGGCTCTGGACCCCAGGGACCGGCTGACCAGGGTGGCGGACAAGCTGTCCAAGTGTGCCTGGGCCCAGGGCAAGGACCTGTGGCTGGATGGCTTCACTGACTTCACCCCCCAGCAGGGCGAGGTGCTTCGGCAGCTGATGACCCAGGCGGAGCACATGACCATCACCCTCACCTGTGACCATCTGGAGGAGGACGAAGGGGGCGAGGGCATCTTTTCTCCCGCCCGCAAGACCGCCGCGGCCCTGCTGCGGCTGGCAAAAAAGGAACGGATTCCCTGTGAAGTGGAACACCTTGTAAATGACTGCGCCGGAAAGAACCCAGCGCTTAAAGACCTGGAAGTATGTCTGTTTGGTCCCGAGCCGAAGGAGCCTCTGGAGGCAGGGGAGACGGTGGAACTCTTTCAGGCGGGCAGCCTGCGCTCCGAGGTGGAGTGGACCGCCGCCCGGATTCTCCGGCTGGTGCGGGAGGAGGGGCTCCGCTTTCGGGACATCGGTGTGGTGGCTCGGAATTACGGAGCCTACCGGGACCTGGTGGAGTCCGTCTTTCCCCGGTACAATGTGCCGGTGTTTTCCTCCGCCATGAGCGATATCCTGGACAAGCCGGTGCTGGCTCTGGTGACGGCGGCCCTGGAGACGGTGGCGGGGGGCTATGCCTACGAGGACGTGTTCCGCTATCTGAAGACCGGGCTCACCGATTTGAAGGAGGAGGACCGGGACCTGCTGGAGAACTACGTGCTCAAGTGGGATATCCGGGGCAGCCGCTGGACCCAGAGCAAGGCTTGGTTCTGGCATCCCCGGGGCTACGGTATTCCCTGGGAGGAGGGGGAGCGGGCGCTGGTGGAGCAGCTGGACGGCATCCGCCGGCAGGTGGTCGCGCCCTTGGAGAAGCTGCGGAAAAATCCTAAGAAAACCGGAGAGGGGCAGGTGGAAGCACTTTACAATTTTCTGGAGGAAATCGGCCTGCCGGAGCAGCTGAAGGAGCGGGTGGAGCGGCTGCGCCGGACGGGGCAGCCCGCCCTGGCCGACGAGTACCGGCAGCTGTGGGAGATCCTCTGCGGCGGGCTGGAGCAGTGTGCCGCTCTTTTGGGAGATACCCCCATGGAGCTGGAAGAATTTGCCCAGCTCTTCCGGCTGGTGCTCTCCCAGTACGATGTGGGTACCATCCCCGTCTCCCTGGACCGGGTGACGGCGGGGGAGACCACCCGCCAGACCGGCCACCGGGTAAAGGTGCTGTTTCTCCTGGGGGCGGACGACGGGAGCATCCCCCAGGTATCCACGGCGCCGGGGCTGCTGTCTGACGAGGACCGGTCCCTGCTCTCCGGCTACGGCCTGGAGCTCAACCAGTCCCAGCACGAGCTGCTGTACCGGGAGATGACTACCGTCTATCTCACCTGTGCCCAACCAAGCCGCAAACTGGTGGTGTCCTGGCCAATCCAGGGTCCGGGCGGGGAGGAGCGGCGGCCCAGCTTTCTGGTTCAGCGCATTCAGCGGCTCTTTCCCGGGCTGCCTGTCCTTCAGGAGGAGGAGCTGAAGGGCTCCTTCCGGCTGGAGGCCCCGCTGCCCGCTTTGGAGCAGGCGGGCCGAAGCGAGGCCACCTGCCGGGCACTGGAGAAGCTGCCGGAGTACCGGGAGCAGGTGGAGCGGCTCCATCGGGCAGCTGCCTTGGAACGGGGCAGTCTGTCCCAGCGGGCGGTGGAGCGGCTGTACGGCCGAAAGGTGCCCATGTCCGCCTCACGGATGGACAAGTACAAATCCTGCCATTTTTCCTATTTCATGCGCTATGGCCTGCGGGCTGAGCCACGCAAGCCTGCCGGCTTTACAGCACCTGAATATGGCACCTTTGTCCACTATGTACTGGAGCATGTCCTCCAGAACGAACTGTTCCGGCAGACGGAAATCCCAGGGATGGAACGCGGCTTGACAGAGGAAAAGCGGAGCCGCCTGCGCCAGCTCACCCGGGCTGCGGTGGAGCAGTATGTGGCGGAGGAGCTGGGAGGCCTGGAGGGCCAGAACGAGCGCTTTCAGTATTTGTTCCGCCGCCTTCTGCGCTCGGTCCAGGCAGTGGTGGACAACGTGGCGGAGGAGCTGCTGTCCTCCCAGTTCAAGCCCATCTCCTTTGAGCTGGGCTTTGGCCGGGATGGGGCGCTGCCGCCGGTGGAGTTTACCTCGGAGGGGGTTACTCTCAGCGTATCCGGCTTTGTGGACCGGGTGGACGGCTGGGTCCACGACGGTCGGATTTACCTGCGGGTGGTAGACTATAAAACAGGCCGCAAGTCCTTTGACTTGACAGAGGTTTGGAACGGCCTGGGCCTGCAGATGCTTCTGTACCTCTTCACCCTGGAGGAAAAGGGAGAATCTCTCTACGGCCTTCCCGTGGAGGGGGCGGGCGTGCTGTACCTGCCCGCCCGGGACGCGGTGGTGCGGGGCAGCCGGACCATGAGCCAGGAGGCCTGGCGGAAGCTGATGGATAAGGAGCTGCGTCGCAGCGGCCTGGTGCTGGATGACCAGAAGGTGCTGGACGCCATGGAGGCGCCAGGAGAAGAGGGCTACCGCTTCCTGCCCCTGAAGGTGTCCCGGAGCACCGGCACCATCACCGGTGAGGCTCTGGCCAGCGCGGAGCACTTGGGCAAGCTGGGCCGGCACATTCAGAAGGTACTGGAGGACATCTGCGGTGAGCTGGCCCGGGGTAACATTGCCGCCGACCCCTTCTGGCGGGGGCCGGAGAAGAACGCCTGCCGCTACTGCGACTATGCCGCCGCCTGCCACTTCGAAGAGGGCCGGGGCGGCGACTGCCGCCGGTGGCTGCCCGCCGTGGACGCCGGGGAGTTCTGGGAACAGATTGACCGGGAGCAGGAGGAATAAACCCATACCCCACAGGGAGAGAAGGAGAATACCCAGTTATGGAGAAAAGTAAGAATATTTTGATCATCAACGACATGTGCGGCTACGGAAAGGTGGCCCTGGCGGCCATGCTGCCGGTTTTGTCCAATCTGGGCCACAGTGTCTACAACCTGCCCACCGCGCTGGTGTCCAACACCTTGGACTACGGAACCTTCACCATTCTGGACACCACCGATTACATGGTAAAAGCCATCGCGGCGTGGAAGGAGCTGGGCTTTCAGTTTGACTGCATTACCACCGGCTTTCTGGCCTCGGCGGCCCAGGTGGGCATCATCCGGGATTTTATTGCCGGGCAGAAGAAGGAGGGCCTGCTGGTGATGACCGACCCCATTATGGGGGACGACGGCAAGCTCTACAACGGCGTGACGGAGGAGACGGTGGAGAACATGCGCCACCTCATCGGTGTGGCTGACGTGATTGTTCCGAACCTCACGGAGGCCCAGTTCCTCACCGGCCTTCATGTGGGCAAGGAGGGACTAAATCAGGCGCAGGCAAGGGAACTGGTGGACGGCCTGTTGGCCTTCGGGCCCCGCTCGGTGGTGGTGACCAGCGGCGTGGAGCAGGAGACCGGCCGCCACGTGGTCTGGGGCTTCGATCATGCTTCCGGGACATACTTCACCCTGCCTTACCGCTTCATTCAGGTCCATTTTCCTGGCACAGGAGACCTCTTTTCCGCTGTGCTGGTGGGCAAGCTGCTGGCAGGAACGCCCATGCAGGAGGCGGTGCAGCAGGCCATGGACATTCTGGAGCGGCTTATTTTTCTGGAGCAGGACGAGATTGAAAAGAACAAGGGCATTCGGATTGAGAAGTTTCTCAGTCTGCTGAAAGAGTAAAGAAAAGAGGAGAGAGAACCTATGATGTGGGCTGTGTACGCGCTTTTGTCGGCGGTATTTGCCGCACTGACAGGAATTCTGGCCAAGCTTGGCATGGCGGACATCAATTCCAACCTGGCCACCGCCATCCGCACTACGGTGGTGCTGGTGATGGCCTGGGCCATCGTGCTGGCTTCCGGGAAACAGACGGAAATCGGGAGCATTACCACACGGGGCTGGGTGTTCCTCATCCTGTCCGGCTTGGCCACGGGCCTGTCCTGGCTGTGCTACTTCCACGCCCTCCAGATCGGGGAAGCCAGCAAAGTCATTCCCATTGATAAGTTCAGTGTGGTGCTGTCCATTGTTCTGGCCTTTGTGGTGCTGGGGGAGAAGGTTACTCTGACCAAGGTGGTGGGCGGGGCGCTCATTACCCTGGGTACCTTTATTCTGATTCTCTGAGACGAAATTTGTTGGGAGAGGAGGCGGTTTTATGGCGTTCCCGCTGACGGACGAACAGCGAAGCATCGTAGACGACCGGGGCGGAGAGCTGCTGGTGTCTGCCGCGGCCGGTTCGGGCAAGACCCGGGTGCTGGTGGAGCGGCTGCTGGACCGGGTGACCAAGGACGGGGCGGACATTGACCGCTTCCTGGTGATTACGTATACCAAAGCAGCGGCGGCGGAGCTGCGTACCCGAATTGCCCAGGAGCTTGCCTCCCGGCTGGCGGAGCGGCCGGGGGACCGCCACCTGCGGCGGCAGACTACCCTGGTCTATAAGGCACAGATCTCTACTATCCATGCCTTCTGTGCCGCCCTGCTGCGGGAGAGCGGCCACCTGCTGGATTTGGACCCGGATACCCGGCTGTGCGACGAGGGGGAGGGGCAGGTGCTCATGGTCCGCACTCTGGAGGAGCTGCTGGACCGGCGGTACGAGGGACTGGAGGAAAACAGCCCCTTTGCCCAGCTGGCGGACACCCTGGGGGCGGGCCGGGATGACAGCCGGCTGGTACAGATTGTGCTGGACATCGCCCAGCGGGTGCAGAGCCACCCGGACCCGGAGCAGTGGCTTCAGGAGCAGCGGCAGGCCTGGGAGCTGGATGGAGTGACGGACGCCGCCCAGACCCCCTGGGGTGCTCTGCTGCTGGAGGAAGCCCGCCGCCAGGGGCGGTGGTGCCGGGACCGGATGGAGCAGGCACTGGCCCTCACTCAGGCAGACGAGCTGTTGGAGATGAACTACGCCCCTTCCATTTCCGCAACCCTGGAAGGACTGGACGGCCTGCTGGCCGCCCAAAGCTGGGACCAAGCCCAGGCCTGTCTGCCCGTGTCTTTTCCCGCCGTGGGCCGGAAGAAAAAGCGTACCCAGGAGCTGAGCCACATGGAGGAGATCCGGGCGGCCCAGGCCGCCCAGCGGGTGAAGGCCATCCGTACCCGGAGCAAAAAGCAGATGGAGAAGGTGGCCGCTCAGCTGGAGGGGGACAGCGCCGCCCTGTTGGAGGAACTGCGCCTGTCCCGTCCTGCCGTGCAGGCGCTGATGGACCTGGTGATGGACTTTCAGAAGGCCTATGGAGCAGAGAAGCGCCGCCGGAGTGTGATGGACTTTTCCGACCTGGAGCACTTTGCGGTCAAGCTTCTGTTGGACGGGGAGGGGCATCCCACTCCGCTGGCGGAGAGTTGGTCAGTCCGGTTTGACGAGGTGCTGGTGGATGAGTACCAGGACACCAACCAGGTGCAGAACGCTATCTTCTCCGCCATCTCCCAGGGCGGCCGTAAGCTTTTTGAGGTAGGCGACGTGAAGCAGTCCATTTACCGCTTCCGTCTGGCTGACCCCACCATCTTTCTGGACAAATACCGCCGCTTTTCCGTCGGGGATGAGGCGGAGGAGGGAGAGCCCCGAAAGCGGGTGCTCTCCCGGAATTTCCGCTCCCGGCCCCAGGTGCTTCTGGGGTGTAACGACCTGTTCCGAAACATTATGTCCACGGAATTCGGCGAGCTGGACTACACCGACGACCAGGCCCTGGCCCCCGGGGCCTCCTTCCCGGAGGGGGAGGACTACGCACTGGAGGTAGACGGACTGGACCTGTCCTTTTTGGGGGAGCAGGAGGGGGAACGGGAGAGCAAGGACCTGATGGAGGCACGCTTTGCCGCCCGGCGCATCCGGGAGCTGCTGGAAAAGCCGCTGCTTATCACACAGGGGGATGGGCTCCGCCCCGTCCGCCCCTCGGACATCATGATTCTGCTCCGGAGCCCCGGCTCGGTCCTGCGCCATTACCTGCGGGCCCTCAGTGAGGAGGGGATTCCCTGGACTGCGGACGGCGGCGAGGACTTCCTTGCCACCACTGAGGTGAGCGTAGCCCTGTCCATCTTGCAGATCGTGGACAACCCCCACCAGGATGTACCCCTCATTTCCGCCCTGCGCTCTCCGGTGTACGGCTTTACCGGGGACCAGTTAGCCCTGCTGCGCGCCCAGGCCAAGGGAGACTTCTATTCCGCCATGGTGAAGGCCGCCCAGGAGGGCGACCGGGCCTGCACTGACTTTTTGGCGGAGCTGGAGCGGCTGCGCTTTGGGGCAGGGGACAAGACCTGCCGGCAGCTCATCTGGCATATCTATGAGACCACCAACCTGCTCGGGCTGTTCGGAGCCATGGACCGGGGCCGGGAGCGGCAGGACAACCTGCTGTCCTTCTACGCCCTGGCCGGCCAACTGGAGGATGCGGGCTGCCGCTCTCTGTTCCAGTTTTTGCTCCGCCTCCAGCGGCTGCAGGAGACGGGGGCCCGGATTGCCTCCAGCGGCGGGAATGGCCAGGAGGAGGGCGTGTCCATCTTGTCCATCCACCGCTCCAAGGGCCTGGAGAAGCCGGTGGTGCTGGTGTGCGGCCTCACCCGGCGGCTCAACCGGGACGATTTGATGCGCCCGGTGCTGTTCCACCCCACGTTGGGGGTGGGACCAAAGGGGCTGGACCGGGAGCGAATGGTGGAGTATCCCACCCTGGCCCGCCGGGCGGTGGCCCGGCAGCTGGAGCGTGAGATGATGTCCGAGGAGCTGCGCCTTCTCTATGTGGCCATGACCCGGGCCAAGGAGAAGCTTATTTTGACTCTGGCCCTGCCAGAGGGCATCCGGAGCCTGGAGCGGCTGGGGGAGGACGTGTCCGCACCCGTGTCCCCCATGGCCCTGGAGAACCAACAGAGCGTGGGAGCTTGGATTCTGCTCCACGCCTTGTCCCGGCCGGAGGCCGCCCCCCTGCGGGAACTGGCCGGGTTGCCGGAACAGGGGGCAGCAACTGACTTAGGCCCTGCCTGGGATATCCGGTGGATTCAGGGACAGCCCCTGTCCGAGCCCGCCCGGCCCCAGGGCCGGCTGGCTGATTTGCCGGAGGAGGGGGAGGCGGTACAGGACCTCTATGAGCGCCTGACCTGGCACTACCCCTATGCCGGGGCGGTTCCTATCCCCTCCAAGCTTACCGCCACCCAGATCAAGGGCCGGACGGTGGACCAGGAGGCGGCGGAGGACGCCCCGCCTTCCGCCGAACCTGCCCAGGAAAACTGGGAGCCCTACCGCCCCGACTTTATGGCCCAGTCCAAAGGACTGACCCCCGCTCAGAGGGGTACCGCCCTCCACCTGGCCATGCAGTACGTCTCCCTGGAGGGAGACCACAGCGTGGACAGCATCCGGCAGCAGCTGGACCGGCTGACGGAGGAGGGGTATCTCACCGCCCTGCAGCGGGAGGCGGTCCAGCCGGAGCGGCTGGCTGCCTTCTTTGCAAGCAAGCTGGGGCAGGAGCTGCTCTCGGCCAAGGAAGTGGGCCGTGAATTCAAATTTTCCCTCCTGGTTCCGGCCAGGACCTATTTCCCGGATGCGGGAGAGGAGGAGATTCTCCTTCAGGGCGTCATAGACGCCTGGTTTGACGACGGGACGGGCGTCACGGTGGTGGACTTCAAGAGTGACCGCATCCGGCCCGGCGGCGAGGATGCCGCGGCGGAGCGGCACCGGGTCCAGATTGAGGCGTACAGTCAGGCGCTGGAGCGCATTTTAGACCGCCCGGTGAAGCGGAAAGCACTGTGGTTTTTTGCCACGGATACAGCGAAAGAGCTGTAAAGGGCTAAAACCTTATGTTCTTCTTGGGGCGCGGCGTCTGGGCGGATCTTCCACCAGGATGATGTCCTCTCCGAATCGGCGCACACAGGACCAGGGAATGTAGTGGTCCTCCTCCCGTCCCAGCAGGCCGAAGAACCGGCGGCGGCCGGGCACCACCAGTGAGCGCACCTGGCCGCTCTCCAGATCCACCTCCATGTCACCCACATAGCCGAAGCGGCTGCCGTCGGCCACACTGATGACCTCCTTGTACCGCAGCTCTGCAATCCTTGTCTCCATAAAAATTCCTCCCATGGACCGAATTTCTATTCTGTTCGAAAGAATATGAGGCTATGGGCACGTCCTATGCCAAGGAGAAGCGGCCCCGCCCCGGAGAACATCCGGAGTGGGGCCGCTTTTTGCTTCAAAATAGAATGTGGTTCCGCGAGACGGAAATGGATTGGTGGAGAAACTATTCTTCCAGCAGGCCTCGCTCCACCAGGAAGTCGTGGGCCACTTGGTCCACATCCTGGCGCTCCACATCGATGGCGTAGGTCATGGATACCATATCCTCGTTGCTTACTTGTCCGGTGAGCAGCTCCAGAACCTGCTCCAGCTCAGGAGCCGTATCCGCAAAGTCCTGGAACAGGTCATCCCGCACCAGAATGGCGCCGTTATACTCCGGGAAGAACTGCTGGTCATCCTCCAGAATGGTCAATCCGGCCCGCTTGTTCAAACCGTCGGTGGTATAGACCACCATGGCGTCAAAGGAGCCACGCTCCACCGCGTCGTATTTCAGCACCACATCCACCGGTGTGGCCGACTGGAACTTGAGGCCGTAAAAGTCTACGAAGGGCTGGTACTTCATGCTGCCCTCCTCAGTAAAGAACTCATGCTCTGCACCAAAGTGCAGCTGAGAGGCAATGGGCACCAGATCGCTGATGGTGCTTACGCCGTAGGTGTCCACCACGTCCTGGGTTACGCCGATGGCGTAGGTGTTGTTAAGCCCCACCTTGCCCAGCATATGCAGCCCCTCCTGACGGCTGACTTCCTGGTTCACAAAGTCGTAGAGGCTCATGCCTGCGGGGATGTCCGTGGTGTCCATTCCCAGGAAGGTGGTCAGTACGGTGCCGTCATAGCTGAACATGAGGTCGCAGTCCGGGTCAGGACCCCGAAGGGCATTGAAATTGTTGACCTGGGACATCTGGTCCTTGATTTCCACCGTCAGATCCGTTTTATCCTCCACCAGCTGCTTAATCATGCTGTGCATGACCTTTACCTCGGAGTAGTCCCCGTCGTATAGGACCAGCGTTCCTTCTGTATTGGCGGGGATGAGCATGTAAACCACCAGGGCCACACTGGCCGCACATAGGGCGATGCCGCCGCCCCAGCGGGCCCAGCCGGGCAGCTTCTTATGGCTGTTGAAGCGGTGCTCCACATAGCCCATTAACGTGTCCAGCACCAGGGCCATGAGCATCAGCACCGCGGTGGCCCCCAGGATAAGGCCCATATTCTGTTGCCGGATTCCGGTGTAGAACACCCCGCCCAGGCCGCCGCCGCCCACAAAGGAGGCAAAGATCGCGGTGCCAATGGCGTTAACAGCCGCGATGCGGATGCCGGTAAACAGCATGGGAATGGTCAGGGGGACCTCCACCCGGAACAGGCGGTAGGCCCGGCTCATGCCCATCCCGGTGCCGGCCTCCTTTAGATAGTCGGGCACCTGGGAGAGTCCCAGGCAGGTGTTGCGCACGATGGGCAGCAGGGAGTAGAGGGCCAGACCCACCATGACAGTGGGCTTGCCCGGGTCCAGAACCACCATAATAATACCCAGCAGGGCCAGGGCGGGGGTGGTCTGGATGAGGTCCACCACCCGAAGGATCACCTTGCCCAGGCGTGGACACAGGTAGGACAACAGGCCCAGAGGAACGCCTGCTGCCACGGCGATCACCAGGGCGGACAGGACGATGAGCAGATGGCTCCATACCATGGATAAGGTCATCAGTCATCCCCGCCTTTCCGTAACCCTTTGGGTACCACCCGGCGCTGCAGGGCATCCACCAGGGAGCCCAGGAGAAAGGCCAGCAGGGCGGCGGGAATGGCCCCCTCCAGGATAAGAGCGTTGTTGTAGGAGCTGACCCCCTGGTAGATAAAGTCGCCCAGGCCGCCCAGGCCGATCATGGAGGCCAGTACCGCCCAGCTGACGGTGTAGACGGTGGACAGCCGCAATCCGCCGATGATGGTGGGCATGGCCAGGGGCAGTTCCACCAGCATCAGCCGCTGCATGTGGCTCATGCCGCAGCCCCGGGCAGCCTCTTTGTACTGGGGTTCCACCGAGGCAAGGCCGGTGACGGTGTTTTTCAGGACAGGGAACATGGCGTAGATGGACAGAGCCACCAGTACCGTCAGGGGCTGTCTGCCCAGGTAGATGAACAAAATGCCGATAAACACGATGCCGGGCACAGTATTGAGGATGGACAGCACCGGGATGAGGTATTTGGACACCTTTGGAAACCGGGAAAGCGCCATGCCCAGGGACAGCCCCAGGACAAAGCCGATGCCCACGGAGACCAGCGTATACCCCAGATGCTGCGCCACATGGAACAGAATATCCTTCAGCAATTCACCCATTCCATCACCCCCACAGATGCTCCGCCATAGCGGAGGCCATGCTGGTTTTGGTAATGATGCCGGCGATGGTCCGGTCCTCGTTGAGCACCACCAGATAGGGAAAGCCGCTGGACACCAGCAGATCGAAGCAATCTTTGGCGTTGTCGCCCACATTCACCGTGGGGGTATTGTCCCGTACCAGGGGACCGATGGTCTTGACCACATGGCCGGTCAGACGGATGTCCGCAATGGAAACCGTGCCCTGGTAGCGTTTGTTCTCATCGATCACCAAGAGGGTGTCCACGTTGTGATGCTGCATGCGGCTGACGCACTCGTTGATGCCCCGGTTCTGGTTCACCGCCACAATGCCGGTACGCATAAAGTCGGCGGCCGTCATGTCGGCAGAGTCGGACCCGGTGAGATGCTTGCCCAGGAAGTCTCTTACCTGTTCGGTGGCGGGATTGTCCAGCATTTCCTCCGGCTGAGCCATTTGGACAATACTTCCCTTGTCCATGAAAATAATGACATCGGCCAAGTCCAGTGCCTCATCCATATCGTGGGTGACAAAGATAATGGTCTTGTTCAGCTTTTGCTGCAGGTTCTTTACCTCCAGCTGGAGGGAGCGGCGGGTCATGGGGTCCAGGGCGCTGAAGGGCTCATCCATGAGTACGATAGGGGGGGAGGCAGCCAGAGCACGCAGGATTCCGATGCGCTGCTGCTGTCCGCCGGACAGTTCGGAGGGATATTTGCCCGCATACCGCTCATAGGGCATATCCACCATGGCCAGCATATCCCGGACAATCTGGTCACACTTGTCTTTGGGATATTTCAGAAGCCTTGGCACCACACAAATGTTCTGGGCAACCGTCATGTTTGGAAACAGACCGATCTGCTGAATGACGTAGCCGATGTGACGGCGCAGCTCAATCCGGTCCACAGTGGCGATATCCTGATTGTTCAGGTAGATATGGCCGCTGTCAGGCTGAATCAGACGGTTGATCATTTTTAGCGTGGTGGTTTTCCCGCAGCCGGACGGGCCGATGAAGACGGCAAATTGTCCCTCCTGGATCTCAAAGCTGAGGTCGCGGAGAATGGTCTGGCTGCCGTAAGACATGGATACGTGTTCGAAGCGAAGCAAGATTGACCTCCTTTTCCGGTGGGTGCCGGGCTGTCATCGGCACCTGGACAAATGAAAGGCTGTGCCGACCGTAAGGCCGAATGCACAGGGCAGGGGCCGCAGAGCGGCCGACGAAAAGCTCCGGGGCCAGGTGTAACCCTGCCCGAAGGTTTAAAAAAGGAGCCGCAACAAAGAGAATCTTTTCCCTCTGCGGGAGGATTCTCCAGGTCGCGGACCGTAAGACAGCACATATTACAAAAAATAGTATAGCTGATTTCTGTAAAGCTGTCAAATTAACAAAATGTGAAGGGTGAAACTGGAAATTGCGGGACATTAAGGAAGTCTTTATAAAATCTTAATCTTTCTCCCCCTCCGTCCTTAACAAAGCTTTGTTAGGATAGGCACAAAGGAACAAGGAGGTAGGGACAATGGAACACATTCTTCCCGTGTTGATGATCGCGTCCGGCCTGGTGTGGCTTGTCATCACCCTTTGGGGCGGATATTATCTGCTCACCGGACTGATGTCCTGGAGAAAGCCCTTGGACTATGGATGGCACCCTGCCCGCACCCGGTTTGCTGTTTTGATTGCTGCCCGGAACGAGGAGCTGGTCATCGGCCCGCTGATTAACAGTCTGCTGACGCAGGACTATCCGTCCGAGCTGTATGACGTCTGGGTGATTCCCAACAACTGCACGGACAACACGGCTCTGGCCGCTCAGAGTTTTGGAGCAAAGGTGCTGGAATGCACCGTTCCGGTACGGAGCAAGGGCGAGGTCCTGCGCTTTGCCTATCAGCGTCTCCGCGGCCGCCACTACGATGCCTACTGTGTCTTTGATGCGGACAACCTGGTGGACCGCCGGTTTTTGAGTGAGATGAACAACGCCTATATGGCGGGTGCCCGAGTGGCTCAGGGATACCGGGACAGCAAAAATCCCTTTGACACGGTGATTTCCGGCAGCTACTCCATCTACTACTGGATGATGGACCGCTTCCACAACGGCGGCAAGACGGGCCTTGGCCTGTCCGCTCTGGTAAATGGAACCGGCTTTATGATTTCCAACCAGACCCTGGAGCGGATGGGAGGCTGGAACACCAGGACCATCAGCGAGGATCTAGAGATCACTGCCCAGTGTATTCTGGCGGGGGAGAAGATCCACTGGGTCCCCAAGGCTATAACCTATGATGAACAGCCGCTGGATTATGCCTTGTCAATAAAGCAGCGCCGCCGCTGGACCAGCGGAACGGTTCAGGTGGCACAGCTCTACATGGGCCGCACCTTGCAGATCTATGGTGCGAAAAAGTCTATGCCGCTGTTTGATTTGGCGGCCACCCTGGTTATTCCAGCCTATCAGGCAGCCGCTCTGCTCAATCTGGTGCTGGTGTCTCTCTCGGCCTGCCTCGACTGCTATAAGCTGTCCCAGGTCCCCGGAAGATTCCTGGTAGCAGTGGTGCTGAACCTGGCATTGATGGCCCTGGGCTCCACGCTGTGCGCCTGTCTGGTGCTGACCGTGGAGGGGAAGTGGGACCGGCGGATGATAAAAAGCGTGGCCTTTTATTGGCTGTTCCTGCTGTCCTGGCTGCCCATTACCCTGGAAAGCTTTGTGAAGAAGACTACGGTCTGGGAAGAGATTCGCCATACCCGCAACGTCGCGCCCGACTCGCTCTCCCAGAGCAAGGCGCTCATTCCCTGACGATTTCTGCTTATAAAAAACAGCCTGCCGCATAAAACGCGGCAGGCTGTTTTTTTAAGAATCTTCTTCAAACTGGTCCCGGCTGGCTCCACAAATGGGGCAGACGTAGTCCGGAGGTATAGGCCCCCGAGTCTCCTCGTCGTAGAGAAAGCCGCAGAGCCGACACAGATAACACATGGCGCCGTCTCAGGTCAGGGGAGCGAAGTCGCTGGCGGGGCGGCGGCAGATGGGGCAGACGAAGTCGGCCGGCAGCACGTCACCCTCATAGATGAAGCCGCAGATCTTGCACACGAAGCCGTGGGGCTTGGCCTCCTGCTCGGCGGGGACAGCGGGCTCCTCGCCCCGGACGGAGGCGGCCAGAGCCTGGGCCAGCGCATCCAGGTCGGCCTCCTGGCCGGGGGCCAGCGCGGACTTCAGGGTGAAGGGAGCCTCCAGCAGCTTC
This sequence comes from Pseudoflavonifractor sp. HNCC25GI2, assembly GCF_058136395.1. NCBI lineage: Bacteria > Bacillati > Bacillota > Clostridia > Eubacteriales > Oscillospiraceae > Pseudoflavonifractor > Pseudoflavonifractor sp. HNCC25GI2. The sequence continues at coordinate 115,265 of NZ_JBYUOW010000005.1, forward strand.
ATGTCCTTCATGCTCTCCAGAATCTGGGTCATGAGCTTTCCGCTGGTGGGGGCCCAGGAGCCGTTCTGGATGAGGGCCACGGTGCGGTTTTTCAGAGCGTGATGGGCCAGGTCATGGAGGAGGTTCTCCATGGTGACGAAGATGCCGTTGTTGTAAGTGGTGGAGGCAAAGACGATGTGGCTGTACTTGAAGCACTCGGACAGAACATAGGACACGTCGGTCACCGACACGTCATACATTTCCACGGGAATGCCCTGCTCCGCCAGGCGGCAGGCCAGAATGTTGGCCGCGTTTTCCGTGCCTCCATATACCGAGGCAAAGGGGATGACTACGCCCTGGACCTCAGGCTCATAGGCGGCCCACTTGGCGTACTTGTCCAGAATGTAGCCCAGGTCCTTGCGCCACACCGGACCATGGAGGGGGCAGATGGTCTGAATGTCCAGCTTGGCCGCCTTGCCCAACAGAGCAGTTACCTGAGCACCGTACTTGCCCACGATGTTGGTGTAGTAGCGCCGGGCATCATCCAGCCAGTCCCGGTCAAAGTCCACCTCGTCGGCGAACAGGATGCCGTTGAGGGCGCCGAAGGTGCCAAAGGCGTCGGCAGAGAAGAGAATTTTGTCGGTGGAGTCGTAGCTCACCATAACCTCGGGCCAGTGGACCATGGGGGCGCTGACAAAGGTGAAGTGGTGACGGCCGGTGTCCAGGGTGTCACCCTCATTGACCAGGATGGCGCCCTTGGGATCCGTGCAATGGAACTGGCGGATGAGGTTGATCACCTTACCGTTGCAGACGATGGTGGCTTCGGGGTAGCGGATCATCAGATCGCCCAGGGTGGCGGCGTGGTCGGGCTCCATGTGGTGGACGAACACGTAGTCCAGCTTCCGGCCGTTCAGGCCCTTCTCCAGATTTTCAAAGAACTGGGCCTGAACCGAGCGGTCCACGGTATCGAAGAGCACCGTCTTCTCATCCAGCAAGAGGTAGGAGTTGAAGGACATGCCGCGGGGCACCGGATAGGTGGCCTCAAAGGTGGGGTGCTGACGGTCGTTAGCACCAATCCACAGAAGGTCTTCGGTTACATTTCGAATGCAGTACATATTATTAACGCCTCTCTTTGATAAAGAAGTAAAGTTCGAACGAGGTTATCATAGCACAAACCAAGGAAAAAAGGTAGTAGAAACCCTGGTTTTCTTGAAAATTAGACGTGGAATACAAAAAGTACATTGAAAAGGACAGGAAAATTTCGTATAATGATGTCTGCTGAAGAAAAGACGGGGATGAAACCCTGGTGCATAGGAGCGAAGAACACATGTATCGCATTGATATTATGACATTATTCCCGGATGTGGTAGGGGATATGCTGTGCGAGTCTGTGCTGGGACGCGGACAGGAACGGGGCTATATCCGGATAGAGTGCCATCAGATCCGGGATTATACCGTGAACAAGCAGAAGCAGGTGGACGACTATCCCTATGGCGGAGGGCGGGGCGCGGTGATGCAGGCAGATCCCCTCTACCGCTGCTGGAAGCACATCTGTGATGAGGCAGGGGAACGGATTCACACCATCTTCATGTCGCCCGCCGGAAAGACCTTCTGCCAGGCAGATGCCCGGCGGCTGAAGGCGGACTATGAGCGCCTCATTCTGGTCTGCGGCCACTACGAGGGGATTGACGAGCGCTTTATCGAGGAGTGCGTGGACGAGGAAATTTCCCTGGGCGACTTTGTCATGACAGGAGGAGAGATCCCTGCCATGGCGGTGGCCGACGCGGTGTGCCGCCTGGTGCCTGGGGTGCTGTCCGACCCATCCTGCTACGAGAACGAGAGCCACTGGAACGGAATGCTGGAGGCACCCCAGTACTCTCGCCCGGAGGTGTGGCATGACCGGGCGGTGCCCTCTATCCTCCTCTCGGGCAACCACGCCAAGGTGGACCAGTGGCGGCGCAAGCAGTCCATCCTCCGTACCCGTCAGCGCCGCCCCGACCTCTACGAAAAGCTGGATCTCTCCTCCAAGGAGGACCGAAAGCTGCTGGCAGAGCTGGAGCAGGAGCAGGCGGAAAAGAACCGGTAAAAAGCTTGCATCTCATCCATAATTATGTTAAACTGATTTAACACGATCTGGTTTTTAAAATCACATTTGGAGATGAACAACATGAGCTTCAAAATTGTTGTGGACAGCTGCTGCGATCTCACCCCTCAAATGCTTAAGGACCCCTGCTTTGTCAAGGCTCCTTTGACCATTCAGTCCAACGGAAGTACCTTCGTGGACGACGAAAACTTTGACCAGGCTGATTTGCTCTGGTCCATGAAGCAGAGCGAGCAGGCTCCTTCCACCGCGTGCCCCTCGCCCCAGGTGTATCTGGACGCCTACTGTGAGGGCGAGCCGGATGACGTGTATGTGGTGACTCTCTCGGCCTTGCTCAGCGGTTCCCATAACAGCGCCGAGCAGGCCAAACTGATGCTGGAGGAGGACCACCCCCACGTAAATGTCCATGTGTTCAACTCCTGCTCTGCCTCCTCGGGGGAGGTCCTGGTGGCTCTGAAAATCCGTGAGCTGGCCGGAAGCGGCATGCCCTTCAAGCATGTGGTGCGGGAAGTGGAGCAGTTCATCTACCAGATGCAGACATTGTTTGTACTGGAGACTCTGGAAAATCTTCGGAAAAACGGCCGCCTGACCAAGTTGCAGGCGGTGGTAACCGGAGCGCTGCGCATCAAGCTGATGATGTCCGCCACTCCGGAGGGAGAGATCTGCAAGCTGGGGCAGGCCATGTCCATGAAGCAGGCACTGACCAAGCTGGTGGATCGGATGGCGGCGGACCCCAATCACGAGGGGCGGACCCTGGCCATCTGTCACTGCAACTGCCTGGAGCGTGCCTTTTTCGTCAAAGCCATGGTGGAGCAGAAGTGTAAGTTTGCTCACATTCTCCTGCTGGAGGCAGGAGGCATCACTACGGTCTACGCCAACGACGGCGGCGTGGTTATGGCATACTGAGAAAACGGTAAGAAAGCAAGGTGTACCAAGATATGACAAGGGAAGAGGCCTGGCAGCTTTTGACTACCTATAACAAGGAGCCCTTCCATCTCCGCCACGCCATTACGGTGGAGCATGTGATGGGCTGGTTTGCCCGTGAGCTGGGCTACGGAGATGAGGCGGACTATTGGTCCATTGTGGGCCTCCTGCATGACCTGGATTTTGAGCGCTGGCCGGAGGAACACTGCAAAAAGTCTCAGGAGTTGATGCGGCAGGCTGGGGTGGATGAGAGCATTATCCGTGCCACAGCCAGCCACGGCTGGGGGCTGTGCGTGGACATCAAGCCCGATCATGAGATGGAAAAGGTCCTGTATGCCACCGACGAACTCACCGGACTCATCGGCGCGGCCGCGCTGATGAGACCGTCCAAGAGCGTGTCCGACATGGAACTGAAATCCCTGAAGAAAAAATTCAAGGATAAGAAGTTTGCTGCCGGCTGTTCCCGGGATGTCATTGCCTCAGGGGCTGAATTGCTGGGCTGGGAGCTGGATGACCTGCTGGAGCGGACGCTAAAGGCTATGCAGAGTGAGGAAACGGCGATTGAAGCCCAGGCAGGTTCATTGTCTGTGTGAGCAGATAGGGGAGAGTGTGTCAGTTTTTTCCTTGACAAAGGGAAACGTGCGTGATATGATCCCTCATACAACAAAGGGGAGTAGTCAGTGCGGCAGTGCCGCGCGGCATGCGCCAACAATCCTGGAGGGTTTCCTCCTGGCTGTGCCTGAAATGACCAGACCTGCGTTCCTTGACGGGAGCGCAGGTCTTTTTTCATGGTGAGACGGGCACACTTTGATTGTAAGCATCCAAAGTTGGAAGCAACGAAGAAAAAGGAGATGCAGATGATGGAATTTTTGTGGGAAGGTGTGCTGTCCATTACCTGGCAGCAGCTGGTTATGTATGCAGTGGGAGGCCTGCTGATCTGGTTGGCCATTGAAAAGGGGTTTGAACCGGCTCTGCTGATGCCCATGGGCTTCGGTGCCATTCTGGTCAACCTTCCCACCTCCGGCGTCATCGACCAGATAACCCAGGGTGTGGGCGAGACCAACGGAATCATCCAGTGGCTCTTTGAAGTAGGTATTGAGGCCAGCGAGGCCATGCCCATTCTCCTCTTTATCGGCATTGGCGCCATGATTGACTTTGGCCCCCTGCTGGCGAATCCCAAGCTGTTTCTGTGCGGCGCCGCAGCTCAGGCCGGCATCTTCCTCACTATCCTGATTGCCGCTGCGGCTGGCTTTGATATGAAGGATGCGGCCTCCATCGGCATCATCGGTGCCGCTGACGGTCCCACCTCTCTGCTGGTTTCCCAGGTGCTCAAGTCCAACTATATGGGTGCCATCGCCGTGGCCGCTTACTCCTATATGGCTCTGGTACCTATCATTCAACCCTTTGCCATCAAGCTGGTGACCACCAAGAAGGATCGGGCCATGCGTATGCCCTACCGGGCTCAGGGCGTTTCCCGCCGCCTGCGTATTCTGTTCCCCATTATTGTTTCGGTCATTGCGGGTCTGGTGGCCCCGTCTTCTGTGGCCCTGGTAGGATTCCTGATGTTCGGCAACCTCATCCGGGAGTGCGGCGTGCTCTCCACGCTGTCCCAGACCGCTCAGAACGAGCTTGCAAACCTCATTACCCTGCTGCTGGGCATCACCATCTCCTTCTCCATGAAGGCGGACCAGTTTGTTAAGCCGGAAACCCTGCTCATTATGGGCCTGGGCCTGGTGGCCTTCGTGCTGGACTCCGTGGTAGGCGTGCTGTTTGTCAAGCTGCTGAACCTGTTTACCCCCAAGAACAAGATTAACCCCATGGTAGGTGCCGCCGGTATCTCTGCATTCCCCATGTCTTCCCGTGTTATTGAGAAGCTGGGCCAGGAGGCCGATCCCCAGAATCACCTGCTGATGCACGCTGTGGCGGCCAACGTGTCCGGCCAGATTGCCTCTGTGGTGGCGGGTGGCGTTGTGCTGCAGTACTGTGCGACCCATATGATTGGCGGCTGAGAAAGGAGTAGAGACGATGAATATGCAAAATATTGAGCAGGCGCTGGAAATGATGGGGCAGGGGATGCTGGGCATCTTTGTGGTGCTGGGCGTCATCGCTCTGCTGGTGGCTGTCATGCAGAAAATTGACAACCGGAACAAAAAGTAATTGGTTGCAGCGCAATCCTACAAAAACAGGAGGCTCCCCACGAGAGGAGAGCCTCCTGTTCTGTTATGTAATCTCCCTTGTATGCTTATAGCCAGTCGGCCACGACGTCAGCCAAGCCGGCTGGCCCAACCAAATGGTCGGTGAGAAGGGTCATTAGCTCGTCAATGCGGAGCGCGCTGGTGGTGATGGCTGGGATGCTGGTGCTGTCGCCGCCCTCCTCGTCAATTCGGACTCCGTAGTTTTCACAGCAGAAGCCGGGGGTCGCGATCTGGTCCACGGTTAGATAGTAGTGAAAGCTGCGGGGACGCCCCTCCGGATCCACACAACTCCGGGTGGCAATCATGAGCTCCATTATCTTGTGTTCCTCCCTCAAAACAATTTTCCATGACCACATTATATAGTGCGTTCTAAGCGGAGAAAAGCAAAATCGATCGCAAGTTTCCCGCCCTATCGCCCGTATTCGTGGAAAAGGGAAGGGAAGTGTGCCCGGGAGGGTCGAAGGCGGTAGGATTGGGGCTGCTCTTGCAATTTAAGGGCAAACAAGGTAAACTGTCTCTGGAGTAAATGAGGAACAGGGGGGCGGCGGTGTGCGAAAGTTAGCCATCTTCAGCTTTTCCTGTTCCGCTGCCGTGTTTGCAGCCAACGGTCTTCTGCCGCTGACGCTGCTGGTCCCGATGGGTGTGGGATTGGCCCTTCTTGCTCCCGTCCTCTGGTGGGGGATGGGGCCAAAGCGAAGGCGAACCCGACTCATGAGCACATTGGTGCTGTCAGGGGTGTCGGTGGGACTTCTGTGGACCGCCACCTTCCACCATCTGGTGATGGAGCCGGCCCGAGCGCTGGACGGCCGCACTGTGCGCCTGGAGGCGGTGGTGGAGGAATATCCTCAGCAGACAGACTACGGCTATTCCGTGGTGGTCCGCAGTGACCTGGGAGGTCTCCGGAAACCGCTCACCTTGCTCTATGTAGATGAGCAGGGTGCGGAGCTTCGGCCGGGAGACCGGATTTCCGTCATTGCTCACTGTGCCCTGGCGGACCACTCCCTGTCCGGAGAGGAGATCACCTACTATACCGCCAAGGGCATCTTCCTTTTGGGGGAGACCTATGGGGCGTTGGAGTCGGAGCGGCCTGAAATTCCGTCGCCCACCGTTTGGCCGTCCCTGCTGGCCAACTGGCTGAAGGAGGGCATCGCCCGCAGCTTTCCCGCCGATGTGGCGCCTCTCATGCAGGCTCTGGTGACCGGGAACCGGGAGGGGCTCAGCGACCAGTTTACTACCTCTCTTCAGCGCACCGGCCTGTCCCACATGGTGGTGGTTTCCGGTATGCACCTGTCGGTGCTGGCGGAAATTGTGTCGGTTCTGCTGGGGAAGGGAAAGCGGAGTACCGCGGTTCTGACCGGCGTGTGGGTCATTGTTTTCTGCGGTGTGGTGGGCAATACGCCTTCGGTGGTGCGGGCGGCGGTGATGATTCTGCTGCTCCAGGCTGCCCCGCTGTTCGGACGGGAGAACGACCCGCCCACGTCATTGGGCTTTGCCCTGATGCTGCTTCTGTTATGGAATCCTTTTTCCGCCGCTCACATCGGCCTGCAGCTGTCCTTTGCCTCTGTGGCGGGCATCCAGATGGTCTCCCAGTCCATTCAGGACCGCCTGCTGGCCCTGGTCCATCTGGACCGCTATGATCGTAGGCGCTGGGTCCGGGTGTGTACCTGGGCACCCCGGTTCTGTATCACCACGCTCTCCGCAACTCTGGGGGCCATGCTGCTGACCGTGCCGCTGGTGGCGGTGCATTTTGGTATGTTCTCCGTCATTGCGCCCATCTCCAACCTGCTCACCCTGTGGGCGGTGAGTTTGCTTTTGCTGGGCGGCATGGCTGGAGGACTGCTGGGCTGGCTGCTGCCCAGTGTGGGTATGCTCGTAGCCGTCCCCTTTACCTGGCTTGGCCGGTATGTGTGCTGGGTGATTGACACCCTGGGGCGCTTCACCATGGCCAGCTTGCCGCTGGACAGCTTCTATTACCGGGCCTGGCTTGTCTTTGTCTATTTGCTGCTGGGCATTGGATGGCTGATGAAGGGACCGAAGCGGATCATTCTGCCCGGCTGTGCCTGCGTCACCACATTCTGCGTGGCGCTGCTGCTCACCTCCGCCGGATTTTACGCCGGGGACATGACAGTGGTGGCGCTGGACGTGGGCCAGGGCCAGAGTATCCTCGTGCGGTCCGGCAGCTTTCTGGCCCTTATGGACTGCGGCGGAGATGGAGTGGATGACGCGGGAGATGTGGCGGCAGACTATCTTCAGGCTCTGGGTGAAACAAAGCTTGATTTGCTGGTGATCTCCCACTACCACTCCGACCACGCCAACGGCATACCCCAGCTGCTCCGGCGTGTGGAGGTGGCCGCCATCGCCCTTCCTGATGTAGAACCGGAGGATCCCCTTCGCCAGGAGATTCTGACCCTGGCTCAGGAGGAGAAGATCCCGGTGCATTTCGTGCGGGAGGACACAACCTATCACTTGGAGGACGGCGCATCCATTACCCTGTTCCCGCCCTTGGGGGAGGGAACAGACACGAATGAGCTGGGCCTCACCATGTTGGCCACGGCTGGCAGCTTCGACACACTGATTACCGGCGATATGAGCGGCGAGGTGGAGCCCCTTTTGCTGGAGCACGGAAATCTCCCGGAGGTGGAACTGTTGGTGGCGGGCCACCACGGCTCCGGGACCTCCAGCACCCAGGCGCTTCTGGATGCCATCCGGCCGGAGATTGCCGTTATTTCCGCGGGAGAGAACAACCGCTACGGCCACCCCGCCCAGGAAACTCTGGAGCGGCTTGCCGCCGTAGGGGCGGAGATCTACCGCACTGATTTACAGGGGACCGTCACCATCCGGGCCAACGTGTCCCAGGATGCGGCGTAACAACGGATCCTAAAAGGAGGAAAGGGCTATGCCCCCAAAGACCAAGCCGGATACTTCCGGCTACCAGACATTGAAAAAGGACCTGGCCGGAGGAAAGCCTGGCCGGCTCTACGTGCTCCACGGGGAGGAGACCTACCTCCGGGACTACTACCTGGGCAAGCTGCGGGAGCTTCTCCTGTCCGGGGGAATGGGAGAGTTCAACCTCCATGAGATTGGAGCCAAGGACATGTCTCCCCACACTCTGGAGGAGGCAGTAGACTGCCTGCCCATGATGGCGGACCGCACCTTGGTTATGGTCACCGACTATGATCTCTTCAAGGCGGGAGAGAAGGACCGGGAGGAGTATATCCGCATCTTCAGCCAACTGCCCGAGTATGTGTGCGTGGTCTTCCTCTATGACCTCATCGACTACAAGGGGGACGCCCGGACCAAGCTGGCGGGCGCGCTGAAGCAGTACGGCACGGTGGTCAACTTTGTGCGTCAGGACCAGGGCGACCTGGTAGACTGGGTGCGCAGACGCTTCCGGGCTTTAGGCAAGGACATTGACTCCCGGCTGGCCCTGGAGCTAATTTTTCTATGTGGAGATTTGATGAACAATCTGATTGGAGAAATTGAAAAGATAGGGGCCTACGCCAAGCAGCCCCACATCACGCGGGCGGACATTGAGGCGGTGGCCACCCCCCAGCTGGACGCGGTGGTCTTCCGCATGACCGACGCCATCGGCGAGGGCAATTTCGACAAGGGGATGTCCGTGCTGGGGGAGCTCTACCAGATGCAGGAGCCGCCCATCAAGATCATGTGGTCCCTGGGGCGGCAGATGCGGCAGCTGTACTCCGCCCGGCTGGCCCTGGAGAAGGGGCGGGGCAGGGAGTGGATGGCCTCTTTGTGGGGGCTCAAGCCCTATCCGGCAGACAAGCTGATGCAGAGCGCCAAGCGCTTCACCCTGCCCTGGTGCCGCCGGGCGGTGGTGCTGTGCGGGCAGACCGACCTGGCCATGAAGTCCACCGGCCAGGACGGCCAGGAGCTGCTCACCACCCTGCTCTTGAAGCTGGCCGCCCCCGCGGTGTGACCCGGGAGGAGGAGCTATGCTGCGCATCCAAGAGGCCATTGTGGTGGAGGGCCGCTACGACAAAAACACCCTGTCCCAGGTGGTGGACACCCTGATTCTGGAGACGGCGGGCTTCGGCATCTTCAAAAACCCGGAGCAGATGGCCCTGCTGCGCCGGGCGGCCCAGCGACGGGGGCTCATCGTCCTCACCGACTCGGACGGGGCAGGCTTCGTCATCCGCAACCGCATCCGGGGGGCCATCCCCGCCGCCCAGGTGAAGCACGCCTACATCCCCGACGTGTACGGCAAGGAGCGGCGCAAGCGCCGCCCGGGGAAGGAGGGCAAGCTGGGGGTGGAAGGAATGCCGCCCCAGGTGCTGGAGGAGGTGCTGCGCCGGGCCGGGGCCACCTTTTTGGGGGAGGGCGCCGAAGAAAAGCCGGAGGAGCCGCCCCTCACTAAGGCGGACCTGATGGCCGCCGGGCTTACCGGCGGTGCGGACAGCGCCGGGCGGCGGAAGGCTCTTTTGAAGGAACTGGAGCTGCCCGAGCACATGAGTGCCAACGCCCTGCTGGCTGTCCTCAATGGCTGTTATAGTCGAGAAGAAGCCAGGGACATTCTGAAGTTGACATAAAAAAGCTGCGGCCATTGGCCGCAGCTTTTTTATGTTCTAAGACGGGTCAGCCGGTTACCATGGTGGAGAGCAGATCCAAGTGATCGGTGAGGTCCTCCATGCCGCCATAGTGGAACACTGCCACCCGCCCGCCCTTGCCCAGAGCCAGCCCCTGCCAGATGCCGTCAGGTTCCGTGGCCAGAATGACGAAATCCAGGCCGGGGTAACTGAGTTCCTCGTAGGTCCAGTACAGGTTGACCGCCCGGTCATGGTCCATCTGGGATTTTGCCACCGGCCGGGCCAGAGCGGGAATGGTCAGATGAAAGTAGGTCATATCCAGCCAAGGGGAGTAGCGGTAGGTTCCGTCTTTCGGATTGGGCGAATATCCTTTGTAGTCTCCATCGGCCGCCTCGCAAGCGTCCTGGGTGACAGAGTACCATACAGGAGAGAGGAGGGAAAGGTGATTTTCCGCCTTGTTTTCGTCCTCGTGGAAGGAGGAGTCACCGAACACCTCCTGAGAGCTGACAAGCTCCATCTGCTCCAGCTCCTGAAGGGAAATATAGGGCCGGGTGAAGTCCTCCACGGGGACGGTGAACTGTCCACGATTGCTTAGAAGCATCACGATCCACCCTACCAGCAGAATGGGAATGAGAATGAGGGTGATTTTATGCTCCCGTGCCATGGTGCGGCTGGGTCCAGGGGAGGGGGGAGGCGGCAAGCCTTCCTTCAACGCCCGGCAGGTCTTTGCCAAAATGCGCCGGTCCCGGCGCTCATGTCTCCAGGAAACAAACATTACCACCATTGTCATCAGGAATATGGGATTGCACAGCTCCAACAGAATCAGCGGCAGCTTTGCTAAGCGGTCGGGCTGCACATCGTATTTACTCGGAAAGAAGAAGGCCCACGCCAGCAGCATGCCTATCATGGACCAGAGCAGGATTTCGAACTGGCGGTAGCGCTGTACCCGCTTCTCCAGCCGCTCCAGAGACAGTCCCCGGCTCTGGTGGTCGGTGTAGAGGTCCGGTGCCTCCGGGTCGGTGGTATAAAAGAGAAAGTAGGCACGCCCCACGGTGAGGGCGTACTCCCACCCTGCCTGGTGGTAGAGCTCCAACTGCTCCTCCGATGGACTGGTGCCCATTTTACCCCAGGGCTCCAGGCGAAAGCGGGTGCCCGGCACCCCGGTGGGCTCAAAGGTAGCCCAGGCATCCAGAAAGACAGGGAACAGCCCGTGGTTTGCCTGGTCCTCCAGCCAGGCCTCGATGCCCGGAATGTCATAGACGGAGAGAGGGAGAAGTTTTCGTGTCGTTTTCATGGTAAGCTCCTTTCCGCAGTGTGTGAAAAGGGAAACTGCTTAACATCTCACAGGTGTCTTGCACTCAGGGGCGGACCATGGCAGCAATCTCCTCCAGGTGGTCACTGAGGTTGCCCTGGCCGGTGTAGCGGATCACCGCCGTCCGGCCGTTCAGAGCGGCAGCGGCAATCTGGAACCGGCCGTTTTCTTCCCGGGCCACAGCCAGGTAGTCAAGCCCCTGGCCGGGGTACTGGGTGATGGCCCAGGTGCGTTCCTCGTCCTCCGGCGCGGCCCACCAGATGTTGTCCTCCAGCCGGGTGGCGGCCTGGAGCTGTTCCTGAGCCAGAGGCCGGGCCAGGAAGGGGAGAGCCAGGTCATACCACTGAATTTCCAGGCGGGTCCACTGGCCGTCTGCGCTCCACTTCCCGGTCTCCACTACCTCCCATTGGCGCCAGCACAGCAGATAGTGCTCCTGCCGGCTGAAATTGGCGTAATCCGTGCCGCCGGACACATAGGCGTCGGGCTGATAGTCCGGGCCCTCCAGACTGGCCAGGGACAGCGGGGTGAAGTCCTGCACCGCGTTCAGGGGTTGTACGCCGCCTCCGGTGAAGGGGAGAATGTAGTTCCCCACAATCAGGACAAGCAGAACAATGAGGGAAACCAGAAAAGCGGGGATAGCCCAGGGCCGCCGGCGGGGATAGACCGCCCGGTGCTCCAGAGGGATGCCCTCTTTCAGCCGCCGGACCGTGGTAGAGAGCAGGCTCAAGTCCGGGATGGAGACCATAAGCTGGGCGATAACCCAGAGCTCCAGCAGAGCCAGAGGAAGAACAGAGGTCTCCACTAGACTAAGAACCGGTGTACCCTCGCCCAGCAGGAGGTAGCCGGTGAAGGCCAGGACGAGCAGGGCCAGCAGCAGATTTGCCACAAACCCGTTCCGGGCCGACTGGTAGAGCTTCCGCCACTGAGTTTCCTGCAGCTCTGGGTCGGTGTGGAGCTCCGGAGCGTCGGGATTCCGGGTGGAAAAGATGAGCATGGAGCGGTTGACCTCGTCCACGCAGTCCCAGCCGAACTGCTCATAGAGCTCCAGCATGGACTGGGGCAGCTCGTCGTCCAGAACACGGCGGTGAGGCTCCAGGCGGTAGTGCACCTCACCCGGCTCGCCACGCTCAAAGGTGCAGAACAGGGGACGGAATTTCTTTAAGTACAGCCCCCGCCGGGCCATGTCCTCCAGCCAGCTCTCTACCCCGGCGATGTCGTACTCCCGCACCGGGGTCAGTTTATAGACGCGTTTCATAAAGGAGCTCCTTTCTTATGCTTGTTCCGTCAGCCGCTGGACCAGGAGAGCTAAAGCAGTATCTCCATTTACTGCCCCGTCGCAGTTAAGGACAAATACCCGGTCTTCCGCCAGCCCGATGTAGACCATGTTGGGGTGCGTCTCGTCAGAGAACTGGTAGACAAAGCGGGTCAGAGCGTCCAGACCGGGGTAGGCGAGCTCCTCTTCCTGGGTAAAATCGTAGGCATTTGGGGAATTGGTGTGAAAAATGGAGGCATTTTCCTCCCAGTTGATGCGGCGCTCCTCCAGAGAGTGGCGGTGTGCCGTCACCCGTCCCCGGTAAATGGCCTGAGCCAGGGCAGGGGAGGCGGCCCGGACCGACTCCTGATAGAGCCTGGAATCCATCCTTGTCCCGTCTGCCAGAGTCACCATTCCGCCCTGAGCCACATCATACTGCTCCGGGGCCAGGAGAGAATGGTCAAAGGAGTCAATGTGAAGCAGTTCCTGGTTGCTGTAGATTCGCAGGTTCGTATCGGGGGGCAGCGTCTCCTCCAACGTCACATGGGGGAAATTCCACTCTTCCGGGCCGGACAGTGTCTTGCTGTGAAGTACGCCGGATGTGCCGAGGTACACCAAAAACAGAACCAACACACTTACTGTAATGGCAGACAGCAGAAATCCCACAAACTCCGGGTAGCGTCGGGCTTTGGATGTGGGCCACTCGCCTTGGCGCAGGCAAGCCCGGGTTTTTCGAATTCCCAGAAAGGTGCCAATGCCGTTGAAAACGGCCTGCAGCGCCAGAATCAGGAGAATTCCGTAGAGCGGAATGAGAATTTCCGCCCGGAAAATCAGATTCATCAAAAACTCCTCCGGCCAGCGGAATAACAAAGGCCACTCATTTCGGAAGAGGAAAACAAACCACACCACCCAGAATATCATGCTTGCCAAAGTCCAGCGAAGCTGCTTTTTCATCGCCCAGGCCAGGCTCTCTGGGTCGGTATAAAGGTCCTGTGCTTCTGGGTCGTCGCAGCGGTAGACAGCATAGAGCTTCCCAATGCGGTCTACATAGTGCCAGCCAAATTCACGGTAGTTGGCCGCCCGCTCCCGAAGCTCTAGCTCTCCAATCCGCTCGCCGATGGGGTCCAGGCAATAGCGGGCTTGCGCCGCTGCCGGGTCCTTCCGGAAGAGAGCTCTGCCGATGAAAAAGTGCCCCGGCCAACGCTCCAGCGTGTATCCCTTCCGGGCCAGCTCATTGAGCCAGCCCTGTAATCCGGCAAAATCCCACAGTGCGCAAGGGACGAATTTCTTCACCAAAGTGTCATCCCGTTTCATCGCAAAGTCCTCCTTTTAAAGGCCCTCCAGCATGTCGGCAAAGTGTTCCAGATGCGCAGTCAGATCCTGCTCGCCGTAGTAGTCGGCAAAGAGGACGGTATTTCCCCGGCGTAGGATAAAGATTCCGCCGGGCAGAAACACCCGTTTTTCGCCGGCAATTTCGCTGATATGGGTCCAGCCCTCACGGGGTGCGTAGTAGATTTCATCCAGCCCGTAGTCGGAAGGGAGCACCTCATAGTCTCCGGAGTTGTTAATTTCCTGGCGGCTCCACTCTTCAGCCCGTATTTCCGCCAGCAGTTCCAGGGGGTAGCGGACGATGGAGATTTCCAGGCGGGGAACGTCGTAGGGGCTCTGATCCTGGCGGAAGGAGCCATACTGCCGGAAATACCAATGTTCCGGGTCCAGCAGGGTACCGCCGTGGGAGATGTAGTCTGGGTTATACAAGAAGTCTCCGGAGAGGCGGAAATCTTCTCCCTCGATGTCAGTGAGGGTGACAAAGCCGGAGCCCTCCAGGTCGTAGGGACGATAGTCTGTACCGGAAAAGAGCTGCACGGTATTGATGAGTACCGGCAGCAGTACCAACAGGCCCACTGCCAGCAGCCAGCCCACCCCCCGGTGTCCACGTGCCTTGCCGCCGCTGCGTACCGCCCGGCGGTAGCGCATCAGGTGGCCGAGCCCCAGCAGATAGGACAGGTCAATGAGCAGAAAGCCCAGCGCGGCCAGCAGGAAGGGGATGGTAGTGCCGTTGGACAGCGTCTCAACTGGGTAGTACTGAAGCCACAGCAGGTCAATCTCCCAGGGCGCGCCCCGCCAGTAGAGCCCCAGCAGCAGGACGTTGGCCAGCAGGAGCAGCACGCCGCCCACCAACTTCTGGCGGAAGAACTTCTTCAGTGCATAGTCCAGGGTGTCCGGGTCGGTGTGGGCCCGGGCCTCCAGGTCGGGGGAAGCGTAGACGTAGAAGCTGCCCCGGAACATGCCCCAGTACTGCCAGCCTGCTTCCTCATAGATGGCGTTCAGCTCCGGGTTCTCATCCGTGCTGCCCTGGATAGGCTCCAGATGGACCTGCACCGTCCGGGCCTCGTCATGGTCAAAGAAGCTCAGCGGTCCCGTAGTCATGGTAAAGCGAAATCCCTTTGCGGCCATGGCTGCCAGCCAGCTCTCCAGACCGGGAATATCAAAGCCTCCAAAGGGGGTAACGCGGATTGTGGTCTTGCTCATGACAGCTCCTCCTCTCCGTCCCGGACACAGGCGCGCAGCCGCTCCAGCTCCTCCTGATAGGCCTCCCGGCCTTTCTGGGTGATGCGGTAGGTGCGCTTGCGTCCGTCCACCTCGGTCTCCTCAATGAGCCCTCCGTCCAGAAACTTGCCCAGCAGGGTATAGAGGGTGCCGGGGCCCAGGCGCACCCGGCCGTTGGTCTTTTGTTCCACAAATTCCGTGATATCAATGCCGCACATATCCCGGCGCAGGAAGGACATCAGAACATAAAACATGGGTTCTGTCAGCGCACCGCGCTCCTTTCCGCCCATAGACAAGCCCTCCTTCCATAAAATCGCTTTATAATATCGTCTAACGATATTATAATCCGAGATTAAAAAACTGTCAATAGAGACGGGAAAAGAGCGGGGACAATCGACAGCCTTTGCGCCTCCCGATTGTGACCACTTTTTCCAGGCCAAGCTTTTATAATGGGAACGGTTGATTTGGGACGGTCTCTGGCAGGCTAGATGAGGGGAGGCGGCAGTGTGACCGTTATCTATGTAGACACTCTGTTTCTGCTCAACGCCATCATCGACTACCTGCTGCTGCTGTCCGCCGCCCGGCTGGCGGGGGAGCCCCTGCGGCGGCTGCGCTTTGCTCTGGGTGCGGTGCTGGGTGGGCTGCACGCCGTGGCCCTCTTCCTGCCGGGACTGGGCTTCCTCAGCCGTCCCCTGTGTCGGCTGGCATCGGCCCTCCTCATGCTACTCATCGCCTACGGCGGGAGCCGCCGCCTGCTGCGTCAGGGGCTGCTGTTTCTTCTGCTCACCTGCGCATTGGGGGGCGGGGTGGTCGCCATCGGTCTGCTGGGCCAAGGGGGGCTGACCCTGGGCAACGGGGTCTTTTACTCCGGCCTGGATTTGAAGACCGTTCTGCTGTCTGCCGCGGTGTGTTACGGGGTGCTGACGGTGGTGTTTCGCCGTCTGGCCGCCCACACCACCCTGTCCGGGGAGCTGGTGGGGGTGCATTTGTACCTGGCGGGGCGAACGCTGGAACTCGCTGCCTTGGTGGACACGGGCAACACCCTTACCGATCCGGTATCCGGCCAGCCGGTGATGGTGGCGGAAGGGGAGCGGCTGCGGGATCTGTTTCCCAGCGGGCACCGGCCCGGAGCAGCGGACCTTCTGGACCCGGCGGGAGGGATGGCCCGGCTGGGGACAGGGGAGTGGCAGGGACGGTTCCGCCTGCTGCCCTACCGAAGTGTGGGGACAGACCGTGGACTGCTGCTGGCCGTGCGGGTGGATGAGGCAATTTGCGGCGGCTGCCGGCAGGGCCCAATGCTGGTGGCGCTTTCCCCTACGCCGGTGTCGGACGGCGGAGGCTATGGAGCGTTGATTGGGCCGATGAACAGGAGGAATGAGCGACGTGAAGGGAATTTGTGTTCCAATGAGAGATCGGGTGGAGGCGCTGCTCCAGTTTTTCGGACTGATTCTGCCCGGAAAGGTGATGTATATCGGCGGCAGCGATACCCTGCCGCTTCCGCTGAGCCGGGAGGAGGAGAGTGAGCTCATTGCCCGCCTGGAACAGGGTGACCGCGAGGCCCGAAACCGCCTCATTGAACACAACCTGCGTCTGGTGGCTTACATCGCCCGCCGCTTTGAGAATACCGGCATCAACATAGAGGATCTCATTTCCATCGGCACCATCGGTCTTATCAAGGCGGTGGGGACCTATCAGCCTGCCAAGAGCATCAAGCTGGCCACCTACGCCAGCCGCTGCATTGAGAACGAGATCCTCATGCACCTGCGGAAGACCTCCAACCAGAAGACGGAGCTCTCCTTTGACGAGCCGCTGAACACCGACTGGGACGGCAATGAGTTGCTTCTGTCTGACATTCTGGGCACCGAGGGAGACCTGGTAATGCGGCCCATTGAGGCGGATGTGGACCGGCAGCTGCTGCAGAAGGCTATGGACCGGCTTTCGGCCCGGGAGCGCACCATCATCACCCTGCGCTTCGGCCTGGATGGACGAAGAGAGTGCACCCAGAAGGAGGTAGCCGACCAGTTGGGGATCTCCCAATCCTACATCTCCCGGCTGGAGAAGCGCATCATTGCCCGGCTGAAAAAGGAAATCATCCGAATGATGTAGCGAATTTGTTCTTTTTCAGAAAAAACTGGTCAAACTGGCCGGAGTATGATAAACTAATCTGCCGGTGCTTATCGTTTTGCGGGAGAGGATGCTAAAGGCACCCTCTCCCGCTTTGCGAAAGATGAGAGGAAAGAGAAGTGATGCTTGGTGTACATGGCGTTTGCAAACCTGATCGGTGAGATCAACAACCTGATGTATAGCTTTGTGCTGATTATTCTGCTGCTGGGGGTAGGACTTTATTTTACCATCCGGACCCGTCTGGTCCAGCTGCGGATGCTGCCGGAGTCCATCCGCGTGGTGGGGGAGAAGTCCGGCGGCAAGAATTCCATCTCCGCCTTTGAGGCTCTGATGGTGTCCACCGCCAGCCGGGTGGGTACCGGCAACATTGTGGGTGTGGCGGGAGCCATCTGCATCGGCGGCTACGGAGCGGTGTTCTGGATGTGGCTGATCGCCATCATCGGCGGCGCCTCCGCCTTTGTGGAGAGCACTCTGGCCCAGATTTATAAGGTGCGGGACAAGCAGGGGGGCAGCTACGGCGGTCCGTCCTACTATATTCAGGCGGCCCTGAACAGCCGCTTGCTGGGTGTTATCTTTGCTGTGGTACTGATTTTCACCTACGCCGGCGGATTTAATATGCTGGCCTCCTTCAACCTGATTGCTACCATGAAGGGATATGCCTTCTACCAACAGGTTAACGTGCCGATCATTGGCGGCGCCATTCTGGCGGTGCTGGTTGCCATCTGCATTCTGGGCGGTGGCAAGAAGCTGGTGAAAGTTACCGGGGTTCTGGTTCCGGTGATGGGCGTTTTGTATATCCTTATGGCTCTGGTGGTTATGGTAATCAATCTGGAGCTGCTGCCCCAGGTGTTCAAGGCCATCTTTGTGGGGGCCTTTGATTTTGAGGCCATTTTCGGCGGTTTTGCCGGTTCCGCAGTGATGCAGGGCATCAAGCGCGGCCTCTTCTCCAACGAGGCAGGCGTGGGTTCTGCCCCCAACGCCGCCGCTGCCGCTGACGTGTCCCACCCGGTGAAGCAGGGGCTGGTTCAGATGCTGTCTGTGTTTATTGACACGATTCTGGTATGTTCCGCCACTGCCATGATGTGTCTGTGCTCCGGTGTGGCCCCCGATCCCGCCATGTCGGACGGTGCTTCCTATGTCCAGGCGGCTCTGAGCACCGTCTTTGGTCCTGTGGGTCCCTACTTCATCACGGTAGCCATGCTGCTGTTTGCCTTTACTACCCTGTTGGGCAACCTCTTTTACTGCGAGGGCTGCCTCAACTACATTGCCGGACGGACCCTGAACAAGGGACCTTTGACGGTATTCCGGGTTGCCGCCGCACTGGTGGTGTTCCTGGGGGCGCAAATGGAGTTGAGCCTGGTATGGAACATCGCGGAAGTGCTCATGGGACTGATGGCGCTTATCAACCTGCCGGTCATTGTCCTGCTGGGCGGGACGGCCATGAAATGCCTGGAAGACTATACCCGCCAGAAGCGGGAAGGACAGAACCCGGTATTCCGGGCCGCCTCCATCGGGTTAAAGCAGAAAACTGATTTTTGGAATTAAAAAGAAACACCGGGAGCCAGACGGCTCCCGGTGTTTCTTTTTGCTTAAATAATTTGACGGAACAAGCCGTGCTGGGTGCAGTACCAGTACAGCTGCCCGTGCCCCCGTCGGGGCAGGCGAACCTGAAAGTCCCACTCCGGCCACCGCTTGAACATGGTGACCTGTTCTCCTGTGACCAGCGCGGCAAAGGAGAGGTAATGCTCCTTGTCCATAGGGTGGTCCGTGGTGAAAAACCACTCGTCCTCCACGGGTTCGACGTTCAGACGATGGGCCTCATCGGGCTTTTGGGGTGTCAGCGGTTCCAGTACTCTCCCACAGCAGGAGAGAGTGGGGGTTCCGGTGGCAGTGATGAGATTTCCGCACTGTGGACAGACATAAAAGCTTAGATTTCGCATGGTGCCTCCATCCGGGTCCTGCTCCTCCAGGGTTCCGGCCAGCAGCTGATCCAGAGGGATGCCCAACGCACGGGCCAGGCCGGGCAGGAGGGAGACATCCGGGCAGCCCAGGCCCGTCTCCCTTACTTAAAGAAACTTAGTCAATCTTGCCGACGAAGCGGAAGAAAATCTCAATTTCCTGCTCCCTGGTGCCGTCGGGGTTTTTGGTTGCTGTGTGGATTAGGATTTTTTCAACCAGCGTATTGAGCATCAAGGCGGTCAACTCTGTGGGGCGTGAGAATTGCTTGACCAGTTCTATCCACTGTTCAGCCCCGGAGACTTGTTCCTCGTTTTGCTTCAAATGATTTTTCAAGGCGGTAATCTTGGCCTCTAACTCATCTTGCTCCTGCTGGTACTTTTGGGACAGCATGGAAAAATTGCGTTCCGTGATCTTTTCACTTACCCTGTCCTCGTACAGCTTGGTAAATAGGGTGTCTAAATCCCGTTGCCGTTTTTCGGCTTTCTTCAAATCGGCGGCGGCTTTTCGGTTTGCGCTGTCCCTGTTTTTATCCCCGGTCTTTATCAGCCGTTGCAGTACGGTGTCCTCATGGTCCTGTACCTCCTTGGCCCAATATTGAACACGGGAGAGAACAAAGGCATATAGAACATCATAGCGGATATAGTGATTAGAACAAAGGCCCGTCCCCTGTCCGTACTGGCTACAAGTAAAATGACTGAATGGGTGACTGACGGTTTTGTTTGTACCGAAGCGCATAGACCAACCACAATCAGCACACTTGACAAGCCCGGCAAAAATCTGAGTTGTCTGGTTCTTCATGGAGCGGCGGCGGGAGACTATATGCTCCTGCACTCTGTCAAACACCTCACGGCTGATAATTGCCTCTTGGGTGTTCTCAATGCGTACCCACTCGCTGGGCGGCTTGCGGACCTTTTTCTTGTTCTTAAACGAGATATTGCTTTGCTTGTTGTGTACGCTGTTGCCAATGTAGGTTTCATCCTTCAAGATACTTTTTACCTGAGCGATAGTCCACATATAACGCTTGCTTTCCGGCTGGTCCTTAAAGATATGGGCAAATGTGCCGTATCTCTGGAAGTTGAGCCATGCGGGGGTGGGGACTTGTTCACTCACTAAATGCTTGGTAATCCGGGCGGCACCATCACCACGATAGGCCATATCAAAAATCTTCTCGACAATCCAGCGGGTCTCCTCGTCAATCAGCAGATGGCACTTATCGTCCGGGTCCTTGCGGTAGCCAATGGGAGCATAGGAAAAAACACGCTGTCCCCTGGCAAACTTGGCTTTGAGGGCGGCTTTGACCTTGCGGCTGGTGTCCTTGGCGAACCACTCATTGAACAGGTTTTTGAACGGGACGAAATCAGACATCCCCTTTTCGGTGTCCTCGTTGTCGGTAATGGCGATATAGCGAATACCACGGGCGGGAAAGTCAATCTCCAAATAGTGGTCCATCTGAATATGCTCACGGCCAAACCGGGACAGGTCCTTGGTGATGATACAATTTACTTTGCCACTGTCCACATCGTCCATCATGCGCTTAAAATCAGGGCGGTCAAAATTGGTGCCGCTCCAGCCATCATCCACATACTCGTCATAGACGGGAAAGCCCTGCTCCTGCACAAATTGATTGATGATGGTGCGCTGGGTCTCAATGCTCACGCTGTCACCGTAGTATTCATCGTCCCTGCTTAGACGCATATATAGGGCTGCTTGTATGGGTTGCTTCATAGTAAAAATAAACCTCCTTTGTATAGAAACAACCCCACGCTTATGGTTTTACTTCGCAATTATTATACCATAAATATGGTGATATTTCAATGAAATTACGCTGTTTTATCAATGTCTTCCTTCTTTTTATGGATTGCCATCTCCTCTATGAAGTCGGCAAAAGTTTTTCCCACAGATGGAAAATGCTCCGTAATTTTGATACGGTTTTTCCCCATCTGAAAATACTGCTGACCGTTCGGGGCGGTATATGTGTGGCCCTGTAGGCTGCTTATGTCATCGGGGGACATGGGGCATCATCTCCATTCGTTCAAAATAGATCGTCACATAATACGGACATTTGAGAGGGTGTTTGTCAGGGTATGGTGGGGAAAATTTTTGAGTGGGAGGGGCTTTGTCTGATTTCAGTATAAAACAAGGCCGTGGGGCTGGTAATGCCAATAGCGGCAAGGTTTGTTGCCATTTTAGAAACAGAAGTGAGAATGGTACACGGTACAGAAGTGCCCTAAAGGTAACACTTGCTTTAGGACACAGGATTGCACCGGAGTACACTAAATGCCTCCTACTAGATATGGGAGGCATCTGACCGGGCGGCACATGACGGGGGCCTTACAACTGACAAGAGGGCGGGCGGCAGCTTCGGCTTTCGCCTGCGCCGCTCGCTCGCCCCCTTGGTGTTGGCTTGGGGCCAACACGATTATGGGACCAATGGGGAATAGATGTGCCGCCCTCAGGGGCTGAGGGGACAAAAAAAGAGGCCCCCAGGTTGGGAGCCTCTGATTCTATAGGATGCCGTTTTGTGGGGAGTGTGCCGGTGGCGCCAAGGGCGCGGCTGGCTGTCATTACTATCCCTCCTTACTGGAAGAACTCACCTGTTTCTGGATTGTAGTAACCGCCTACATTGCTATCATCATTATTACCTATCATATCACCAAAATCGCTGTCATCTGTTAGAGTTTGATTACCACTAGTATGCCCAGGTGTTGGCTTAAAAACTGGGGCCCCAGAGCTACCAGAAGTACTGGAGCCACTTGATGTGCTGGGTTTGCTTGTTGATGTGCTTGGCTTACTAGTTGAGGTGCTGGGTTTGCTGGTTGAAGTTCCACTCGAGGTGCTGGGCTTGCTGGTACTTGTGCTTACCTGGGGCTTCGTGGTGCTTAAGTAACTGGAATTGATATATGCTTCCTTACCATTAAACTCTACTCGACTCCAACCTGCTGCAGCTCCGGTACCAGTTCCGGTACGCTTGATTGATTGGGCCTTGGTTAATGAACCCAACTTGTTGCTGCTAGCACTATAACTGGAACGAATGTTTACTGTCTCCGTGGCATACACCGTTTCATTACAATCATTGAATAACTTGACCTCTGGCTGTACCTGGGTCTGCTGACTGGTCTGAGTAGCCTGCTGAGTGGTGGTTTCCTCAACAGCTGGTGTCTGCTCCGGGTTTCCCTGGGTGGTTTGCGTGTTCTGCTCCACCTCGGGGGTGCTGGTGTCCACGGGCTGGGTAACTTCCGGGGTGCTGGTGTCCTGGGTGCTGTCAGCGGTGTTGTCATTGGAACCACCACAGGCGGTCAGGGTCAGGGCCAGTGAAAGAGACAAGCCCAATATCAAAGCCTTTTTCATTATGGTTTCCTCCTATGCCGTCACAGTGACGGCTTTTTTATTGCCTCTCAACGGTCCGGCCCGCTGGGGGTGGGATTGCTCCCGGTCCCCCGTTGGGCGTTCCCGCCGAGATAAATAAAAGCGGCGCAGGGCTGTATATTCCCTACACCGCATTGAGGTACGACACAAAGCCCATCACAACCACCTTGTAAATTAAATCCAAAGCGGCTATAATGAGAAAAGGCGTAGCGAAATGCTATTGTGTGGGAGGTCCCTTCTCCTGCATAGGGGCGTGGGGTGCTCGCAACACCTCACGTCCTGCCTCTATTTATCTCGATGAAACTATTTTACTCCAGAATGGGAAAGATTGCAAGGTCATTTGAAACGGTCCGAAAAGGGCCGTTTTTTGTTGTTCAGAGGGTGGCTGTGTGTGTGCCGGTGGCTGGGTGGCCCGCCACGGGTGGGGCCTGGATGCTATGCAGAAAGCTGGGTACAAGGCGGGGAATAAGGTTGGTTCCGCTCCATGGAATATCCCCGCCGTGGGTTTGGGTGGAGATGGGAAACTGGGCCCCGTGGGATATTCCGTCGCTGTGATCCCCTGCGGGGGATGAGTTTTTGCGGTGGGCCTGAGGGTGAAGTAAAAGCGTGGGGTTGTGGTCCACTTCTTTAACTATGGGAAAGGCCGCGTTCCCACTTGGAGACCGCCTGGTCGGTGATTCCCAGGACGCCGGCCAGCTGGCGCTGGGTCATACCCCGCTCGGTGCGCAGCATCCGGATAAGCAGTCCGATTTTTGTTTGATTCATAACGATCCCTCCCAGATGTCATTATGCCAAATGAGAACCGGGATTGCAACCAACGCACCGTTGACTGGAAAGGAAAAGAATTTGACAGTGGGGAGGAGATCGGGTAAACTGTTATAGTAAAATGAGGGCAGTATGGGGCTGTGGGAAGACGACCGGAGACCCGCTCTGAGGTCTCAAGTCCAGGGCTGCCCGCACTACCTCCAAACAGTTAGGGAGCAGCAATGATGAAACGAAATTCCAAAGTATCAACGGCCGTCATTCGGCGTTTGCCCCGGTATTACCGGCACCTGTCCGAGCTGCAGGAGACGGGAGTGGTCCGGATTTCCTCCAGCGCGCTGGGCAAGTCCATGGGCCTGACCGCCTCCCAGATCCGTCAGGATCTGTTCTGCTTCGGAGAATTTGGCCAGCAGGGGTATGGATATAAAGTGGATACGCTGAAAGAGGAAATCGGTGAAATCTTGGGCATTAACCGGGGACACACTGTGGTGGTGCTGGGTACCGGCAACCTTGGCCGGGCTATTATCGAGAATTTCCGCTTTTCCAGCAACGGCTTCCGGCTTCTGGCCGCCTTTGATGTAAATGAACAGGTGGTAGGTACAAAAATTGCCGGTGTGCCCGTCTATCATGCAGATGAGCTGGAAGCATTTCTGGCCAAAAATCCGGTGAGTGTGGGACTTCTGACGGTCCCCATTGCAGCGGCTCAGGAGATGGGCGACCGTCTGGTGGCCGCCGGTGTGCCGGGCATCTGGAATTTTACCAATTATGAGATCAGCTTTAACCCGGAACAGGTCGTGGTGGAGTCCGTGCACTTCTCCGATAGTCTGCTGGCATTGAATTACATGATCACCCAGCGGGAATTCGACCGGAAAACAGATGCTGGAGAGGAGTCCGTATGAAAAAGAAAGTCCTCCGGCTGGCAGTGACGGCCGGTGTTTTATTGGTTCTGGCCTGCGGGGCCTATGCGCTGTCCTCCGGAGACAGCCTTATCTCGCTGAGTTATCTGAACAACACCGTGATTCCCAGTGCTGTAAGTCAGGGTACCACTGCCGCCAATCAGAAGCTGCAGGAGGCCTACGACCAGGCCAAGAGTACTCTGGACGCCCTTCAGCAAGGCTATCTGGGGCAGAGCACCGGAACTTCAGGTAGTTACAGTACCTCCTTCCAGCCCAGAGAATGGAAGGGTGGTGATAAGGTGGAGCTGACCACTGGATCCGGACTGTTTGTGCTGTCTGGCACCGCGGTGGTCACCCACAACGGAGCCTTCATAGATGTGACAGAGGGCAGTGAGATCGCCTCCGGCAGCCGCCTTACCACCGGACACCGGTATCTGACGGGAGAGGATACCACCGCTTCCATTTCCGTCAGCTCCGGCGCGGCCCAGATGGGAGTCCAGGGCAGCTACACCTACACAGCCGGGAGCGGATCCGCCATCCCGTTTTATGATGTCAGTACGCAGGACTGGTTCTATACTCAGGTGTGCTACGCCTATGAAAACGGGCTCTTCTCCGGCGTGGATGCCACTCATTTCGGCCCCTATGAGGCCATGAACCGTGCCATGCTGATGACCGTGCTCTACCGCCTGGCCGGTTCGCCGGAGGATGAGCTGCTTTCGGCAGATGCCAGCTTCAGTGATGTGCCGGACTCGGCCTGGTACGCCGCTTACGTGAAGTGGGGCGCCGAGCAGGGGATTACCGCGGGAACTGGTCCTAACACCTTTGGCCCTGAATTGAAGGTGACGCGGGAGCAGATTGTGGTTCTGCTGCACAGCTTCGTGCGCAATTATCTGGGGCAGAGTGCAGACGCAAGAGCCGACCTGTCCGGCTATCAGGATTTGTCCCAGGCCAGCGTCTGGGCCCGGGATTCCTTTGCCTGGGCAGTGGCGGAGGGAATTGTTGGAAGTACCTCCTCCAGCACCCTGACCCTCAGCCCGCAGAACAGCGCCACCCGGGCCGAAGTTGCGGCCATGCTGCGCGTGTTTGCGGAAAAATTTACTGCTTAAAGCCGAACCCATTTTCAGCCTGTGCATATGATGGGGATGAGAAGGGCAAACAGCCCTCTTAAAACTTTCATAAAACAGGAGGTACTCATATGGGGTGCTGCAATAACGGTTTTGGCGGCGGCGGCTGTCTGTGGATCATCATTTTGATCATCATCCTTTGCTGCTGCTGCGGCGGGAACAGCTGGAGCGGCAATGGCTGCGGCAATAACTGCGGCTGCAACAACGGCTGCTGCTGAGAAGCAAGAGACTCCGGTGCGGGGCGTGAATTTCTTCACGCCCCGCACCTCTTTTTTTGCAGAAAGCCAGGTTGGGCTATTACGCCGGGAGGTGAAAAGAATCTTGCAATTTTGACAAGTTAGGTGTATGATAAACGACGCAAGCAAGACCGACGGCTTCAAATTTTGAAAAAAAGTTTGAATCCGGCGGGTTTTGTCGTGCGCCTGTGAATCGCAGGCGTCTGGGTGCGTTCCGCCCTGGGAAGGGCCGTTTGCTGTGCGCCCCCGCTTCCGGCAGGGGAGAGGGACACTACTTGCGGCAGGGCAGGGAGGTACCTGCTGTTCCAGCGATAGCAGTATAGGGAGGTCGAAATCTGAATGAGTAAATTTCTCAAGCGTTCTGCTCAGGGCGCTGGGGTTCCGCACGAAAAACGGACCTCGGACCTTGAGACGGTAGTCATGCCGCTGCCGTCAAAGATTGTGCTGTCCATGTCTCAGCACATCGGTGCACCGGCATCTCCCGTCGTGGCAAAGGGCGACCAGGTGTACGTAGGCACCGTCGTCGGAAAGTCCGGCGGATTTGTCTCCTCTGATATTCACTCCGGCGTGTCCGGCGTGGTGGAGGGGATTACCACCATCACCGCTCCCAATGGGGCGGCTCAGACTGCGGTGGTCATTATTCCCGACGGAGAGCAGAAGGTGGATCCCGCCATTGCTCCTCCTCAGGTCACAGACCTGAAATCCTTCCAGGACGCGGTGCGTGCCAGCGGCCTGGTGGGTCTGGGCGGCGCCGGATTCCCCACCGCCGTCAAGCTGGCGCCCAAGAATCTGGACGAGATTGATACCCTCGTCATCAACGGCGCTGAGTGTGAGCCCTACATTACATCTGATAACCGCTGCCTGCTGGAGGATACCCACTTTATTCTCAGCGGCATCAAGGCGGTTATGAAGTATCTGAACATCGCCCACTGCATCATCGGCATCGAGGGCAACAAGCCCAAGGCCATTGCCAAGATGAAGGACGCCATCGACACGTCCGGCATCGAGGTCAAGACCCTGCCTTGCCGCTATCCTCAGGGCGCTGAGAAAGTTCTGATTGAAAACTGCACCGGCCGCGAGGTTCCCTTCCCTGGACTTCCCTCCGATGTGGGCGTTATCGTGATGAACGTCACCTCCGTGGCCTTTGTGGGCAAGTACCTGGAAACCGGCATGCCTCTGGTGACCAAGCGCCTGACCGTAGACGGCGACATCGTCAAGGAGCCCAAGAATGTGGAGGTCGTTATCGGCACTCCCGTTCAGGAGCTGCTGGACTTCTGCGGCGGACTGACGGACGAGCCCGGCAAGGTGCTCTACGGTGGCCCCATGATGGGCAACTGTATTGCCGACTTGTCTCAGCCCGTGCTGAAGAACAACAACGCCGTTCTGGCATTTTCCAAGAAGTGGGCCCACGTTCCCAAGCCCACCAACTGCATCCACTGCGGGCGCTGCACCAACGCCTGTCCTCTGGGCCTGTCCGCCAAGGAGATTGTCCAGGCCTACAACGCCGGCAATGTGGAGCTGCTGCAGGAGCTCAATGCCGATCTGTGCATGAGCTGCGGCACCTGCTCCTTTGTCTGCCCCGCCAAGCGGCCGCTGGCCCCCTCCATCGCCCTGGCAAAGATCATGATGAAGAATGGAGGTAAGAAGTAATGGCCAATAAGCTGATCGTTACTGCCGCGCCCCATATTACCAGCCCCGACAGCACCCAGAAGATCATGCAGCGGGTGTGCCTGGCCCTGGTTCCTACCCTGATTGCGTCTGTTATTATCTTCGGTATCAATTCCCTGATCCTCACTGCCATTACTGTGGCGGCCTGCGTCTTCTTTGAGTGGGCCTACTGCAAGCTGATGGGCCGTGAGGTGGCCATCGGCGATTTCTCCGCCGTGGTTACCGGCATGCTGCTGGCCTTCAACCTGCCCTCCACGCTGCCGTACTGGATGCCCGTCGTGGGCGCCTTCATCGCCATCGTGGTAGTCAAGCAGCTTTTCGGCGGTCTGGGCTACAACTTCGCCAACCCCGCCATCGTGGGCCGTATCGCTATGGCCATGGGCTTTGCCGGCCGTATGTCCGCTTACGGTTTCCCCGCCGACGCGGTTTCCTCCGCCACCCCTCTGGCCAACTCCGAGGGCGTTGACTATGTCACTCTGCTGCTGGGTACCCACGGCGGTGTGCTGGGCGAGACCTGCGCCATCACCCTGATCATCGGCGGCCTGTACCTCATCTGGACCAAGGTCATCAGCCCCACCATTCCCGTTACTTATCTGGCCACTGTGGCTGTGCTCAGCTTCATCGCCGGTGAGGATCCCGTCTATCAGCTGCTTTCCGGCGGCCTGATGCTGGGTGCCTTCTTTATGGCTACCGACTATGTCACCTCTCCCACCACCCGCAAGGGTAAGATTGTCTTCGGCATCGGCCTGGGCGTCATCACTTGTGCCATCCGCTTCCTGGGCACCATGAACGAGGGCGTGTCCTTCGCCATCCTGCTGATGAATCTGGTGGTTCCTTACATTGAAGTGCTGACCCGCCAGGATAAGCTGGGCATCGCCAAGGTGAAAAAGAGCAAGGAGGGTGCCGCGAAATGAGTAGCTGGAACAAAGTATTTAAGCCCATTGTGGTTCTGGTCATCATCTGCATCGTGGTGACCGGCGCCCTGGCTGCCACCAACCAGGTCACTGCCCCCATCATCGAGGAGGCCACCCGCCTGGCCGAGGAGAAGTCCCGTACCGAGCTGCTGCCCGAGGCCGAAGGCTTTGAGGAGATCACCGGTGTCAGCGTGGACAACGTCTCCGCCATTTATAAGTCCACCAACGATGTGGGCGTTGTCATCACCAGCTCTGCCAAGGGCTACGGCGGTGACGTAGTGGTTATGACTGCCATTAATCCCGACGGCACCATCAAGCAGATCAAGGTCACCGAGCAGGCTGAGACCAAGGGCATCGGCAGCAAGGTTGCCGGTACTCCCTCCTACTGGGAGAACTACATTGGCCTGGACACCAGCGACGCTCTGGTTCTGAATCAGGATGTGGACGCTGTGACCTCCGCCACTGTCTCCAGTACGGCTTTGATCAACGCGGTGAACTCCGCCATTGAAGCCTACAACGCGATTCCTTGAAAGGCAGGTGTATGAGATGAGTAATAAACCCAGTAAATTAAAGATACTGACCAACGGTATCTTGAATGAGAACCCGGTACTGCGGCTCGTTTTGGGCACCTGTCCCACTCTGGCCACCTCTACCATGGCCTCCAACGGCATCGGTATGGGCCTGGCAGCCACCTTCGTGCTGCTGTGCTCCAACATCGTAATTTCCGCCCTGCGGAAGGTCATCCCCGATCAGGTTCGTATTCCCTGTTACATCACTGTAATTGCCGGCTTTGTGTCGGTGGTACAGATGCTGGTCAAGGCCTTTGTGCCCGCCCTGGATGCTTCTCTGGGCGTGTATCTGCCTCTGATCGTGGTGAACTGTATCATCCTGGGCCGCGCTGAGATGTTCGCTTCCAAGAACGGCATCCTGGATTCCGCTCTGGACGGCATCGGCATGGGCATCGGCTTTACCATCACCCTGACCCTCATGGGCACCATCCGTGAGATTCTGGGTTCCGGTACTTGGATGTCCGGCCTGGACGGTCTGTTCCCCTTCCTGCCCGAGGGCTTTGCCATTCAGGTTCTGCCTGAGTCCATTGACCCCTTCACCATCATGACCAGCGCTCCCGGCGGCTTCTTTGTCTTTGGTGTGATGATGGCGGCCGCCACTTGGCTGACCACCCGTCCCAAGAAGGAGAAGTCCTCCGCTCCTGCTGAGGCTGCGGAAGGAGGGAATGCGTAATGAGCACTGCCATGCATCTTGCCAGCATTTTCTTCACCATGATCCTGGTGGACAACTACGTTCTGGTTAAGTTCCTGGGCATCTGTCCCTTCCTGGGCGTGTCCAAGAAGCTGGACAGCGCCGTCGGCATGTCCCTGGCCGTTACCTTCGTCATGGTGCTGGCTACCGCCGCCACCTGGCCCATCCAGACCTTCCTGCTCACTCCGGTGGACGCCGCCGGTAAGCTGAAGTGGGATATGGGCTATCTGCAGACCATCGTGTTCATCCTGATCATCGCCATCCTGGTGCAGCTGCTGGAGAACATCCTGAAGAAGTTCATCCCTGCCCTGTACCGTGCTCTGGGTGTGTATCTGCCTCTGATCACCACCAACTGCACCATTCTGGGCGTGACCGTGCTGAACATTGACAACGGCTATAACTTCATCGAGAGCATCGTCTGTGCTGCCGGCGCCGGCCTGGGCTTCCTGGTGGCCATGGTGCTGTTCTCCGGTGTGCGCCGCAAGGTCGAACAGGCCATCACTCCCGTGTGCTTCCAGGGTCTGCCTATCACTCTGGTAGCCGCCGCTGTGACCTCCCTGTCCTTCATGGGCTTCGGCGGTATCATTGAGTCCATCTTCGGCGCTTGATAGGAAGGGGGAGAGATAGGTATGGATAGCAATACTTTGATTATTATGGCAATCGTGCTGGTCACGGTCATCGGCCTCATTGGTGCGGTGATTCTGGTGGCCGCCTCCATCTTCATGTATGTCCCCGTGGATGAGCGTGTCGAGAAGATTACCGGCGTGCTGGCCGGCGCTAACTGCGGCGCCTGCGGCTGCGCGGGCTGTGCTGACTACGCCAAGACCATCGTGGAGGATGGCAACGCCATCAACAAGTGCACTCCCGGCGGCGCCAAGACGGTGGCTGCCATCGCGGAGATTATGGGCGTGCAGGCGGAGGCCACCGTGCCCATGAAGGCCGTTGTAGCCTGCTCCGGCACCTGTGAGAAGACCTCCAAGCGCTATGAGTTTGAGGGTATCCAGAGCTGCATGGCCGTCAAGGGCCTGTATGGCGGCGACGGTATGTGCAAGTACGGCTGTCTGGGCTACGGCGACTGTACCCGCGCCTGTGCCTTTGATGCCATCCACATTGTGAACGGCATTGCCAAGGTGGACCGTGAGAAGTGTGTGGGCTGCGGTGCCTGTGCGGCCGCCTGCCCCAACTCCGTCATTTCCATCGTGCCCGAGCACAAGCGTAAGCCCGTGGTCCTCTGCCAGAACAAGGATAAGGGCGGCGACACCCGGAAGGCCTGCACCGCCGGCTGTATCGGCTGCATGAAGTGCGCCAAGGCCTGTCCCAAGGAGGCCATCACCGTGGAGAACAACCTGGCCCACATCGACCAGGAAAAGTGCGTGGGATGCCAGATCTGCGTCAAGGAGTGTCCCGTGGGCGTCATCCACGTGCCCGCCAACGAGTAATTCGTATTGCCTCATTCAAAAGAGCCATCCCGGTTGGGGTGGCTCTTTTTATATTCCCACACTAAGGAGAAAGGAGAGGTACTGTGACACAACTGAACGGAATGCGGATGTCCTTACTTGCTCTGGTACAAAGGTACATATTCCATATATCCGGATAGTCATATAGAAAAGGACGCGATGAATTCCTGGATTCAAAACAAATACATCAAATACCGGAACTACACAAAAAAAGAGCCATCCCATCGGGATGGCTCTTCATATAGGTGAAAAGCAATCAAGCTTGTCGGTCCCTCAGCCAGCTGGGCAAGGCCTTCGCTTTGATACTGGAGACGATTCCCATTGCGGCAAATAAGGTCACGATGGAAGAGCCGCCATAGCTAATAAAGGGGAGGGTAAGGCCCATGACCGGGAGCACATACAGGCACATGCCCACATTCAGGAAAATTTGAACCAAGAGCATGCCGCCCATTCCCATGGCCACATAGGCGGAAAAGGGGGAACTGGCGTGCCAGCTGACCCAGACACACCGCAGTACAATGCCAGCCAGGAGGAGCAGGAGAAGGATACAGCCAACCATACCCAGTTCCTCGCCGCAGACGGCGAAGATAAAGTCGGTGTGCCGGGCGGGGAGGGCAGAGCTGTTGGAGGATTGGGTCTGGGTTCCGTTGAGATAACCTTGTCCGAATAGCTGACCGGAGCCGATGGCCAAAATGGACCGCAGCTGCTGGAAGCCCCGGCCCTGGGGGTCCAGATCATGATCAAAGACCACACGGAACCGCATAATCCGATAGTCGGTCCACCACTTGGTTTCCGGCAGTATGAAGAGCCACAGAATGACGGCAGTGAGCACAATAACGCCGCCCACCAAGACAAACCACCGGATTTTTACGCCTGAGGCCCAGGCGATAAAGGCAAACATGAACATATAGGTCACGCACATGCCCATATCTCCGCAGACAGCGGCGATGAGGCCCAGCATAAATACGGTGTGGCCGCCTACCTGAAGGATAGAGGGAATGGAGCTGATGTCGTGGCCGTGTTCCTGCAGCTTGGAAATCTGCAGGGACAGAAGGAGAACAAAGGGAAGCTTGACAATTTCGTTGGGCTGGATGTCCACGGGAAATCCAGGAATGTCCAGCCAATTCAGGTTGCCCATATTGTGGTCGGTACCCAGAGGGGTAAGCAGGAGGAGAATGAAAAAGACGTTAAAGGCCAGCAGGTATTTCCAGTTCTTTTCCGCAAAGAGCTGGAAGTCCACGAAGGTGAGGAGGATATAGGCAGCCACGCCAAGAAGAATAGCCAGGGCCTGGATAGCCATATAGCGCAGGGGCCCGTCTTTCGTGTATTGGGTGGCGGAAAAGATTAGCAAAAGGCCGAACCCACTGGCCAGAAGGCACAGGGACAGCAGGAGCAAATCGCCTTTTCGAAAAAACTCTCGCAGGGGAGAGAACAGCGTGGTCAAAGCGCCACCTCCTGGGTAAAAGAACTGGGACCATATTTTATCACTTTTTGGTGGAAAGGTAAACCTCGGGTGTGGTATAATTCCAAATGAGCGTGAAAATTTTCTGTGAACGAGGAGCTGTCGTATGGACTATATAACCAACAGCCCGGAGGAGACGGAGGAGCTGGGCCGCAAGCTGGGAGCATGTCTTGCCCCCGGGGCGGTCATAGCCTTTACCGGAGATCTGGGGGCGGGAAAGACCGCCTTTACCCGGGGCCTTGCCCGGGGATTGGGAATTCCCGAGCGGGTGACCAGTCCCACCTTCACCATCGTCAACGAGTATGAGGGGGGACGGCTGCCCCTGTTTCATTTTGATATGTACCGCCTGGGATCCTCGGAGGAGCTGTTTGACATCGGCTGGGAGGATTACCTGGCCCGGGGCGGGGTGTGCGCCGTGGAGTGGAGTGAGAATGTGTCCGACGCGCTGGAGGCAGACGCCATCCGGGTGGACATCCGCCGGGGAGAAACCGACCAGCAGCGTACCATTTCACTGCTGAATGCTCCGGAACTGCCGGAAAACTGAGAGGAAGCGTGGGAGAATACGATGTTAATTTTAGCGCTGGAGTCTTCCGCCACTGCCTGTTCTGCCGCATTGTGCCGGGACGGGGAGCTGACGGCACAAGTTTATGCCAACAGTGGTCTGACCCACAGCCGGACCCTGCTGCCCATGGTGGAGAGTATGCTGGTGAACAGCGGCACCAAGCTGGATGACGTGGATGTCATTGCGGTGGCCGCCGGGCCCGGATCCTTTACCGGCCTGCGCATCGGCGTGGCCACGGCCAAAGGGCTGGCCTGGAAGGGGGACAAGGACTGCGCCCCCTGCTCCACCCTGGAGTCCATGGCCTGGCCTCTGGCCCATCTGGCCGGGAGTCTTATCATTTGTGCCATGGATGCCCGGCGCAACCAGGTCTATAACGCCCTGTTCCTGGCCACCGGCGAGGGGCTGGAACGGGTCAGCCCCGACCGGGCCATCGCACTGGCGGATTTGGCGGAAGAAGTCAAAAAATATAAAAATTCCAAAATAGTCGTTGGAGATGGAGCCAAGCTGTGTTATAATGCCTTGATGGAACAGGGCCTCGACTTGAAGCTGGCGCCGCAGCCTCTGCGTATGCAGAGCGCATGGGGTGTTGCCCGGACCGCGCAGCGGTTGGCGGAAGAGGGCGCCCTGGTCAAGGGCGGGGCGCTGGTTCCGGTCTACCACCGGCTGTCTCAGGCAGAGCGGGAGCGGCTGGAACGGGAATCCCAATCACAATGAATGACAAAGGGGAGCATGTGCATGTTTAACGAAAAAGTACACGTTTTGGACCATCCTCTGCTGCAGCATAAGCTGTCCATCCTGCGGGATGAGCGCACCGGCGTCAAGGAATTCCGGGAGATCGTTTCGGAAATCGCCGCTCTGGAGTGCTATGAGGCCACCCGCGACCTGCCCGTTGAGGACGTGGAGATCAAGACCCCGGTGGCGGTGGGTACCTTCAAGCAGCTGGCCGGCAAGAAGCTGGCCATCGTCCCCATTCTCCGTGCTGGTCTGGGCATGGTGGACGGCATCCTGAACCTGATTCCCTCCGCCAAGGTGGGTCATATCGGCCTTTATCGCGACCCGGAGACCCATGCCCCCGTGGAGTACTACTGCAAGATGCCCAACGACATTGCCGAGCGTGACGTGATCATCCTGGATCCCATGCTGGCCACCGGCGGCTCTGCCTCTGCGGCCATCACCTTCCTGAAGGGCTACGGCTGCAAGCACATCAAGCTGATGAACATCATCGCCGCTCCCGAGGGCGTTGCCTGCATCCAGAAGGACCATCCCGACGTGGACATCTACGTGGCTGCGGTGGACGAGAAGCTCAACGATCACGCCTACATTGTGCCCGGTCTGGGCGATGCGGGTGACCGTATTTTCGGAACCAAGTAAGCAAAGGTTCGGCACTTGAACCATACAGCGCTCCCCGAGCTGATTCGGGGGGCGCTTTTTGCCGAAAAAACGGGGAATACCGGAAAAAATCCGGGGTCCTGCTTGAGTATTTCAGCGGCCTGTGCTAAAATGAACCGTTAGCGTATAAAATGTGGTAAGTATGCCCATATGGCCGATAATGAGGTGTGTCAAAATGAAGATAGTGGTACTGGCCGGCGGTCTGAGCCCGGAACGTAATGTCTCTTTGTCCTCCGGCGCCATGGTATGTCAGGCGCTTCGGGAGCGCGGACACCAGGTGGCTCTGGTGGATTTGTTTTTTGGCCTGGAGGGAATGCCGGGCACGCCGGAGAGCCTGTACGGTCAGCCCATCCCTGAGTCCTTTAAGAAGGTCTCCCGTCAGGCCCCTGACCTGAAGCAGGTGCTCGCCAGCCGCAAGGATCAGAGCCCCTCCGCCATTGGCCCCGGGGTGCTGGAGCTGTGCGCCGGGGCGGATATTGTATACCTGGCCCTTCACGGCGCCTGCGGTGAGGACGGCCGCATCCAGGCTGCCTTGGATCTGCTGGGCGTGCCCTATACCGGGTCGGGCTATTTGTCCTCCGCCATCGCCATGGACAAGGATCTGACCAAGCGCATGGTGGCCGACAAGGTCGTTACCCCCCGCTGGCAGGTGGTTCGGGTGAGCGAGGAGAACCTGGAGCAGCTGGCCGCCGAGACGGAGCTTCCCGTGGTGGTAAAGCCCATCGACAGCGGCTCCTCCATTGGAGTTTATATCGCCCACACCCGTCCCGAGCTCCGCAAAGCCCTGGAGGGGAGCCTTGCCCTGGGCGGCCGCACCGTTTTGGAGCAGTATATCCAGGGCCGGGAAATCCAGGTAGCCCTTCTGGACGACAAGGCCCTGCCTTCCATTGAGATTATCCCCAAAGAGGGCTTTTATGATTACGAGAATAAATATCAGCCTGGGGCCGCGCTGGAAGTCTGTCCCGCCGAGATTCCGGCGGAGTGGGAGAAGCGCCTGGGTGAGGCCGCTCTGGAGGTGTTCCGGACGGTGGGCCTCTCCGTGTACGCACGGGCTGACTTCATTGTCACTGAGGATGGAACCCCCTATTTTCTGGAGATCAACACGCTGCCCGGCATGACGCCCACCAGCCTGGTGCCTCAGGAGGCGGCAGCCGTGGGTATTGATTACGGAACTCTGTGCGAGACCATCATCCAAAAATCCCTGGAAGCACGGAAGGAGGCGCTGTGACGGATGGAGACCATCACTCTGGGCCAACTGCTGGAAGCAGTGGGCGGAAAGCTGCTGGGTACCTATGCAGATGTAAACGCCCCCATTGTCCGGGTGGATACGGACAGCCGTACCATCCATCCCGGCGCTCTGTTCATTCCCCTTACCGGAGAGCGCTTTGACGGGCACGCCTACATTAACTCCGCCCTGGAGGGGGGAGCAGTAGGCTGTCTCACCGCCCGGGAACGGGAGAGCTACCGGGAAGATAAGTTCTATGTGAAGGTGGCCAATACCCAGCGGGCGCTGCGGGATCTGGCCGCCTGGTATAAGGCCCAATTTGATATTCCCTTTGTGGCCGTTACCGGCAGCGTGGGCAAGACCACGGCCAAGGATATGATTGCCTCTGTGCTGGGAGTGCGGTACAAGGTCCTGAAGACCGAGGGGAATTTCAATAACAATGTGGGCCTGCCCCTAACCCTGCTGAAGCTGGAGAAGCGCCACCAGATTGCCGTGCTGGAAATGGGCATGGACAAGTTCGGTGAGATTGACTACCTAGCCGGAACCGTCAAACCGGACGTGGGTGTTATTACTAACATCGGCGACGCCCATATTGAGCGTCTGGGCAGCCGGGAAAACATCTTCAAAGCCAAGTGCGAGCTGCTTCCCCATATCAAGGATGGGGGGCTGGTGGTGCTCAACGGCGACGATGCACTGCTGTCTACCCTGCGGGGCAAGACGCCCGTGCCTGCCGTCTTCTGCGGACGGAGCGAGGGGCTGGAGTACCGGGCGGAGGTAACCGGCGGCGACGGCGTAAGCTATTTGAACTGCCGTCTCGTTACCCCCCACATGGATCAGAACGTCAAAATCCCCGCCCTCGGGGAGCACATGATCTATCCCGCCCTCATCGCCGCAGCGGTGGGAGAGCGGTTTGGTCTCACGCCTCAGGAGATTGCCCAGGGCATTTATCAGTTTGTTCCCACCCGGATGCGGATGAACATCGTCCGCCGGGGAGAGGAAATCACCATCCTGGATGACACCTATAATGCAAATCCCCAGTCCATGCGGGCCGCCATCAGCGTGCTGGCGGACAGCCACAGCCATCGGAAGGTGGCCATTCTGGGGGATATGTTTGAGCTTGGTCCTTTTGCTCCTGGACTCCACTATGAGGTAGGGGAGTGCCTGGGCAAGGCGGGCATCGACTGCCTGGTGGCCGTGGGGGAGCTGTCGGAGCACATTGCCCAGGGCGCCCGGGAGTCCGGGGTTCCTCAGGTCTACCACTGCGGGGACAAGGATGCGGCCCGGGCAATTCTGCCCAAGGTGCTGACGCCGGACTGCACGGTTCTGGTCAAGGCCTCCCGGGGCATGAAGATGGAAGAGCTGACTTCCGCCCTGATGGAGCTCACCAAGGCAGAATGAGGTTATTCGCCGGATTCACATACCAATGAGATAAAAAGAGGTTACTATGATCGATCTATCCGTCTCCAACCTGGTTAAGGAATTTGAGGTTGGCAATCGAATATTGGATGGCCTTACCTTTCAGGTAGACACCGGAGAGCGGGTAGGCCTGCTGGGGCCCAACGGATGCGGAAAAACCACTCTGCTGCGTATTCTCACCGGTGAGGTAGATTACGACGAGGGTGAGGTCATGGTGGCGCCGGGCAAGCGTCTGGGGCTCATCTCCCAGATCCCCGTCTATCCGGCGGGGTATACGGTGGAGGATGTGCTGGACACCGCTTTTGCCTCCCTCTCCGAAATGGAGCGAGAACTGGCCCGTCTGGCCGAACAGATGGGGGAGGGCGAGGACCCGGCCCTCATGGCCCGGTATGACAAGCTCACCGCCGCCTTCCAGGCGGGCGGAGGCTACGAGACAGAGACCAACAAGAACAAGGTCTGCAATGGCCTATCTATCTCCGCTGAAATGCGCCAGCGGCCCTTTGATAAACTCTCCGGTGGCGAGAAGACCCGGGTCAACCTGGGCCGCCTCATTCTGGAGGACACGGATATTCTTCTGCTGGATGAGCCTACCAACCACCTGGACCTGCGTGCCACGGAGTGGCTGGAGGAATATCTGGAACGATTCAAGGGCACCGTCCTTACCGTCTCCCATGACCGTTACTTCCTGGATAAGGTGGTAGACCGGGTCATTGAAATTCAGAACGGGAAGGCGGAGTTCTATTCCGGCAATTACAGCTTCTATGCCGTGGAGAAGGAACGGCGGTACGAGGAGAAGCTGAAGCAGTACGAGAAGGAGCAGGCCAAGATTCAGCAGCTGGAAAAGGCTGCCGAGCAGCTGCGCATCTGGGCCTACTCCGGCAACGACAAGGTGTTCAAGCGGGCCCAGTCCATGGAAAAGCGCATTGAACGCATGCGGGTCACCGACCGCCCCCGCAAGGAGCGGAAGATGGAGGTCCGCTTCGGCGAGCGTGAGTTCCGCGGGGACGAGGTACTCACCATCAAGGGACTGGAGAAGGGCTTTGCCGGCCGGACGCTGTTCTCCGATGTCAATCTGGAGGTGGCGGGAGGCGAGCGCATCGCCCTTCTGGGAGACAACGGCACCGGAAAATCTACCCTCATCAAGATTTTGATGGGGGAGGAGCTGCCGGACCAGGGCAAGCTGCGGCTTGGCCCCACCGTGAAAATCGGCTACCTGCCCCAAATCATCCATTTCGACCACCCGGAGCGGAATCTGGTGGACACTATGATTTACGACCTGGACTGTACGGCCCAGACCGCCCGTAATCGGCTGGCCGCCTTCAAATTCCGGGGAGAGGATGTCTTCAAACCGGTGTCCGCCCTGTCCGGCGGCGAGCAGTCCCGGCTTCGGCTGTGCATGCTCATGGATGCTCAGATTAACCTCCTCATTCTGGACGAGCCCACCAACCATCTGGACATCCAGAGCCGTGAGTGGATTGAGGAGGCAGTGGAGGAGTACGAGGGCAACCTGCTCTTCGTCTCCCATGACCGATACTTCATTGACCGCTTTGCCACCCGCATCTGGATGCTGGAGGACGGCCATATCACCGACTTCAAGGGCACCTATCAGGAGTATCTCTCCGTCCGCCAGCGGCAGAAGCAGCTTGCTGCCCAGCCCGCCGCGCCCAAGGCAGAGGAACCCAAGAAGGAAAAGCCCAAGCGTCCGGGCGGCACCAAGAACCTGGAAAAGGAAGTGACGGCCGCGGAACGAGCCGTGGCCAAGGCGGAGGAGCAGATGTTCGATTTGGAACAGCAGATTGAGCAGTCTGCCTCCGATTATCTGAAGCTTCAGGAGCTCTATGAACAGCGTGAGGCCCTGGAGGAGGAAATCTTAAAACTCTATGGGGCCTGGGAGACCCTCTCAGCCCAACTGGAGGAGGCGCGGGGATGAGCCGGCAAAAGATAGAAGTTCCCAGCTATAAGGGAAGACGGTATCAGCGCTGGATTCGGGTGCTGCTGGTGTTGGTCGCGGCAGGTGTTTTGTGCTTTGCCGCTTTGTTTGGCGCCGTCATCTACGGCTCTTACGACCATATTCAGGGCGAACCTCAGGTTATGGTGATTCTGGGCTGTCAGGTGAAGAACGACGGCCCGTCTCAGCTGCTGCGGGACCGTCTGGATGAGGCGTTGAGCTATCTGGCCGACCATCCCGATCTTACCGTAGTGGTCTCCGGCGGTCAGGGACCGGACGAGCCCTCCACGGAAGCCCGTGCCATGGCCGACTATCTCATGGAAGAAGGGGTGGAGGAAGACCAGATCCTTCTGGAGGACCAGTCCCACAATACCGTGCAGAATTTCCGCTATACCGCCCAGCTGCTGGAGGATCAGGGCTATGACCTGGAAAACACCCAGGTGCTGGTGGTATCCAACGGCTTCCATCTCACCCGGGCCAGAATGCTGGCGGAACGTACGGGCTTTGAGGAGGTCTCCACACTGGCCGCTCCCTCCAGCCATCTGCCCTCCCGGCTGAAGATGTATATCCGGGAACCCCTGGCGCTGGCCAAATCCTTTCTCTTTGATCACTGAAATCACGCTTGCAGGAGGAATTGTATGCTGGACAAGCTGGCCGCCATTGAGGCCAAATACAGCCAGATTGAAGCACGCCTTGCGGCGCCTGAGACCTACGACGACCCGGAGCTGGTGGCAAAGCTGAACAAGGAGCAGACGGAGCTGCAGCCCCTGGTGGAGACCTTCCGCACCTATCAGCAGGTGAAGGAGGCCAGGGACCAGGCCCAGCAGCTGCTCAGCGACCCAGAGATGCGGGAGCTGGCCCAGGAGGAATACCATCAGGCCGGCCAGGAGCTGGAACGGCTGGAACACGAGCTGCAGATTCTCCTGCTGCCCAAGGACCCCAATGATCGGAAAAACGTCATTCTGGAAGTCCGGGCCGGTGTGGGCGGGGAGGAGGCGGCGCTCTTTGCCCACTCCCTCTACCGCATGTACTCCATGTACGCCGAGTCCCGGGGCTGGAAGACAGAGGTAGACTCCGTCAATGAAACAGAATTGGGCGGAATAAAGGAAATTTCCTTTACGATCGAAGGAGATGGTGCCTGGTCCCGTCTCAAGTATGAGAGCGGCGTCCACCGGGTGCAGCGGGTGCCGGAAACGGAATCGGGCGGCCGGATTCATACCTCCACCGCCACGGTAGCCGTCCTGCCGGAAATGGAGGCAGTGGACGTCCAATTAAACCCCGCCGACATTGAGATGCAGGTCTTCCGCTCCTCCGGCGCCGGAGGCCAGCACGTGAACAAGACTTCCTCCGCCGTACGCCTCATCCACAAGCCCACGGGCACCGTGGTGGAGTGCCAGCAGGAGCGCAGCCAGTTTCAGAACCGGGACAAGGCCATGCGCATTCTGGCCTCCCGGCTCTATGAGGCCGAGCAGGAGAAGATTTCCAGCGAGTATACGCAGCAGCGCCGAAGCCAGGTGGGTACCGGTATGCGCAACGAGCGCATCCGCACCTACAATTTCCCCCAGGGCCGGGTGACGGACCACCGGATCGGCCTGACGCTCTATAAGATTGATAACATTGTCAACGGGGATTTGGATGAAATCATTGATGCTCTGGCGGCCGCAGACCAGGCAGAGCGGCTGAAGGAGCAGTCCTAACCCGTTTAGAAAAGGAGTTTTGCATCATGGATCTGTTTATTCACTATTCTTCTCTGCCCGAGGGCAAGGAGCTGGCCGACGTTGTAGGCGAGCTTAACGAGGTTCTGGACGACCACGGCGCCGTGTGCGGCGGAGAGGGAAATGCTGCCGGGGGACGGCTGGACCTGGATCTCGAGGATGAGAAGATCAATCCCAAGTACGCTCAGATGGCGGTGAAGGCCTATCTCCAGCGGGCGGAATTTGCCCGGGACACCAAGATTGAGATCGGCGGCATGGAGATTGGCATTTACGAGTAAAGAAGGAACCCTTTATGTATCAGTATGTGATTTTTGATTTGGACGGAACGCTGCTCAACACCATTGACGACCTGGCTGACGCGGGCAACTACGTCTGCAAGCTCCACGGCTGGCCCACCCACACGGTGGAGGAGTACAAGTACTTCGTGGGCAACGGAATACTGAAGCTTGTTGAGCGGCTGTTTCCGGGGGAGTGCCGCGATTTGGAGTACGCCAAGTCCGTCATGGACCGGGAGTTTACCCCCTATTATGATGCCCACAAGGAGGATAAGACAGCCCCTTATGCCGGAATTCCCCAGCTGCTGGAGCATCTGAAGGCGGCGGGTGTATCCGTGGCGGTCCTGTCCAACAAGGGCCATGCTCTGGCCCGCCCGGTGGTGGAGCACTATTATCCCGGCGTGTTCCCCTATGTCCAGGGAGCGCTTCCCGACTGTCCCACCAAGCCCGATCCGACCCTGCTTCATCGGCTGATGGCGGAGATGGGTGCTACCCGGGAGAATACCCTCTTTGTAGGGGACAGCAACGTGGACATCCGCACCGCACGCAACGGGAATCTCACCAGCTGCGGCGTGCTCTGGGGCTTCCGCTCCCGGCAGGAGCTTGAGGACGAGGGGGCCGACTTCATCGCGGAGAATCCGGAGCAGCTGGAGAGGCTGATTCTGTCATGAGCCGAATGATTTTAGAGACTGCCCGCCTGCGGCTTCGGGAGATAGAGGACGAGGACTTTCCCGCCCTGTGCCGGATGCTCCAGGACCCTGCGGTGATGTACGCCTATGAGCACGCCTTTTCTGACCAGGAGGCCTGGGACTGGCTGCACAATCAGCAGACGCGCTATAGCCGGGATGGCTTTGGGCTGTGGGCGGTGGTGGAGAAGGCAACCGGTGAGATGGTGGGCCAGTGCGGCATCACCTGGCAGTCCGTGGGGAATGGCCGGCAGATGCCCGAGGTTGGCTACCTGCTGGAGCGTGCCGCCTGGCACAAGGGCTATGCCACAGAGGCCGCTCAGGCCTGCCGTGACTACGCTTTTGATACTCTGGGCTTTCAGGAGGTCTGCTCTATCATCCGGGACAACAACCTCCCCTCCCAGGCAGTGGCACAGCGCAACGGCATGTCTCCGCGCGGCACTTTGGTCAAGCACTATTATGACATGGATATGCCTCACGTGATTTTTACCGTCCGGAGGACGGAGCAAGAGAAAGAGAAGTGGAACGGCGTTGCAGACTCTGCGATTGACAAACAATGACAGCGCACGGGCGGCGGAGATTCTCCGTGCCGGCGGTCTGGTGGGCATCCCCACTGAGACGGTCTACGGCCTGGGCGCCAACGGCCTGAACCCTGAGGCGGTTCGGGCCATTTTCAAAGCCAAGGGTAGACCCCAGGACAATCCTCTGATTCTCCATATCCCGGAGGCCTCCTGGCTGGAGCGGTACTGTGAGAACATCCCGCCCCAGGCCTGGGCACTGGCCCAGCGCTTCTGGCCCGGCCCCATGACCATGATTCTGCCCCGGAAGGCCCTGGTGCCTGACGAGGTGACGGCAGGGCTGGAGACCGTGGGCATGCGCTGCCCCAGCCACCCCCTGTGTCAGGAGATCATCCGTCTGGCTGACATCCCGGTGGCCGCCCCCTCGGGCAATACCTCAGGCCGCCCCAGCCCCACGACCGCCCAGCACATGCTGGAGGACATGGACGGTAAGATTGACGCCATCGTGGATGGAGGCCCCTGTTCTGTGGGAGTGGAATCCACCATCATCGATCTGACCGGAGACGTGCCCCGGCTGCTGCGGCCGGGAGGAATCACTCTGGAGCAGCTGCGCCAGGTACTGGGACAGGTGGAGGTGGATCCGGCAGTGACCCGGCTCATGGGAGCAGGGGAGAAGCCCAAGGCCCCGGGTATGAAGTACCGCCACTACGCTCCCAAAGCGCCGGTCACCGTGGTGACCGGGGACCCTGCCAAGGCGGCAGAGTATATTGCCCAGTACGCCGGTGAGCAGGACGGTATTATCTGTTTTGAGGAGTTCTTACCTCTGTTCACGGGACGTTCCGTGACGAGGCCCGTCATGGACCTTGGTCCCTCGGCCGATAAAGAGGAGCAGGCACGGCATATCTTTGACGCCCTGCGATCCTTCGACCATACCAGCGTGCCCGCCATCTGGGCCCAGTGTCCGGATACCGGCGGCATCGGACTGGCCATTGCCAACCGTCTTAATAAGGCGGCGGGATTCCATATCATTCAGGTGTAACCCCTGGGGCCCTAAGCCCGCAACCTTAGGTTGCACGGAAATTGCTTGACTGTTTTGCTGCTTTTTCCATACTCTTAGGGTGAGGTGAGCCGTATGACGCTGGGAGAAAACTTGCAGAACCTGCGCAAAGAAAAGGGGCTGTCCCAGGAGGAAGTAGCCCAGACCCTGTTTGTGACCCGCCAGACCATCTCAAAATGGGAGACAGACAAGGCGGAACCAGGTGTAAGTAATTTGAAGGCTTTGGCCGGACTGTATACGGTCCCCCCCTGGAACGACTGATGGAGGGGGAAGAACATACGTCCCGAGATTGGCCGCTTGGGTTCTTTCCCTATGTGTGGCTTGTCTTATTCCGGGCCGTTGTGGTACTGATTGCATTATGGATGAGCAACGGAAATTGGGGACAGTATGGGGTACCCTATCATCTGGTCATCATGGTTATGGGCCTGTGGCTCCGGTATCCGGCTATGTGGGTCATCCTGCTGGTCAGTGAGGGCTTAACCGCTTTGTATGGGCTGAAAATGCTGGCGGGAGGGCATCAAAATCCGGAGGGCATCCTGGGCTTTGCCGCTGCTTTGATGTTTAGCTTTCTGCTGAGCCGCAAAACGATTCGCCGGGAATTTTATCGATCGAGGTGAGTGTTACGAAAATCATCGGCATCACTGGTCCCACTGGGGCAGGGAAGACCACCGCTTTGAGAGAAGTAGAGATGCTGGGAGGCGCCGTGATCGACTGCGATGCCGTCTATCACCAGATGTTGGAAAGCGATACAGCTTTACAGGATAAACTTGAGAAAGCCTTCGGTCCTCTCCGGGATAAGGATGGCCGGATTGACCGAAAGCGCCTGGGAACCATTGTATTTCAGGATTCCGAGAAGCTGGAACAGCTGAACGAAATTGTCCGGCAGTCTGTATGCGCCAAAGTGGCGTCCCTGGTGACGGAACTGGAGAACCAGGGAATAGATCTGGCGGCTATCGATGCCTTTGCCCTGGTCGAAAGTCCCTTGGCCGATCTGTGCGATGTCACGCTGGCGGTGACTGCGCCGCCGGAGGTGCGTATCCGGCGTATTATGGCCCGTGAGGGAATTTCCGAGGACTACGCCCGTTCCCGGGTGCAGTCCCAGAAACCGGATTGCTACTACCAGGACCGATGTGATTATACGCTAATCAACGACTGCGACTCGGCCGAGGCTTTTGGGCTGAAGTCCAGAGCGCTGCTTGAATCAATTTTAGTCAAGGACATACAATAAAGTCCAAAAGGAGGTTTTTTCAATGGACGAGCGAAAGGAAGAAAGCCGGGGCGAGCAGCTGCGCCGTGCCCTGGCCTACGAGAAGAAAAACGGCTATGACCGGCTGCAGCCCGGCGAGTTGGAGGCCATGGACGCCTACTGCGCCGGCTACAAGCAATTTTTGGATGCGGGCAAGACCGAGCGGGAGTGCGTGGACCGTACCATCGCTCTGGCAGAGGCCTCCGGCTTCCGGCCCTATACCCGTGGTATGGAGCTGAATCCTGGAGATAAGGTGTATCAGGTCAACCGTGGCAAGGCCATTATGCTGGCCGTCATGGGCAAAAAGAGTCTGGCGGAAGGTGTCAACATCGGCGCTGCTCACATTGACTCCCCCCGCCTGGATTTAAAGCAGAATCCCCTCTACGAGGCCGATGAGATGGCCTTCCTCAAGACCCACTATTACGGCGGCCTTCGCAAGTACCAGTGGGTAACCATTCCCCTGGAGCTCCACGGTGTGGTGGCCCTGAAAAGCGGTCAGGTGATTCGGGTATCTGTGGGCAATGGGGAGGGAGATCCCCTCTTTACCATCGACGACCTGCTGCCCCACTTGGGTGCAGAGCAGTCCAAGAAGCCTCTGGGGGAGGCCATTCCGGCTGAAAATCTGAACATTCTGGTGGGCAGCCGCCCCCTCAGCGACGACGAGGGCAAGGACCGTGTCAAAATTGCGGTTCTGGAACTGCTGAACCGGAAGTATGGCATTGTGGAGGAAGACTTCATCTCCGCTGAGCTCTCTGCTGTCCCCGCCTTCAAGGCCTGTGACATCGGCTTTGACCGCTCTCTCATCGGCGCCTACGG
The DNA here is from genome assembly GCF_058136395.1 of Pseudoflavonifractor sp. HNCC25GI2. Taxonomy (NCBI): domain Bacteria; kingdom Bacillati; phylum Bacillota; class Clostridia; order Eubacteriales; family Oscillospiraceae; genus Pseudoflavonifractor; species Pseudoflavonifractor sp. HNCC25GI2. Next base: position 160,203 of record NZ_JBYUOW010000005.1, read on the forward strand.
CCATGACGACCGGGTGTGCGCCTATGCCGCCTTGGCCGCTCTCCTGCAGCTGGGTACGCCGGAGCGCACCGCTGTCTGCATGCTGGCTGACAAGGAAGAGATTGGGTCCGAGGGCGTCACTGGTATGAAATCTGAATGCTTTGACACCTTTATGGCTGACCTGTGTGCGGGCCAGGGTGTGCTGCCTCGTGCCTGCTATGAGAAGTCCTTCTGCTTGTCCGCTGACGTAACGGCGGCCTACGACCCCAACTTTGCCGACGTGTATGAGAAGCGCAACAGCGCCTTTGTGAATTACGGCATGGGCCTCAGTAAGTACACTGGAGCTCGGGGCAAGTCCGGCGCCTCCGACGCCTCCGCAGAGGTGGTAGCCTACGCCCGCCGGGTATTGGACGAGGCCAATGTGGTGTGGCAGATGGCCGAGCTGGGCAAGGTAGACGCTGGGGGTGGCGGTACCGTGGCCGTCTATATGGCGGAGCGGAACATCGATACTCTGGACGCCGGCGTGCCGGTGCTGTCCATGCACGCTCCTTTTGAGACCGTGGGCAAGCTGGACTGTTATATGACCTTTAAGGGCATGAAGGCCGTGTTTGAGGCCGTTTAACCCGATCGAAGAAAAAGACTGGATGCATGTATGATACGTGCATCCAGTCTTTTTGCGTATGTAGCAAGTAATTTTACTTGTCAAAAAATCAACGAAGGCTTCGCTCCAGACGCCATACGCGGATGGCCAGCACCAGGCAGAGAATGGAGCCCGCCGCCTGGATGAGAGGCCAAAACCAAATTGGCAGGGAAGAGGGATTCGACATGAGAATCGCGGTGGGACCGTCTACACCTCCGATGATCCCATACACAGAGGCCATGGAAGCAGTGAGGTTGAGGAACCGGAGGTAGAGAGAGCTTACCAGAAGGATTACCGGGCCATAGGCCAAATACACACAGATGGCGGTAAGCAGCCACCGCAGCAGACGGAGGTAGCGCCGGGTGGTGATACGCTGAGATTGATCAATCGCCTGGGACAGAACCTCACCCGCCTCTCCGATGGTCAGACTTTCTTTCTCAGTACGGGCACCCTGGAGCAGCTCCACCAGGGAGACTCCCAGTACCTGCGCCAGAGGTTCCAGCAGCTTGACGTCGGGAAAGCGCTTGCCAGTCTCCCATTTGGAGACTGCCTTGTCCGTCACATGCAGCCGGTCGGCTAACTCTTTCTGCGTCAGGCCCTGTTCTTTACGCAGTTGGGCCACAAAGGCCCCGAATTGTATGTTGTCCATGATTTGACCCCTTTCTTGGAGAATATTATGCCAAATGAACGAAGAAAACACAACCTACGCAAAGTAGAATGGGGGAGATGGAGTAAAATTGGGCCTTACCGCACATGCTAATGGTCCGAAAAGGAGTGGTATGTATGGAAGAAAGGCCCGATTCTCAAGTCCAGGATCCGGGGCAGGAGCCAAGTCTGCAGCCCATCGTGGATCTGGGGTCCTCCCTCATTCAAAGCAAAAGAGGTACCATTTATGTGCTTACCATTGTGGGGCAGATTGAGGGGCATCAGCTGCTGCCCTCCAACAGCAAAACCACAAAATATGAGCACGTCTTACCTCTGCTGGCCACCGTGGAAGAGAGCGACCAGATCGATGGCCTGCTGGTTCTGCTCAATACGGTGGGCGGCGACATTGAGGCGGGGCTGGCCATTGCAGAGCTCATCGCCAGCATGACCAAACCTACGGTCTCTCTGGTGCTGGGAGGCGGCCACTCCATCGGAGTGCCGCTGGCCGTTTCCGCCAAGGAATCCTTTATCGCTCCCTCCGCCGCCATGACCATTCATCCGGTGCGTCTCAACGGCCTGGTTATTGGTGTACCTCAGACCTTCTACTACTTTGAGCGGATTCAGGAGCGAATCATTCAATTTGTAACGGCCAACAGTTCTGTGAAGCGAGAAGCCTTTACAAAGCTGATGCTCCAGACCGGTGAGTTGGCCGCAGATGTGGGCAGTGTCATCTATGGGGAGGAGGCGGTGCAGCTGGGGCTCATCGACCAAATCGGAGGCCTGGGCGATGCGCTGGCCTGTCTCCACCGGCAGATTCAGCGGCAAAAGGCATCTTCAGGGGACGGTATATAATCCGTCCCCTCGTTTACATAATCGGAAAGAAAAAGTCTGGTATTTCCCCGTGGGTTGTGTTAATATAGTAGCAGTGATTTTATGGCATTTTCATGGGAGGTACATATTGTGTCGTATTTGATGTCTGCCGTTCTGGGCTTTGTTCAGGGTGTGGCCGAGTTTTTGCCCATCTCCAGTTCCGGCCACCTAACGCTCCTGCAGCATTTCTTTGGAATGCCGGAGCCCGATCAGCTTTTTAATATTCTGCTCCACTTTGCTACTCTGCTGGCAGTTTGTGTTTACTACCTCCAAGATGTGGTAGAGATGATTGTCGAGTTCTTTCGGGGGATTGCATCTCTGTTTTCCCGCCAGCCGTCTCACGGAAATCCGCCGGAGGCCCGGCGTCTGGTGCTGCTGGTAATCGTGGGCACTCTGCCCCTGTTCGTGGTGATGCTCATCAAGGACCAGGTGGAGGCCTTGGGCAGCAGCCCTGTTTTTGTCAGCTGCGCTCTTCTGGTCACTGGCTGTGTGCTGTTTCTCTCTGACCGGATGGCCGGCGGAAAGAAAACCGCTCGTAACGCTACCATGAAGGATGTGCTTCTGGTGGGCGTAGCCCAGGGCTGCGCTACCATTCCTGGACTGTCCCGGTCCGGCTGCACCATCTCCGCTGGTATGGCCGTGGGCTTTGACCGGAAGTTTGCCGTGCGCTACTCTTTCCTCATGTCTCTGCCTGCCGTGCTGGGTGCCACCATTCTGGAAGTCAAAGATGTGTTTGGTGCGGAGGGTGGCCTGGCCGAGGGAGTGCTTCCCAAGTACCTGCTTGGTATGGTAATTGCAGGCGTGGTAGGTTATTTCTCTATCCGCCTGGTTAATCTGCTGGCTTCCAAGGGAAAATTTGGAGCCTTTGCTTACTACTGCTGGGCCGCTGGTCTTATCTTCCTGATTCTCAGCTTGATGGGCTGGACCCTGGTTCCTGCCGCGTAATCCTTTGTTCGAGAGGGCGTAACACATGGCTTCAACACGTAAGAAAACGGGGGGAGGCAGCCGTACGGCTGCCTCGTCCAAGTCTAAAAATACCAAAAGCAGTACGCGTACCAGGACCTCCGCACCTGCTCCCCGGCCCTTCCGCCGGGAGGCAGGCGCGGTGGTCTGTCTCTTGCTGGCAGTTTTTGCCTCCTTTGGATATTTTAATATGGAGGCTATCTTCATCGACTTTTTCTGCGGCATTCTGAAGGGGCTTTTGGGATACGGTTACTGGCTGGTGCCGCCGGTACTGCTGTTGGGCGCCTATATTCTGGCCTTCCACCGGGGACGTCCGGTGCGTCTGCGTCTGACCTGTGCTCTGCTGCTGCCGCTGATGCTGGCGGGACTGCTTCACGGCATTCTGGTGAAGCCCATGGCTTGGGATGGAAATTTGCTCAAGAGCCTGTGGTCCACCGGAGAGGCGCTGAAGTCAGGCGGTGTGCTGGGCGGCATATTGGCTCAGGCCTGTGTCATGCTGTTTACCAGCCTGGGCAGCACCATCATCTTCGCCATGGGTGGAATCCTCACAGGTTTGGCCGCCTTCAACCGCTCCCTGATGGATGTGGCAGACTGGATTTTCAATCGGCCCCAGTATGAGTATGAGCCTGAGGCTGAGCCCGTCCGTCGGAAGCGTCCGGCATCCGCCCCGGAAGCGCATGGAGCCCGGGAGTCTCGGGTATCCGTTGCCGCTTCGCACCGGGCTCCCATTGATATCCCGGTGGATGAGGGCCCGCTGGTGGATCAGTCACCGGAGCCGGTCCAGGAAAAGAAAAAGCGCGGCTTCTTTGACCGCAAGGCCCGGGTTCCTTCTCCCGACCAGCTGCTCACCGGGGGGGCTGCCGCTCAGCCGGAGACCAAGGCAGAGCCGAAGTCGGAGGTGGAGCCGGTTACAGAACCCGTCCAGCAGGAGCCGGAATTTGTCACGGAACCGGTGCTGGCCCCCAAGCCAATCCCCGCGGTTCCTCCTGTTCCAGTGGCGCCTCCCACACCGCCTACTCCCGTTGTGACGGAGGCCCCGCCCAAAGCTGCGGAGCCCGAGCCGTCCAAAGTAACCAGGGAAGAGGCTCAGGTGGAGGCTGCCAAGGTGGCCCAGGATATTCAGGACACCATGGACCAGGGAACATCGCCTTACCAATATCCGCCCCTTTCTCTGTTGAAGGAGGGGCCGGGAGACATCGGGGGAGAGGCCCTGGCCGAGCTCAATGCCAACCGCCAGCGGCTGACCGACACCATCCACTCTTTCGGCATCGACGCCAACATCACCCACGTGACCCGCGGTCCCTCGGTGACCCGGTACGAGCTGGAACTGGATCAGGGCGTGCGCCTCAATAAGCTAACCAATTTGTCTGATGACATTGCTCTGGCGCTGGGCGCCACCGGCGTGCGCATCGCTCCCATTCCCGACCAGATCTCCATGGTGGGCATCGAGGTGCCCAACAAGCTGGTCTCTCCGGTCAACATTCACTCTGTCATCGGCTCCAAGGCCTTTACCGACAGTGCCTCCAAGGTGTCCTTCGCGGTGGGCAAGGACATCGGCGGCAACTGCATCGTAGGCAACATCGCAAAAATGCCTCACCTGCTCATTGCCGGTACCACTGGCTCTGGTAAGTCGGTATGCACCAATTCCCTGATTATTTCTCTTTTGTATAAGGCCACACCGGAAGAGGTCCGCCTCATCATGGTCGACCCCAAGATGGTGGAGCTGGGCATCTACAACGGTATTCCCCACCTGCTCATTCCGGTGGTCACCGACCCCAAAAAGGCGGCCGGTGCCCTGCAGTGGGCGGTGACGGAGATGATGAAGCGCTACCGCACCTTCTCCGAGGTGGGCGTGCGGGATCTGGCCTCCTACAATGCGCTGGCCGCCAAAACCGAGGGGATGGAAAAGATGCCCCAGGTGGTGGTCATCATCGACGAGCTGGCCGATTTGATGCTGGTGGCCGCCAAGGAAGTGGAGGAATCCATCTGCCGCGTGGCTCAGATGGGCCGTGCCTCGGGCATGCACCTGATCATCGCTACCCAGCGTCCCTCCGCCGACGTCATTACCGGCCTCATGAAGGCCAATATTCCCAGCCGTATTGCCTTTGCAGTGGCCTCCAGTCTGGAGTCCCGCATCATTCTGGACATCACCGGCGCGGAGAAGCTGGTTGGTCGTGGTGATATGCTTTACTTCCCGCTGGGCTCTGGAAAGCCCACCCGTGTGCAGGGCTGTCTTATCACCGACCAGGAGGTGGCTGCTGTGGTGGACTTCGTTAAGCGCAGCGGAACCGCTCAGTATGACGACGCCGTGATGCAGGAGATAGAGCAGCATGCGGCCGAGAAGGAGAAGGGAGCCAAGGGCGTGGGCGGTTCGGCCCCCGATGACGTGGACAGTGAGTTTGACGAACTCATTGACGCCGCCGCCGAGGTGGTGGTGGAGACTGGCCAGGCCTCGGTGTCCATGCTCCAGCGCCGGCTGAAGCTGGGCTATGCCCGGGCCGCCCGGCTGGTGGACCAGCTGGAGGAGAAGGGAATTGTAGGTCCCTTTGAGGGCAGCAAGCCCCGTCAGCTGCTCATTACCAAGGAGCAGTGGCAGGAGATGAAATACCGCCAGGGCACGTCCGCTCCTGCGCCTCAGCCGTCTTCCGGGGCGGCACAGGACCAGGCACCTCCTTTCGACGTGGAGGATGCGCTGGACCGGACTGAGGAGGATACTCTGTAACCGGTGGGGTGCGGCAAGGGCCGACAAATATTTCATTTTCATTAAATTTCCCCCCAGCCCCTTTACAGAACGTGGATTTGGAGGTAGACTAAATCCATCTAATGCAAGATTTTTAAGGAGGTGTTTTCAATGGGAGATATGGATTTTACGCGTAAATTCAGTCTGGGTGATCAGCGGGATTTGGAGATTAAGGCGATTCTTTCCTCCGTCTATCAGGCGCTGCAGGAGAAGGGCTACAATCCCATCAACCAGATTGTGGGCTACATCCTGTCTGAAGACCCTACCTATATTACCAACCACAACAACGCCCGTGCCATGATCCGTAAGGTGGATCGGGACGAGCTACTTCAGACCCTGGTGAAGTACTACCTGACCCATTGAGTTTACCAATCTCGGCCCGGCGCCTTCAAAAGCGCCGGGCCTTTTTCATAGGAGGAAACCAACATGAACATTCTCGTCAGCCGCTGTCTGCTGGGGGAGCCATGCCGCTACGACGGCCAGAGCCGTCCGGTGCCTGCGATCCGGCAACTGGAGGAAGTAGGTCATGTCCTGATTCCGGTCTGCCCGGAGGTGGCCGGAGGACTGGCCACTCCGCGCCCTCCAGCGGAGCGCCAAGCAGACGGCCGGGTGGTCAACGAAGCCGGGGAGGATGTGACGGAGGCCTACCGGAAGGGGGCGGAGTTGGCGGTCACACTGGCCCGGAAATATGGCTGTCAGGCGGCAATCTTGAAGGCCAAATCCCCCTCCTGCGGCAGCGGTACCATCTATGACGGCACCTTTTCCCGCTCTCTGGTTTCCGGCTGGGGCGTGGCGGCGGAGCAGCTTCGTGAGATGGGTCTGACCGTCGTGGACGAAAACGGCTGGCAGTCTCTTTTAAACCGGTAGTCCTTAAAAATCCATCGAAAGCAGTCTGACGATAAAAAATTTAGGCGGTCCAGGGTCCGTATGAAACCTCCTGTCAAGGAGATACTGAAAACACAGTATCACCCAAGACAGGAGGTTTTTCCATGCAGCACAAGGTGGAACTATGCGGGGTCAATACCTCCAAACTGAAGGTGCTGAAAAATGAGGAGACCCGGGAGCTGCTGCTGCGGGCCAAGGCGGGGGACAAGCAGGCCAGGGAGGAGCTGATTGCGGGGAACCTGCGTCTGGTGCTGTCCGTTATCCAGCGCTTTGGAAACCGGGGCGAGAACGCCGACGACCTGTTTCAGGTGGGGTGCATTGGACTCATCAAAGCCATTGATAACTTCAATACGGACCTGGATGTAAAATTTTCTACCTACGGCGTTCCCATGATTGTGGGTGAGATTCGGCGTTACCTCCGGGATAACAGCACCATGCGGGTGTCCCGGGCCATGCGGGACACCGCCTACAAGGTGCTCCAGGCCAAGGAGGCCTACATGGCCCAGCACCAGAAGGAGCCCACCGTGGACGAGATTGCCCAAATGCTGCAGCTGCGGCGGGAAGATGTGGTCTTTGCCCTGGACGCCATTCTGGAACCCGTCTCCCTGTACGACCCCATCTATTCGGATGGCAGCGATACCATCTGTGTCATGGACCAGGTAAAGGACAAGAAAAATACGGACGAAATGTGGATTGAGCGCATTGCTTTGAAGGAAGCGGTCTCCCACTTAAGCGAGCGGGAGCGGAAAATCCTCTCTATGCGCTTTTTTCAGGGCAAAACCCAGATGGAGGTCTCCTCAGAGATCGGCATCTCCCAGGCCCAGGTGTCCCGGCTGGAGAAAAATGCCCTGCGCCAGATTCGAAAAGAAATGTAACACCGCCCGCCGGAAGGTTTCCCTTCCGGCGGGCGGCATTTTTGTTGGAGAAGAATTATCCCAGTGCCACATCCAAAATCATCATCAGAAGGAAGCCGGTCATAACCCCCAGAGTCCCGGTGTGTCCGCCCTGTGAGAGGTTGGCCTCCGGAATAAGCTCCTCCACCACCACATAGAGCATGGCTCCCGCAGCGAACGAGAGAAGCCAGGGCATCAGCGGCTGCACAGAACCGGCTACCAGCACGGTGAGGATGCCGAACAGAGGCTCCACCAGACCGGACAGCGCCCCCATGGCGAAGGCCCGGGGCCGGCTCATCCCCTCCTGGCGGAGTGGCAGGGCGATGGCGGCTCCTTCGGGGAAATTCTGGATGCCGATGCCCACCGCCAAGGCGGCGGAGGCCGTCATGAGCGTGGGTTCTCCGCTCTGGGCGGCCAGCGCGCAGGAAATGCCCACTGCCATTCCCTCTGGGATGTTGTGCAGGGTCACGGCCAGAACCATCAGGGCTGTCCGTTTGCGGGGTGTTTCCCCCTCGCGCCAGTGGAAGGTATCCGGCGTCAAATGGGGGAGCAGGTAATCCATCAGCAGTAAAAAGGCGATGCCCAGCGCGGAACCTCCGGCGGCGGGCACCCAGCCGATCATTCCCATCTCCTGCGCCTCTTCAATGGCAGGAATGAGCAGAGACCACATGCTGGCAGCGATCATGACGCCTGCGGCGAAGCCAAGCATCATGCGGTGAAGTTGGGGGGAGGTATTTTTTCGGAATAAAAAGACCATAGCGGCCCCCGAGGCGGTCATCAGGGCGGTAAATCCCGTCCCACCGGCGGCCCAGAGAATTGCCTGTGTCACGATGTACGTCCTTTCTCAAATCACGGCGGCGCCCGTCTGCGGGGCGAGGGCGCCTTTGCGGCTGCTTCCACACTAGGCTATGCCCTGGCCGCCCGGAGGGTGCACCGCCATTAGGAGAGAAGAGAGAGAAAGGCCCGGCTCATCCCATAGCCCAACAGGGCACAGCCGGGAAAGGTGAGCAGCCACGCAAGCCCAACCCGACCGGCCACTGCCCAGTTGGGCTGCTGCTGTCCTGCCGCACCTACACCCAGGAGTGCAGCGGTCCGGGTGTGTGTGGTGGAGATGGGCAGTCCCAGGAAGGTGGCCAGCAGCAGGCAGGGAACACTGCCCAAATCGGAAGAGAGACCCTGAAGAGGGGAGAGACAGACCATGTCCCGGCCCACCGTATCGATGATGCGCCGCCCGCCCATCAGCGTTCCAAGAGCAATGCCTGCCGCACACAGCCCAACCAGCCAGAGGGGAATGAGAAACGTACGTTCATCCCCGCGCCCTTCGGCCAGAGCCACCCCCAGAAGAAACACGCCCAGGAACTTCTGCCCGTCCTGGGCTCCGTGGAGGAAGGAGACAGCTGCCGCCCCTGGAATCTGGGCCAGACGCACAAGTCTGTCGGACAGCGAACGTCGGCTCAGCTTCTGCTGCACCCAAAATCCTCCTGCAAAACCCGCCGCAGTGGACAGCACCAGCCCCAGCAGTACCCGGCCCCAGCAGTACCAGCGGATACAGGACAAACTTCCCTCCAGCGCCACTGCTGCGCCGGAGATGCCTGCCACCAAGGCGTGGCTCTCGCTGGTGGGGATGCCGAAGCACCAGGCGGCTCCTGCCCACAGCACCACCGCCCCCATGGCGGCGCACAGGGCGATGAGGGCCGCATCCCGTCCGCCCCCAAAAGAGGCGATGGAGTAGACGGTCTCCGCCACCGACACATTGACTGAGGTGACGCACAGCACCCCCAAAAAGTTGCAGGCTGCGGCCAGAGCCACCGCCATGGAAAAGGGGAGTGCGCCTGTGACCACTGCGCCGGCGATGGCGTTGGGCGCGTCCGTCCAGCCGTTGACCAGCAAAACAGAGCTGGTGAGCAGGACGGTCAGCAAAAGGGCCGGATTTTCCGCCGCATGAGCCGCAAAGTCCCAAAAAGAGATGGGCATGGAATCACCTCCATGCCCATCCTATGGTGCTAGTCCTCGGGATATGCTCCTCCCGGAGGCGGTGCGTGGCGGGGCCTCCGATCCCGTGGGGCAGAGGCCGGTTGAATGGACCCCGCGCCGTATTTTGCCCGGATGGCGTCCATCGTTCCTTCCAGCTTCTCCAGCCGCTCCCGACGCTGCTCCTGCCCACCGTCCCACAGTTCCAGCTGGCTGACCGCCTCCTCCGCCGGCAGCAGGTAGATGGCTGTGACGGTGAGGGCACGGACTGGATGCTCCATATTCCAGCAGCTCTCCGCCAGCTCCATGGCGGCCCCGGCAATTTCCCGTGCAAGACAGGAGGGAGTATCCAGCCGCTTTTGTCGGCTCAGGTCCCGGAAGGCCGGGTCCCGAATGGCAAGGGATACACCTTGACATTTCATGCTGTGACGGCGCAGACGGGCCGCCACCTGGTCAGCGAGCTGAATGATGCCCGCCCGAATCTCCTCCCGGCCCTTGAGGTTGTGGGAGAAGGTGAGGCCGTTGCCCACCGACTTGGGAGGGGTATATTGTGCCGCCGGGGCTACCGGTGAGGTATCCAGACCGGAGGCAAAATCGTGCAGCTGTGCGCCGTTTTTCCCCAGCAGTCGGAAGAGTTGCTCCCGGTCAAAGGCCGCCAGATCCCCGATGGTGCGGATGCCGAACTTCTCAAAGGTCTGGGCGGCGGCCCGGCCCACGTACAGAAGGTCGGTTACGGGAAGAGGCCAGACCAGCTGACGAAAGTTTTCCCGGGTAATGACCGTGGTGGCATCAGGTTTTTTATAGTCGCTGCCCAGCTTGGCAAAGACCTTGTTGAAGGACACCCCCACCGAGATGGTCAGCCCCAGTTCATCCCGCAACCGGTCCCGCAGCCGGTCAGCCAAAGCCTTTGGATCGCCGCCGAAGAGGTGGAGGGTTCCGGTGACGTCCAACCAGCTCTCATCAATTCCGAAGGCCTCCACCAAATCGGTGTATTCCCGGTAAATTTCGTTGACTTTGCGGGAGTACTCCCGGTAGGTCTTATGGTGGGCGGGGAGGAGGACCAGATCGGGACACTTCTTCCTGGCCTGCCAGATGGTCTCCGCCGTCTTCACCCCAAAAGCCTTGGCGGGCTCGTTTTTGGCCAGGATGATGCCGTGTCGGCTCTCCGGGTCGCCGCAGACAGCCACAGGCAGATGGCGCAGCTCTGGATGAGACAGGAGCTCCACAGAGGCGTAGAAGCTATTCAAGTCACAGTGAAAAATGACCCGTTCCATCCGGTGCGCCCTCCTTTCTGTTTGGTGAAACCATTATATAACGGCATCGTCAGAAAGTCAAACTTACGTTCGATTCTTCTTCGATAAAAAAGGAACGGTCCAAGGACCGTCCCTGCTATAAGCAAAATCAGTTCTGATGCTCAGGCTGCAGCGAGCCAATGGATTCCTGCGCCTCGGAAGGTGCTTTTTTATGTCCCGCCAGGAACAGGCCGGCACAAAGTGCGGTAAAGGGAGCCACCGTCACAAGGCCAAAGGAACCGATGACGGTATGGATGATTTCCGCCGCCACGTATTTATAGTTCAGAATGTGATCCACCGGCGTGCCCTGAGCCATGAAGACCATGAGCAGGGCGATGTAGCCTCCGGAGTAGGCGAAGAGGAGGGTGGTGGTCATGGTTCCCATGGCGGCCCGGCCCACGTTCAGGCCGGAGCGCATAGCCTCCTTCCAGCCCAGGTCAGGGCGCTTCTCCACCACTTCGTAGACAGCAGAGGTGATGTCCACGCTCAGGTCCATGATGGCACCGGAGGCACCGATAAAGACAGAGGCCATAAAAATCTGGGTGAGGTTCAGGTGGGAGTAGCCGGAATAGAGCAGACTTTCCGAGTAGGACATCACCGCTCCGTGAATTTTGAAGAGGTCCGTAAAGGCAATGCCCAGCACACAGGTAACCAGAATACCCAGAAAGGAGCCGGAGGAAGCCGCCCAGCACCGCCGGTCAAAGCCATAGACCAGGGCGATGATGAGCACGGTAAGAAAGAGAGTGATGGCAAGCCCCACCCAAATGGGGTTCCAGCCCTTGAGGTAGAGGGGAACCAGCACCTTCCAAAGGCACAGCACCGTGAGGGCAAAGGAAGCGATGGCCCGTACGCCGGTACGCCCGGCAAAAAGGATCAGGAACACCCCAAAGCACAAGGCCAACAAAGCCTCCCAGCCCAGGCGGAAGTGATCGGACATGGTGACATTGGTGATGGTGTCCCCGTCGTGGCTGACCACGACCTGCGCCGTGTCGCCGGGGGAGAACAGCTTGTCCTGCTCCAGGGAACCGTTGAGCATGTTGACGCCGTCTACAACCTGCCCCTGAAAGGCTCCGCTGAGCAGCTCCAGCTTACAGCGCTGCTCGCCGGAGCGGACCAAACCGGTGTCCACGATGGTAGAATTGTCTACCTCCAGGACCTTTGCAGTACAGCGGTCCGCCTCCTGATAGACTACAGCGTCCTCAAAGCCCGTAGGCAGCAGCCACAGCAGAAGAATAGCTGCCAGACAGACCAGGACCGGGGCGTGATAACGCAGATTCCAAGAGAAACGATTGCGCATGGATCAAAACTCCTTTAAAGCGTTGAGATAGGGGAGAGGTCAGGCTTCCTCCAATCGTTGGGCCAGTGTCTCCGCCAGATCCTGACCTGCCAGATCGTCCCACCAGCCCAGGTGGTACACCTGGTCTCCCATCCGGAGGTGCCTGCCCGCGGTAACGGTAATCTCCCAAAGGAGACTGTTTTCTCCGTCCCTGCCGTAAAAGTCGAGCACCCGGCCTCCGGTATCCCCCGTAGCGGTACTGCCGGAGAGGGTCTGAAAACAGCGGTGGACGGTTACCTGAGATAAGAGCCCCTCCAGTTGAGCCCATTGGTCAGAGTCAGGGGAGAGGGTATACGTTTCCTGTTCAATTTCATAGGGCTGCAGGCAGGAGCTGGAAATCTCAATCCGTACCACCTCCTCCGGCAGAGGAGGCACGTGAAGCGGCCAAAGAAAATAAACTCCGGCGAAACCAGCCAGAAGCAGCAGGAGCAGAAGAACAAGTCGCCCAGGTGTAACAGAAAAACGGGGCATGGAGCACTCCTTTCCAAGCGGTCTGTACCGCACAGCCCGCCCCTGCCGGAGAGGGCAGAGGCGGGCCATTGTGTAGGCATAAAATCTGAGGGTAGGAAGAGATTACTCCACGTCCAGCATCTCAGCCAGCTTATTGAAAATCTCGGTGTTGTCGTAGTAGCCGTTGAACACCTCGGCGTTGACGCCGTGGGCCAGGACGGCAACCGGCAGGCCGGTGTGGCTGTAAGAGGTGAAGGAGATACCGGACTTGTTGTTGATGATATGAGTCAGGGTGACGGAGAGGGGCTCGTAAGTACCGTAGAGCACGTACTCCTCCTGCTCATATTCGCTGGCGGCAGTGCCGTTGATGGACTTCTCATAGGCGGCACGCAGCTGTTCCTGCTCGTACTCGGTGAGCACCAGCTTGTCGCCCTCCTCGCCCTCCGTCTTCAGACCGAAGAGCTCTTCCACGTCCTTGAGCACGTCCTCAAAGGAGGTCTTGTTCTCCTTGTAAGAGGCCACATAGTCGCTGTCAAACTTGGCGTAGGAAATCTTCTGGTTCTCCAGCAGGTCCAGATAGGTATCGTAGTCAGTGCCGGCAAAGCCGATGGTCAGGCCGCCGGTCTCGTGGTCGCCGGTAACCACAATCAGGGTCTCATCGGGGTGCTCGGCCGCAAAGTCGATGGCCACCTGGACAGCGTCAGCCAGAGCCTGAGTGTCATGGATAGCAGAGGCAGCGTCGTTGGCGTGGCAGGCCCAGTCAATCTTGCCGCCTTCGCACATCATAAAGAAGCCGTTGTCGTTGTCCAGAACCTCAATACCCTTTTCCACGTAGTCGGCCAGAGACCACATGTCGTCGGTGCGGTCCAGCTCATAGGCCATGGCGTCGCCGTCGGCCAGGTGCTCATCCACGATCATGACGGGGCCCTCGGTGACCTGCTCGGCCTCGGCCTGGGTCTTGACCACCTGGTAGCCGGCCTGCTCGGCCAGAGCGTACAGGTCCTCCTGGTCGCCCTCGGCACCGGTGGGCTTGAGCAGAGCGCCGCCGGCGAAGTACTCAAAGCCGGACTCTACCAGCTCCAGGCCGATGTCATAGTAGTCATTGCGGCTGGCCTGATGAGCATAGAAGGCAGCGGGGGTGGCGTGATTCAGGTTTACGGAGGAGATCACGCCGATCTTGTAATCCTTCTGGCTGTGCAGCTTCTCCGCAATGGTCTCGTATTCCACACTGCCGGTCTCGTCCACGTTGATGGAACCGGAGTAGGTCTTATGACCGGTGGAGATGGAGGTGGCAGTGGAGGCGGAGTCGGGAGCAAAGCTGTTGGAATCGTAAGTAACCGCAGAGCCGGCAACCTCAAAGTTCATGAAATTCAGGTACTCAGGACCGTCCAGAGTAGCACCCTGATTGTCGTCGAGGCTGGGCTCAGCCTGCCAGTAGTCTTCGTCATTCAAAGCGCCCAGGTAGTCGGACGTGGACTGAATCTGAGGATAGCTCATGCCGTCGCCGATGAACAGGAACACGTACTTGGGAGCCTTGGTCGCCTGATTGTCGTTGGACGTGCTTACAGCGGTGTTGGAGCCGCTCTGGGCAGTGTTCTCACTGCCGGTACCGCCGCTGGAACAGCCGGCCAGCATGGATGCAGCCATGGTCAGAGCCAGGGCCACGGAAAGAAATCGCTTCATCATGTTGTTTCCTCCTGCTTACGTTTCAAAATTCATGTCGTCTGAGACGGGTTCATTTTAGGGAAGGATTGTTAAAAGCGCTACCGCCCAACGGTGAAAAAATAGTAAAACGCGGAGCAGACAGTTGTCTGCTCCGCGTTCTCAGGAGACAAGCAGGATAAAATTGAATCAGATCACACCGGCCAGCACGAGGGCAAACACCACAAAGGTGGCCAGCAGGGCGAAGGAGAAGAGGACAAAGCCTGCGTTAATCTTTTTGCCCTGGCTGTTCTGGGAGGGGGGCACCACGCCGGCCTTGCGCAGGGCAGTGACCACAGGGGCGTAGAGCAGCAGGGTGGCAGCCATGTTCATGCCGCCCTTGGCCAGGTTAAAGGGAAGGAACACAGGGAGGAGCAGCTCAACAATCGCCTCCCGGGGCATGCCCTGATAGATGGGGGTAATCAGGTAATTCCACAGCAGCATCACAGCCACCAGGCATACCACGCCCAGGCTCAGGCCCAGGACAGCGCCCTTCTTGGTGTGCATCTTCTTGTAGACAAAGGAGGCGGTACAGCAGAAGGAGCAGGTAGCCAGCGCATTCATCAAAAAGCCCCAGGGACCGGTGGTGCTGATGCTGATCATTTCAATGAGGGCGACCACAATGGATATAATAGCCGCAGACATAGGACCAAAGGTAAAGCCGGAGATACAGATGACCACATCTTTAAAATCAAAATCGAGAAATCCGTAGACGCTGGGCATCATCTTGGACATCAGCATGACGATGTAGGCGATGGCAGTGAGCATGGCCATGCTCACCATGACTTTGGTGTTCATGCGTGCGGTACGGGTCTGGGTACGTGCGGTAATGGGTTCAGACATAAAAAAACACTCCTTACTTGTTTTGGTACACCTGAAAAGCCCATGCCTTCCAGGTGTCAAAACAATTAAGGAGGTGCGCGCACACGCAAAAATTGCGTGTAAATTGTTTTACACACATCTTCTTCCATCCGGACTATAACCGTTGGTCCCGGAGTTTCACCGGGTCAGCGGACTCATGAACATGAGCCCGGTCGCGGACTGTACCGCCAGTGGGGAATTTCACCCCGCCCTGAAGACATTGGATTCAGTTGTCCATAAGCATTATATTCCAGGGCACAGAAAAATGCAAGCATATATTTTTAACTTTATTTTAAATGGCCATTTTTCTGTCAATCGCAAAAATAAATAATCAAAGCAGCGCGTTTCATGTGTTTTTCGAGCATTTTGGCCCTTGACGACTTTTATCTGTGAATTAATTTTTAACTTTTTATTAATACTCGTGAAATAATCTTGCAATATTTAAAACTCGTGCTATGATAGGCCGGTATTAGAGAAAGGACATAAGGATTGTCTCAAGATCGGAGCTAAAGGTGTTTCATTATGAATATCATTCAAATGCTGGAAAGCTTTAATTTTCTGCTTGCCGTCCTGTTTACCACGATCTACATTTATCAGCTTGGATATCTGTGCATGGGTCTGGTTCGCCGGAAAGGCTGGCATATGCCGAACGCGCACCGGTATCATCGGTATGCGGCTGTTATCTGTGCCCGGAACGAAGCGGGCGTAATTGGGAATCTCATCGAAAGCCTAAAGCAGCAGAATTACCCGAAAGAGTATCTGGACATTTATGTAGTGGCAGACAACTGCACGGACCAGACCGCCCGGATTTCCCGCCGGGCCGGTGCCATCGTCTATGAGCGCTTCAACCAGAAGCAAAAGGGAAAAGGGTATGCCCTGGATTTCCTGTTCCACACGCTGGAGCGCGAGGGACGGGATGTTTATGACGGCTACATGATTTTTGACGCAGATAACCTGGTGGATCCTCAGTTCACCGCTGAGATGAACAAGGTCTTTGACAGCGGAAAGTATGCTGCCATCACTTGTTACCGTAATTCCAGCAACTTTGGTGCAAACTGGATTTCTGCCGGTTACGCCATCTGGTTCCTGCGTGAGGCCCGCTTCTTGAATTTCCCCCGTATGATGCTGGGCTCCAACTGCCACGTCTCTGGTACGGGCTTCCTGGTTTCTGCTGAAGTAATCCGTGAGAATGGCGGCTGGCCTTATCATCTGCTGACGGAGGATATTGAATTCTCGGTCGGCTGTGCTCTGAAGGGACGCCGGATTGGCTACTGTGACAAGGCTGTCATCTATGATGAGCAGCCCACCACCTTTAAGCAGTCCTGGGATCAGAGAATGCGCTGGTCCAAGGGCTTCTACCAGGTCAACAGCAATTACAGTGCTCAGCTGCTTCGGAACTTTTTCACCACCAAGCCCAGCCTGAAAAGTTGGTCCTGCTATGATATGTTTGTAACCGTGGCCCCTGGTATGCTACTGACTCTGGCGTTAATTGCATTTAATGCAGCGCTCTGTCTGGTCTGCATGTTCGGTCCGGATTACATGATTCCGAGAGTCGTTCAGGTATCGACGCAGTTCATTCTCGGCACTGTGTTCAATTTCTACCTTGGTCTTTTGCTTTACGGCCTTTTGACGGTACTGTGCGAGTGGAAGCAGATTCAGATTTCTGGCTACAAAAAGCTTCTGTACGTCTTTACGTTCCCAATTTTCATGTTTACCTACATTCCCATTTCCCTCAGCGCTCTGGTCCGCAAGGTGGACTGGACGCCCATTTATCACTCGGGAAATCGGACCGTTCTGCGGAAAGCATCCTGAATCTTGCGGGAAGTCTGTATGTTTCAGACTTCCCGCAATGTTTATCCAGACTTCTTTCGGGTTCCAAAGCGAGAGAAGAAAAAATTAACCATTTAGCCACAAAAAACTTTTCACTTTCCTCTATGCAAAAGGAGAGAATTATATTAAAATAGACAGGCAAGAATTGTAACACAAGGAGTGGTTTCCATGGCTCAGCCTAAATATAAGCGAGTACTGTTGAAAATTAGCGGAGAAGCCCTGGCGGGCGAGCAGGTCCGCGGTCTTGATTTCCATGTGATCGGACAGGTCTGTGACGTCATCAAGCGCTGCGTGGAACTGGGTGTTCAGGTGGGCGTTGTCGTCGGCGGCGGTAACTTCTGGCGCGGCGTAAAGGACGGCGGCGATCAGATGGAGCGCGTTCGTGCCGACCACATGGGCATGCTGGCTACCGCCATCAACGCCCTGGCCGTAGCTGATGTGCTGGAGCAGAAGGGTGTGGCTGTCCGCGTCCAGACCGCTGTTGAGATGCGCGCCATGGCCGAGCCCTATATTCGCTCCCGCGCCATCCGCCATCTGGAAAAGGGCCGTGTGGTTATTTTCGGCTGCGGCACGGGCAATCCCTTCTTTTCCACTGATACGGCGGCTGTACTGCGCGCCGCAGAAATTGACGCCGACGTCATCCTGCTGGCCAAGAACATTGACGGCGTCTATTCTGCCGATCCCAAGCTGGATCCCGCTGCGGTCAAGTATGATGCCATCACTTATGACGACGTGCTGGCTCAGCACCTGAAGGTGATGGACTCCACCGCCACCTCCTTGTCCATGGACAACAAGATTCCCGTTTTGCTCTTTGCTCTCAAGGATCCGGAAAACATCATCCGGGCCGTTATGGGCGAGAAGATCGGAACCATTGTAGGCGGCTGAAAAAGCCGGCCTGTTCAGAAATTAAAGACGGAAAGGGAGTAAGACCATGAGTCCTGAAAATAAGGTGTATGACGAGAAGATGCTCAAAACCATTGAGGTCGTCAAAGCAAACTTTGCCTCTGTCCGTGCCGGCCGCGCCAACGCCGGCGTACTGGACCGTATTTTGGTGGAGTACTACGGAACGCCCACGCCTCTGAACCAGGTGGCGGCCATTTCCTCTCCCGACCCCCGCACGCTGGTCATTCAGCCCTGGGACGGCTCTCTGCTGAAGGCCATTGAGAAGGCCATCCAGACCTCCGACCTGGGCATCAATCCCCAGAATGACGGCCGTGTCATTCGTTTGGCCTTCCCCCAGCTGACGGAGGAGCGCCGTAAGGATCTGTCCAAGCAGGTGCGCAAGTACGGCGAAGATGGCAAGGTTGCGGTACGCAACATCCGTCGGGACGCCATGGAAGACTTCAAGAAGATGAAGAAGAACGGCGACATCACCGAAGACGATCAGAAGCAGCTGGAGAAGGAGCTGCAGGATCTGACTGACAAGCGCTGCAAAGATATTGATGAACTGACTGTCAGCAAGGAAAAGGAATTGATGGCGGTATAAGTTTCCCGTCCATATTCAAATGGCCGCGGAGCCGGATGGCCGGCCCCCGCGGCCCTTTGCTGGTTTGATATTACCGCCTGTACCACCTGCCCGGGGCAGGGGACGGGCTTGGAGCGAGGTGCCGACTATGGCCTTTTTCCAGAAGAAATCATCCCCGCCCCCGCCTCAGGCAGATCTGCAGCATTTGCCGCGCCATATTGCCATCATCATGGATGGAAACGGCCGCTGGGCCAAAAAGCGTGGGCTTCCCCGCACGGCAGGGCATGCAGCCGGGGCGGAAACCTTTCGTTCCATTGCCACCTATTGCAAGGACATTGGCTTGGAATATCTGACGGTGTATGCCTTTTCCACGGAGAATTGGAAACGCCCGGCGGATGAGGTCTCTGCCATTATGGGGCTTTTGAAGAAGTACCTGTTGGAGGCCATTGCACAAATGGAACGGGACAGGGTGAAGATGGCCTTTTTCGGCGATCTCTCCCCGTTGACGCCGGAGCTTCGCCAGCTCTGCCAGCGCACCCAGGAAATTTCCACCCACTATGATGGCTGTCAGGTCAACATCTGTCTGAACTACGGCGGCCGGGATGAGCTGCTGCGGGCCGCTATGGCCTACGCTCAGGACTGTGCGGAGGGAAAGGCAGATCCCAATCATCTGACCCAGGAGCAGTTCGGCGGGTACCTGTATTCCAAAGGAATTCCGGATCCGGACCTCATTATCCGGCCCAGCGGAGAGCTGCGGCTGTCCAATTTCTTACTCTGGCAGTCCGCCTATGCGGAGTTCTACTTCACGGACGTGCTCTGGCCTGACTTCTCGAAAGAGGAGCTCCACCGGGCCATTGCGGCCTATCAAAGCCGCAGCCGCCGCTTCGGAGGTGTCTGACCCAATATGGTGACGAGAATTATTGTGGCCGTGGTACTGGCCCCGCTGTTTTTTGTTGTCCTGTTCTTCCTGCCGCCCATTTGGCTGGCAATTCTGATGTCCGCCATCTGCGCGGTGGCTTCCTTTGAGCTGCTGCGTGCCACGAAGGTAGCGCATCACAACGGCATGTATGTCTATACCGCTCTGGCGGCGGCTCTGATTCCGGGCGGCTGCCTCTATTGGGGCTACGGTAGCTGGTACATCCGGGCAGTGGCACTGTTCCTGATGGTAACGCTGTTTCTGCTGGCCATCAAGCTATATGGAACGGACCGGGCCATTGGAACGGAGCAGATTATGATTTGTCTGTTCGGCGGCCTGATTATCCCCCTGTTCTTGTCTGCCCTGGTCGAGCTCAAGGATATGGAGCACGGCAAGTACCTGGTCCTTTTACCGGTTATCTGCGCGTTTTTGACCGACGCGGGCGCCTACTTTGCCGGTGTTTTTCTGGGAAAGCACAGGGGTATTACCATGGTCAGCCCCAAAAAATCCCTGGAGGGCTATATCGGCGGCATTTTGTCCGGCGCGGTATTTCTGCTTCTGTATGGTGTAATCCTTCAGCAGTTTGCCCATCTGGATGTCTCTCTGCCTATCATGGCCCTTTATGGTCTGCTGGGCAGCGCGATCACCGAACTGGGCGACCTGTCCTTCTCGCTGATTAAACGGCAATACGGTATCAAAGACTACGGAAATTTGCTCCCTGGCCATGGAGGCATGCTGGACCGATTTGATTCCATGACCTTTGCTGCGCCTCTGCTGCTGCTGTTGGTGGAGCTTCTTCCCGCATTTCGCTGAGCAATGAGATGGCGGCATATTGACGCAAAAGGTGACTGATATGAGCAGTTGTATTTCAATTCTAGGTTCTACTGGATCCATCGGGCGGCAATCATTAGAGGTGATTGCCGCCTGCGGCATGCGTGTGGCTGCTTTGACGGCCAATTCCAGCGTGAAGCAGCTGGAGGAGCAGGCCAGAAAATTTCATCCGGAACTGGCGGTTATGATGGACGAGTCTGCTGCCGCAGACCTGCGGGTCCGGCTGGCTGACACGGATATCCGGGTAGCCGGAGGCATGGAGGGCCTGCTGGAGGCGGCGGTCATTCCCAGTGCCGATACCGTCATTACCGCAGTAGTTGGTATGGTAGGTCTTCGGCCTACCCTTGCCGCCATCCGCGAGGGAAAACGGATCGGCCTGGCCAACAAGGAGACTCTGGTCTGTGCTGGAACTTTAGTACTGGAGGAGGCCAAGGACTACGGGGCCGAGATTATTCCCGTGGACTCCGAGCACTCCGCCCTCTTTCAGTGTCTGCAGGGCAACCGGGACAGGGGAGAGGTCAAACGCCTGATTCTCACCTGCTCCGGTGGCCCCTTCTACGGCAAAAAAGCCGCAGAATTAAAGGGCATGACAAGGGAAGATGCCTTACGGCATCCCAACTGGTCCATGGGGGCAAAAATCACGGTAGACTCCGCCACCTTGATGAACAAGGGTCTGGAGGTCATTGAGGCCATGCATCTCTACCACATGCCGCCGGAAAAAATTTCCGTGGTTGTGCATCGGGAGAGTATTATCCATTCCCTGGTGGAATACTGTGATAATGCCATGATTGCCCAGCTAGGGGCACCGGATATGCGTCTGCCCATTCAGTACGCTCTGACCTTCCCCAAGCGGGTGCCCGGCCCCGCCACTGAGTTGGATCTCTGGAACTGTGGTCCTCTCACTTTTGGCTCACCGGATCTGGAGACCTTCCGCTGTCTGGACCTGGCTCTGAGCGCCGCCAGGACAGGTGGGACGGCCGGTGCCGTGCTCAACGGAGCGAACGAGGCGGCCGTGGCACAGTTCTTGGCTGGTAAAATCGGCTTTTTGGACATTGGCGAAAAGGTTGCACGGGCCATGGAGCAGGTACCTGTCTGTGCGAATCCTGGTCTGACGGATGTTCTGGAGGCAGACCGGGCCGCCCGCGAGGCAGTCGGCTGAGGCTGCTGCCACCATAAATCTGGAGGTTCTATGCTTTATATCATCATTGGCATCTTGATTTTCGGCGTTCTGATTGCGGTTCATGAGCTGGGACATTTTCTTACGGCCAAGCTGCTGGGCGTGAAGGTAAATGAATTCTCCATCGGCATGGGCCCCGCTGTGTTCAGCAAAGAGAAAGGAGAAACACTTTACAGTCTAAGAGTGCTTCCCATTGGCGGCTACTGCGCGATGGAGGGAGAGGACGATGACTCTGCCGATCCCCGTTCCTTCGGTCGGGCCAGGGGCTGGCGGAAAGTTCTGATCCTGTGTGCCGGAGCGGCCATGAATTTTTTAACCGGCATGATCATCCTGGCCGTTTTGCTCTGTCAGCTGTCTGGAATTGCCATGCCGGTGGTGGCTGGGTTCCTGGACGGATATGGGCTGGAGAATTGCGGGCTTCAAGAGGGCGACGTTGTATTGTCCATCAATGGCCAGCGCATGTTCAGTCTGTACGGCCAGGACCGGATGCTGTCCGCCCTGGATGCCGCTGGAGATGAGGTAGACTTTGTGATCTCCCGGAACGGGGAGCGCATCACCTTGAATGATGTCTATATGCCCCGGCAGCAGCGTGTGGAGGAAGACGGAACCGTTACCAATCTGCGGGGAATCAGCAAGAGCCTTGTGGGCTACGATGCCAGCTTTGGAGAACGCCTGCTTTACAGCTGGTACAGTGCAGTGGATATGGTGGAGGTTGTTTGGACCAGCTTAGGTACCCTTATTTCCGGCCAGGTCGGTATTCGGGAGCTGTCTGGTCCGGTGGGCATTGTGGACACCATGACCGAAGTGGGACAGCAGTCCGCCACAGCAGCGGATGCCGCCATGAACCTGGCTTTCTTTGCAGCACTGATTGCTGTCAACCTGGCTGTCATGAATCTGCTGCCTCTGCCCGCCCTGGACGGCGGCCGGATTTTCTTCCTGCTGCTCAACGGTGTTTTGTATCTGTTGTTCCGCCGCAAGATTGCGCCCAAGTATGAGGGCTACGTGCATATGGCGGGACTGATGGCGCTGATGGGTCTGATGCTGGTGGTAACCCTCAGCGACGTCGGAAAAATATTTGGGCATTAGTCTCGAAAGGGGAGTCTGAGGATGACAAAGGCAATTCAAGTGGGAGGCGTCACCGTTGGCGGCGGCGCCCCCATCTCCATACAGTCCATGACCAATACCCGTACCGACGACGTGGAGGCTACGCTGAGCCAAATCCGTGCCCTGGCTGCTGCCGGATGTGATATTGTCCGGGTGGCCGTACCGGATATGGCTGCCGCCAAGGCCGTAGGGAAGATCAAGGAAAACTGCCCGCTGCCTCTGGTGGTGGATATCCATTTCGACTATAAGCTGGCTCTGGAGGCCATTGCTGCCGGTGCCGACAAAGTCCGCATCAATCCGGGCAACATCGGTGGTGCAGATAAGGTGAAGGCTGTGGCTGACGCCTGCCGGCAACGTGGGATTCCCATCCGCATCGGGGTGAACGGCGGCTCCCTGGAAAAGGAGCTGCTGGCCAAATACGGACGGGTATGTCCCGAGGCCATGGTGGAGTCCGCCTTCGGCCACATCCGTTTGCTTCAGCAGTTTGACTTTGATGACATCTGCGTCTCGCTAAAATCCTCCAGTGTTCCCATTACCATGAAAGCCTATCAGCTGATGAGCCAGCAAAGTAATTATCCTTTACATATTGGAGTGACTGAGGCTGGGACCGTTCGAATGGGTACTCTGAAATCTGCCGTGGGTATCGGCGGTCTGCTGGCTCTGGGCATCGGGGACACCATGCGGGTATCCCTGTCCGCCGATCCGGTTCAGGAGGTGTACGCCGCTCGTGAGATTCTCAAGGCTGCCGGCATCCGCCGGGAAGGGGCAGAGCTGGTGTCCTGTCCCACCTGCGGCCGCACCCGCATCGACCTCATAGCTCTGGCCAATGAGGTGGAGGAACGCCTCAAGGGAGTGGACAAGCCCATCACCGTGGCCGTCATGGGCTGCGTGGTCAACGGCCCTGGAGAGGCCAGCGCCGCGGACTGCGGCATTGCCGGCGGCGTGGGGGAGGGCCTGCTCTTCAAAAAAGGGCAGATCATCAAAAAAGTCCCTCAGGACCAGCTGGTGGATGAGCTGTTTGCCCTCATTGATACCCTGTAAAACAACTATAGGTTCCGGAAACGTCTCTCCTCAGGGAGAGACGTTTCCCGGCTTTTAAACGGGCAGGCCATGCCTCTGGGAGGATGGCCGAGCCATTCGGGACGTATCCCGGATTTATGTAACGGAGAGTGGACGAATGTCGAAAAAGATACCATTTTTACAGATGTTTTCCGCCCTGCGCCGCTGGGCTGAGCTGGCTCAGGCGGTGGAGGGCTGGCTCATTGTGTCCGCCGCCATTGATAAGGCAACCCGAAGCGCCAAAATCGTGGTGGAGGGTGCAGGCGGCGCGGGAAGCAACCTGATTCGTGAGGCAGAGGAGACCCTCGCCAGAGCCTACGGTCTCTCCTCGGTCAAAATTACATCTGCTCCGGCGGCCCCGTCTCAGCCCACCCCCGAGGCGCCCACACAGACGGCCCCCGCTGCGGCTCCTTCGGCCGCTGAACCTGCCCCGGCACCTTCCACGGCTCCGCAGACGCCTCAGGATGCGTTTGCCCGGGCGGAGGCCATTCGTCAGGCCGCTTTGAAACGGGCTGCGGTCAGTCCCACGGTCCACAAGGGGGAGAAGAAGCCCTCCGGCAAGGCCATCTTTGGCAAGGCTATCTCCAAGGCCCCAATCCCCATAGGCGATCTGGAGCTTGACATGGGCATGGTTGTGGTGGAGGGTGACGTGTTCGCCATCGACAACCGGGAGCTGAAAAAGCGGGGTGCCTGGGTGGTGGCCTTTGACGTCACTGACTACACCGGCTCCATCCGGGTGAATAAATTCTTCCCCGGCGACGAGGGCAAACCCTTGGTGGACGGCATCAAAAAGGGAATGCATCTGAAAATTCAGGGGCGGCTGAACCTTGACCGCTTCTATAACGATATGGTGCTGGAGCCTGTGTCCGTGGCCGTAGCTGAGAAGAAGATGAAGGAAGATACCGCGCCGGAGAAGCGTGTGGAGCTTCACCTCCACACCACCATGTCCTCCATGGACGCCCTCACCGCCGTGGGCCCCAAGCTGGGACCGGACAAGAACGTGGTCAAGCGGGCGGAGTCCTGGGGCCATCCTGCCATTGCCATCACCGACCACGGAGTGGCTCAGTCCTTCCCGGACGCCTGGCATTCGGCCAAAAAAATCAAGCTGCTCTATGGCGTGGAGGCCTATTTCATCAATGACGTGGATGACCGGGTGGTGGTCCACGGAGAAACCAACGCCGCCTTCTCGGATGAGATTGTCTGCTTTGACATCGAAACCACGGGTCTTAATAAGAAGCACGAGGTCATCATTGAGATCGGCGCTGTCATTTTGAAGAACGGTGAGATTACCGACCGCTTCAACACCTTCGCCGCCCCCGGACGGATTTTGTCCCAGGAAATCATCCTGCTCACCGGAATTACCGATGAGATGCTGGTGGGCGCCCCCTCTCAGGAGGAGGCCCTGCGGGCCTTCCTGGAATTTGCCGGGGACCGTCCTTTGGCTGCCCACAATGCCGAATTTGATATGGGCTTTATTGCTGCGGGCTGCCGCAAATATGGCCTCCCGTTCCATAACCCCTCGGTGGACAGCCTGATTCTGGCCCAGAACCTGCTGCCCGACTTGGGCAAGTACAAGCTGGACATTGTGGCCGAGCACCTTCATCTGCCCGCCTTTAACCACCACCGGGCCAGCGACGACGCCGCTACCGTGGCCTACATGCTGCCCCCGTTCTTCAAGATGCTGGAGGATGCGGGGCTCCACACCCTGGGCGAAATCAACGGCTACATGCCCAAGCTGCGGAAGCATGGGAAGGCCCGCCGTCATCCCAAGCACCTCATCGTTCTGGCCAAGAATCAGACCGGACTTCGAAATCTCTATAAGCTCATCTCCCTGTCCCACCTGGAGCACTTCAAGCGTGTGCCTACCATGCCCAAGTCCCTCATCAATGAAAACCGTGAGGGTCTGATCATCGGCTCCGCCTGTGAAGCGGGCGAGCTCTTTCAGGCCGTGGTGGCGGACAAGGACTGGGATGAGCTCAAGCGTATCGCCTCCTGGTACGACTATCTGGAGATTCAGCCCATCTGCAACAACCAGTTCATGCTGCGCAAGGGCATGGTAAAGAGTGAGGAGGAGCTGCGGGACTTTAACCGCACCATCGTGAAGCTGGGCGAGGAGCTGGGCAAGCCGGTGTGCGCCACCGGCGATGTCCACTTTCTGGACCCGGAGGATGAGATTTACCGCCACATTCTCTTGGCCAGCAAGGGCTTTGAGGACGCGGACGAGCCCTTGCCCATCTACTTCAAGACTACCGACGAGATGCTCAAGGAATTTGCCTACCTGGGGGAGGAGAAAGCCAAGGAGGTTGTAGTGACCAACACCAACCTCATCGCCAACTGGTGCGACCCCATCGAGCCGCTGCCCCAGGGGCTGTTTGCTCCTAAGCTGGAGGACTCTGATGGAGAGCTGAAGCGCCTGGTGTGGGGCAAGGCCCATGAGCTGTACGGCGAAAATCCCCCTCAGATTGTGGTGGACCGCATCGAGGCGGAGCTGGGCGACATCATCCGCTGTAAGTATGACGTCATCTATATGTCCGCCCAGAAGCTGGTGCAGAACTCCCTGGAGCACGGCTATCTGGTTGGCTCCCGTGGTTCGGTGGGCTCCTCTCTGGTGGCCTTCATGTCGGGTATCACAGAGGTAAACTCTCTGCCCGCCCACTACCGCTGTCCCAAGTGCAAGCACTCCGACTTTGAGTTCGGCCCGGCCAACGGCTACGGCTGCGGCGCGGACATGCCCGATGCCGTATGTCCTGTATGCGGCACCAAGTACGTCAAGGACGGCTTCAACATCCCCTTCGAAACCTTCCTGGGCTTCGGCGGTGACAAGGTCCCGGATATCGACCTGAACTTCTCCGGTGAGTATCAGGCCAACGCCCACCGCTACACCTTTGAGCTCTTTGGACAGACCCACGTGTTCCGCGCAGGCACCATCGGCACGGTGGCGGAAAAAACCGCCTTTGGTTACGTAAAGAAGTACCTGGAGGAGAAGGGGAAGAGTGCCTCCAAGGCGGAGGAAAACCGCTTGGCCATCGGCTGCACCGGTGTCAAGCGCACCACCGGCCAGCACCCCGGCGGCATGGTGGTTATCCCTCAGGACAAGGAGATCTATGACTTTTGTCCTGTCCAGCACCCTGCAGATGATCCCAACAGCGACATCATCACCACCCATTTTGAATACCACTCCATGGAGTCCAACCTTCTGAAGCTGGACATGCTGGGACACGATGATCCCACCATGATCCGCATGCTGGAGGACCTGACCGGCGTCAATGCCCGGGAAATTCCCCTGGACGACCCAGACACCATGTCCCTGTTCAGCTCCTCCAAGGCTCTGGGCTATGAGAACGACAAGATTCTCGGTCCAACCGGCGGCACCGCCATTCCGGAGTTTGGTACTTCCTTCGTCCGCGGCATGCTGGAGGAGACCCAGCCAAAGCAGTTTGATATTCTGATTCGCTTGTCCGGCTTCTCCCACGGCACCGACGTGTGGCTGGGCAACGCCCGGGACCTGATTCTGAATCAGGGCGTCCCCGTTGGCGAGGCCATCGGCTGCCGTGACGACATTATGCTCTACCTCATCAAGATGGGCATGCCCCCCAAGCGCTCCTTCAAAATCATGGAGGCCGTGCGAAAGGGCAGGGGACTGCCTGAGGGAGCCGAGGACGAGATGAAGGCAGCAGGCGTACCTGATTGGTACATTGGCTCCTGTAAAAAGATCGCCTATCTGTTCCCCAAGGCCCACGCCGTAGCCTACGTGATGATGGCCTTCCGCATCGCCTGGTTCAAGGTCCACCGGCCTCTGGCTTTTTACGCCGCCTACTTCTCCATTCGTGCCAAGGCCTTTGACGAGGCGTTTATGTGCCGCGGCATGGAGGTTTGTCAGAAGAAAATGCGGGAGATCATCGCCAAGGATAAGGAGGCCTCCGCTGTGGAGCAGGACATGCTCACCACGCTTGAGGTCTGCTACGAATTCTATCTCCGCGGCTTTACCTTTGACCGAATGGACCTCTACCAGTCCAAGGCCCTTCACTTTGCCGTGGACGAGGAGCATAACGCCCTGCGGCCGCCCTTTGTCTCGGTGGCCGGACTGGGCGAAACCGCGGCTCTCTCTCTGGAGGAGGTCCGGAAGGGAAAACGCTTTATCTCCATTGAAGAGGTTTCTACCGCCTGTCCCAAGCTGTCCAAGACCCACATCGGACTTTTGAAGGAAGCAGGGGCGTTCGGTGATATGCCTGAAACCAGCCAGTTGGATTTGTTCTCTCTCCTTGGATAAAATTTCCCATAAGCGGAAACAAATTAGATACGCCGTGCGTCTATTAAATGAAGCTTAAAATCTCTTGACGAAGCAGCCGTAACATGATACAAATGGAATCGCTGGTGAAAAGGGGAGAGGCCCCCTCAATATCTCCTCTTTTTCGCCGCGATCCATTGGAAGAACGAAAGAGATCATACGGAGGTAATTCCAGAAATGCGTCCTAATTCCTACAATGGGAAACGGGTCTATCGTAGTAGCCACGCTTCCTCTTCTTACGCGCCCTCGGAGTCACTCCAGACTTTGCTGCGTGTATTGTTTTTCCCGGTCTTATTTGTGTATCTGGAGCTGGTTCTCCATATCAGCATGAAAACAAACCTGGCCTACATCCCGGTGTATCTGGTCTTCAGCATTGCGGCCGGACTGCTGTTTTCCGCCCTTACTCTGCCGTTCCGGCGGAGAGTGAACAGTATTCTTACCAAGGTGCTGACTGGTCTTTTTTCCCTGGTCTATGTGATCGAGTTCATTGCAAAACGGATTCTTCAATCCTATTATCCGCTCAGCACACTGGGCACTGCCGCAGAAAATCGGCTGACGGACTATATTGAGGTAATTAAGGATCAGATTTTCAGCAGCATTCTCCTGATTCTGATTCTGTTTCTGCCCACCATTCTGCTGATCATCTTCGGGAACCGATTCCTGGGCTTTGAGCGCTTTGATATCCGTTTTGCCGGTCTTGTACTGGCCGGTGCGGTCCTTTTCCACGTGGTCGGACTGGGCGTCATCCATCTGCCCTGGAGCGGAGACCTGACCCCCAAGCAGCTCTACCACGTGGATACCAATATCGACGACCAGGTGGAGCAGCTGGGCTTGTGGACCATGCTCCGCCTGGATATCAAGCATCAGATCATCAAGCCCAAGGCCAACCTGGACAATGACTTCAGCGGCCTGGATTCGCTGGGCGGCGGCTCTTCCAGCGCTTCGGGCAGTTCCTCCGGGGATACCTC
This sequence comes from Pseudoflavonifractor sp. HNCC25GI2, assembly GCF_058136395.1. Lineage (NCBI taxonomy): Bacteria > Bacillati > Bacillota > Clostridia > Eubacteriales > Oscillospiraceae > Pseudoflavonifractor > Pseudoflavonifractor sp. HNCC25GI2. Next base: position 189,067 of record NZ_JBYUOW010000005.1, read on the forward strand.
CACAGGCAATAGCGAGCCAGTGATTGACACCTCGCCCAATGTCATGGACGTAAATCTGGCCGCTATCGCGGCAAGCGCAAGCAACAATGACATTGCCTGGCTGGCCAACTACTTCAATAGTGTTACCCCCACCAACAAGAATGAGTATACCGGTATGTTCGAGGGCTATAATGTCATCCAGTTCGTGCTGGAGGGCTTCTCCGGATACGCCATTGACCCTGTCCTGACGCCCACCCTCTATAAGCTGGCCAACGAGGGCTTTGTGTTCAACAATTACTACACCGCGCTCCACTTCACCAGCACCTCCAATGGCGAATGCCAGACCCTTCTGGGTCTGTACCCCAAGAACGGCACTCCCATCACCATGAAGCGTACCGGTGAGCTGGGAACCAACTGCTACTTCTCCCTTGCTCAGCAGCTGGGCCGGGAAGGCTACCAGGTTGTGGGCTACCACGATAACCAGGACATGTATGGGCGCAATGCCTCCCACACCAACCTGGGCTATGACTGGAAGTATTACACCAATGGTCTTCAGTGTGAGGAGAATGAGGCGGGCACGGACCGTCTGTGGCCTCAGCGTGACAAGTATATGATCGAAGTCAGCGTGGACGACTATATTCACAGTGACCAGCCCTTCCACGTCTACTACCTGACGGTCAGCGGCCACACCAACTATGGCTGGAACCGCGTTGCAACCCAGTACAAGGACTTGGTATCCAGCCTGCCTTACAGCGAGAAGACCCAGGCCTATGTGGCCGCAGCCGCCATCGAGGTGGACCGTGCTCTGGAGTACCTGATTCAGCGTCTGGATGAGGCCGGAAAGCTGGACAAAACTCTGATCATTGCCACCGGCGACCACATTCCCTATGCGGATGTGGATGTGCTGGAGGAGCTGACCGGGAAGACCTTCGGCAGTTCTGAGGCTTTGACCAACATTGATGAGTCCAACATCGATTTCGACGTCTACAAGAACACCCTCATCATGTGGTCGGCCAGTATGGAAGAGCCGCTGCAGGTAGACAAGGTCTGCTGCCAGGTTGACATCCTGCCCACGGTGTCCAACCTGCTGGGTCTGGAGTATGACTCCCGCATGCTCTCGGGCAGCGATATTCTGTCCACCAGTGAGGGCCTGGTGGTATTCAGCTCCCGGTGCTGGAAGTCGGACAAGGGCTTCTACAATCGCTTCACTCAGGAGTTCACTCCGGCGCCCGGGGTCACCATGACTGCTGAAGAGCAGGAAAGCTACGTCTCCGCCATGAAAAAACTGGTGGAGTATAAGTTGCAATGTACCTCGTTGATCGTGGAAAACGACTTCTATAATTACGTTTTTAAAAACCGATGAAACATGCAGGCCCGTCGAAACGATTCGGCGGGCCTGCGTAATTTACCGCTGCTTGACTGCGGCAAGCAAGATGCAGTTGCTTTTTTCCTCTTCCTGCCCTATAATGTGCCTAAGCATGAGAATCCTGTCTGCGGGTAAAACTGTAATAGTGTTCTCCAGACAATGTACCTTCGTGCAGGAAGCAGGCAGCTGTTATCAGCAGCGAAAGGAGTGCTTTTTATGAGTTTTGATCCCTATGAGTTTGACCGAAGCATGATGCGGGAAGGTCAGATGGAAACCCTTGGCCAGTATACCTCCAAGACCTTCCTCTGGATGGTTTTGGGGCTGATGATCACCTTTGGAGTGGCCATTGTCTGCTGGATGACAGATGCAACCTACTATACGTTGATTTATTTCCCGGCCGCGCAGCTTATCTTCCTGATTGCCACTCTGATTCTCTCCATCACCATGGTCAGACGCATTGAGCGCATGTCTGTGGGAACGGCTAAGTCGATTTTTATTGCCTTTTCCGCTCTGTTCGGATTTACAATTTCCATCTACCTCTATCTGTATGACCTGACCAGCGTTGTATTTGTCTTCTTGGCCACCGCTGTCTATTTCGGTATACTGGCCGCCTATGGGTATCTGACTAAGCGGGACCTCAGTGGGTTTGGCCCTGTTCTGCTCTCTGGTTTGATTTTCCTGATTGTGTTTGCCGTGATATCTCTCTTTATCCCCGGGTTTACCATGCTGGATCAGATGGTGTGTCTTGTCGGTATTGCTGTTTTCCTCGGCTATACCGCTTACGATACCCAGAAGATCAAAGCCTATTACAGCTACTATGCGGGCTACCCTGATATGCTGGAAAAGGCTTCTATTTTCTCGGCGCTTCAACTGTATCTGGACTTTTTAAACCTGTTCCTTTATCTGCTCCGTTTCTTGGGGAACCGGCGAAATTAAAATGCGTTCATGTATCAGAGACAAAGCCGCAGAAGGACTTCATATCCTTCTGCGGCTTTTCGAATGAGCAGAAGCACATTCTGCCGTGAAAGCACTACAAAAATTTTAAACTGCATCTCTTGCCAAAAATCATAATTTCGTGTATAATAGCCTTCGCACATGCCGGTGTGATGGAATTGGTAGACGTAGTGGACTCAAAATCCACCGCTGGCGACAGCGTACCGGTTCGAGTCCGGTCACCGGCACCACGTCGGAGCAAGCTTTATATCGCTTGCTCCGACTTTTTTTAAAGTCAGAGCGCACTCATGCCGCTGCTCCTCCTTTCCAAATCACAACCGCTGACGCTGGGTTGTGATTTGGTTTTGGGAGCAAACCTGAAAGCTGCGGCATCTATGTGGTCGCAAAGTTTGCTTTGCGACCACGTCTTTTTATGCCCACGGCAAAAAAGACGTCATCCGCCCGCTCCCTTGCTCCTCCTTTCCAAATCGAACCCGCT